>JAITRW010000022.1 GCA_031288175.1 Tannerellaceae bacterium
CCCTGGATAGCGGCGCCGACAGCTACAACTTCGTCGGGGTTGACACCCTTAGACGGTGTTTTCCCGAAAAATTTCTCTACGATAGCCTGTACGGCAGGGATACGTGTGGAACCACCGACGAGTATGACTTCGTTGATGTCCGACGTACTCATTCCGGCGTCTTTCAAGGCTTGGCGGCAAGGTTCGATACAAGCTTGGATGAGCTGATCGGCAAGCTGTTCAAACTTGGCGCGGGTGAGTGTCTTGACCAGATGTTTGGGTACACCATCCACGGGCATGATGTAAGGCAGGTTAATTTCCGTGCTCGCGGAACTTGACAGTTCGATCTTCGCTTTTTCCGCAGCTTCTTTCAGGAGTTGGAGAGCCATAGGATCTTTGCGCAGGTCTAAGCCTTCATCTTTCCGGAACTCTTCTGCCAACCAGTCGATGATCACATGGTCGAAGTCGTCACCCCCTAAATGAGTATCGCCGTTGGTAGACTTCACTTCAAAGACGCCGTCGCCCAATTCGAGGATAGAGATGTCGAAAGTCCCTCCTCCCAAGTCAAAGACAGCGATCTTGAGGTCTTTGCTGGTTTTATCCAAGCCATAAGCCAAGGATGCGGCGGTCGGTTCATTGACAATACGCCGCACGTTCAGTCCGGCTATTTCTCCGGCTTCTTTCGTAGCCTGCCTCTGTGCATCGCTGAAATAAGCGGGCACTGTGATCACAGCTTCCGTCACTTCCTGCCCCAGATAATCTTCCGCCGTCTTTTTCATCTTTTGCAGGACCATGGCGGAAATTTCTTGTGGTGTATACAAGCGGCCGTCAATATCTACGCGCGGAGTATTATTTTCGCCTTTTACTACTTTGTAGGGGACACGTCCCGTTTCTTTACCCACCTGTTCGTAGCTCTCTCCCATGAAGCGTTTAATGGAGAAAATGGTCTTTTGGGGGTTAGTGATAGCCTGACGCTTAGCGGGGTCTCCTACTTTACGTTCGCCTCCTTCTACGAAGGCGACTATAGAGGGGGTTGTTCGTTTTCCTTCGCTGTTTGCGATAACGACCGGTTCATTGCCTTCCAATACAGATACACACGAGTTGGTCGTCCCTAAATCAATACCAATAATCTTTCCCATTTGTCGTTGTCCCTTTAAGGTTTACTTTTCTCACTATCTATTGAGAGTATCGGCAAACGGTGTGCCAAAGGGTTGTTGTTTCTATAAAGTCATTTGGAGACGATCTCCAGCGCCCGCATAATGTCCGTATTTATGCTCTTTATATTCTTGATAGCTTTGGAGAAAGGCACATGTACAATTGTGTCATTATGAATGCCAATCATGACATTACGTTGATCGTCAAGAAGGGCATCAATGGCAGCGACACCCATGCGTGTGGCAAGGATTCGATCTTGTGCAGAAGGGGAACCCCCTCGTTGCAAGTGTCCGAGTATGGAGACACGCACATCAAATTGGGGATATTCTTTTTTTACCCGTTCGGCCACGCCTGCCGCACCTCCCCCTGTGATCTCCCCCTCCGTCACCAATACGATACTACTAGTCTTGGAAGTATTAAAACTGTGTTCGATCATGTCCGAGAGCTGGTCTCTTTGCGAGGATATTTCAGGAATAATGGCAGCTTCCGCACCTGAGGCTATAGATCCGTTGAGCGCAAGGAATCCTGCCTCGCGTCCCATTACTTCAATGAAAAAGAGGCGTTCATGAGAGGTTGCTGTGTCCCGTATTTTGTCGACACATTCCATAATGGTGTTCAGCGCCGTGTCGTAACCGATGGTCACATCTGTCCCGTATAGGTCGTTGTCAATCGTTCCCGGAAGGCCGACAATGGGAAAATTGAACTCCTGTGCAAAGATACGAGCACCGGTCAGCGAGCCGTCCCCGCCTATCACGACAAGGGCATTGATACCATGTTCTTGCAAGCACTCATAGGCTTTCTTACGTCCTTCAGGAGTACGAAACTCCTCACAACGGGCAGTTCGTAGGATTGTACCCCCACGTTGGATGATATTACTGACATCCCTTGTCTGAAAATTGACGACTTGGTTGGTGATAAGCCCTTTATATCCATGGTAAATGCCCTTGACGGTCATGCTATGCTGGAGGGCGGCACGTGTGACCGCCCGTATGGCGGCATTCATTCCGGGGGAATCACCTCCAGAAGTAAGTATCCCAATACACTGGATTGCTGACATAATGTCTTCTCTCATTAAGTTTGGTGGCAAAAGTAGAAAGTTTCGACTAACTGCCAAATTTGCCGGAACGTCCGAAAAATAGAATAGATTTGCCGTCTCTTACTAAGAAGGTATGAGAAAAACGAAGCTTTTGTTTGTGGTGTTCGTCACCGCTCTCTTCCTCCCCTCGTTTGCGCAGCAAGTGGTTGGGGATGTTACCGTGAAGAATCTCATTATAATGATACCTGACGGTACCTCGCTCCCTGTTGTTTCCGTCTCCCGTTGGATTCAATGGTATCGGGATGGTAAAGAAAATCTGCATATTGACCCATATTTTTGTGGTACGGTATCTACTTTTTCTTCTAATGCACCTATTGGCGATTCTGCCCCTACGACCTCGTGTTACATGACCGGTTATCCCTCGCAGACGGGTTTTGTATCGACTTATCCGTCAGCTGATCCCGATAACGATATCTATCCGGTGGATCCCTCCCGGGCTTATCAGCCTCTCGCCACACTTTTTGAAGCCGCCCGGTTGTGTATACATAAATCGCTCGGGCTTGTTTTTACTTGTGAGTTCCCTCATGCAACCCCTGCCGACTGCGCCGCGCATAGCTATGAGCGTTCAGACTATGCACGTATCATTCCGCAGATGATACATAACGGTTTGTCGGTAGTGATGGGAGGAGGGAGTTCCTACCTACCTTCCGAAGAAGAACATTACTTAATGAGTAACGGGTATAGCCTTTATAAGAATGATTTAAGCAGAGTGCGTGCCGATACATCTGCACGCATATGGGCGCTTTTCGCTCCTAAGGCGATGGACTATGACATTGACAGGGATACATCCCTTCAACCGTCTCTTCAAGAGATGACTCGTATTGCCATTGGCAAACTCTCCCGAAATCCTGCAGGGTTCCTACTCATGGTGGAAGGGAGTAAAATAGATTGGGCAGCTCATGCCAACGATCCGGTAGGAATGGTGAGTGATTTTCTTGCTTTCGACCGTGCATGCGGCGAAGCTATTGATTTTGCAAAAAGGGATGGGCAGACCGCTGTCATTATTGTTCCCGATCATGGGAATAGCGGGTTTAGCTTTGGATGCCGTGATTGTAAAGGTTACGACAAGTTGACTAAGCATCGATTGTTTGAGGTTTTCTCCCAATTCAGACGGACTGCCGAGAGCCTTGCGTATAAGGTTGCCGGTCGTCCGGATAGTGAGGTAAGGGATATTGTCCGTGAATATACGGGGATTATCCTTTCTCCCGAAGAACTTGAAGATATCTGTTCCGCTTCCCACCCTGAAACCGTAATTACAGCCTTGTACACCTCCCATACTTGTTTCGGTTTTACTACCGACGGGCATACAGGAGAAGAGGTTTTTTTGGCGGCCTATCACCCGCAAGGTTTCTTGCCTGTTGGGAGGCAGACCAATATCGAACTCAATCAGTACCTCTCTCATATACTTGCCCTTCCTCCATTAGATGAAGTGACGGCAAAGATCTTTGCCCCTCACCTCGAAGTTTTCCATGACTGTGTATATAAGATAGAACCGTCTACGGAAGAGGTTGGGTTTCCTACTCTTTTGGTAAAGAAGGGTAGGAAGACTTTGACTGTTTCGCCTTTTACTAATGTAGTGAAATTGGGAAAGAAAACAATCCGGCTTAACTCCGTTGTGGTCTATATGGATAAAACGGCTACTTTCTATCTTGCCCAAGATCTTCGTAACTATTTGGATTGATGAAAGAGGCTCTGTATCAATTAGGAGAGTACATGTTACTGATGCGCAAGACCCTCTCCATTCCGGACAGATGGAGTATGTTCTTTCGTCAGTTAATCAAGGAGATATACAAACTTGGGGTTGACTCTCTTTGGATAGTCGTCATTATCTCTATCTTTATCGGGACGGTAATAGCTGTACAAATTTCTCTCAACATCCAATCCCCACTTATACCAAAGTTCACCATAGGTTATACTACACGCGAGATTATCTTGCTGGAGTTTTCATCCTCTATTATGTGCCTCATACTTGCAGGGAAGGTTGGTAGCAATATTGCTTCCGAAATAGGGACTATGCGTGTGACGGAACAAATAGACGCTATGGAAATTATGGGTGTCAATTCGGCAAACTTTCTTATCCTTCCTAAGACGGTTGGTTTGATGTTGTTCATCCCCGTATTGGTCATATTTAGTATGTTTACAGGGATTCTCGGAGGTGTTTTAGCAAGTTATATAATGGGTGGAGGAATGACGCCTTCCGCCTTTGAGTTCGGGATTCAGTACTATTTCAATGCGTTTTACGTAGAATATTCTATTATTAAATCAGTCGTTTATGCCTATATCATTTCTACTACTTCCGCTTATTTTGGTTACAATGTCAAGGGAGGGGCATTGGAGGTAGGAAAGGCAAGTACGAGTGCGGTGGTCATGAGTAGTGTGATGATATTGCTTGCCGACGTAATACTTACTCATTTGCTACTTACCTGATCGGAAAGTTATGGTTGAAGTCAAACACATCGTCAAAACCTTCGAAGGCCATACCGTATTGAACGATATCAGCGCCGTTTTTGAGGAAGGGAAGACCAACCTCATCATTGGGCGGAGCGGTTCGGGTAAGACAGTACTCATTAAGAATATAATAGGTCTGATGCGACCGGATTCGGGACGGATCCTCTACGACGATAGGGATTTTATCTCCATGGACAAGCCGGAATTAAATCGGTTGCGCCGTGAGATGGGTATGTTGTTCCAAGGATCAGCCTTGTTCGACAGTATGACCGTTCTGGAAAATGTCATGTTCCCCCTCAACATGTTCTCCCATGAATCAAGTAAAGAACGGGAGAAACGTGCCATGTTCTGCCTTGATCGTGTAAACTTGCCGGGAGCGGAACATCTTTTTCCTTCCGAGATCAGCGGGGGTATGATGAAGCGTGCTGCCATTGCTAGGACGATTGCCTTGAATCCGCAATATCTGTTTTGCGATGAACCTAATTCAGGGCTGGATCCTAAAACTGCCCTGATGATAGATGATCTTATCCATGGTATTACGACGGAGTACAAGATGACGACGGTGATCAATACACACGATATGAACTCCGTCCTCAATATCGGGGATAATATTGTCTTCATACAGGACGGTCGGAAGGAATGGCAGGGTACGAAATCGAATATTATGGATTCCGGCAATAAGGCATTGAACGATTTTCTGTATGCCTCCGACTTATTTCGCAAAGTAAAAGAGGCGGAGACTACCATGGAGGAGGGATAAGATATCTAAAAAAGAAGATGGATGAATTACCTGAAAAAAATCGGTGTCTCAATTGGAAGTATTGGAAACTTCTTACCTTTGCGTTGCACATTGTAGTGTTGCGTTGCACAGTATGGTGTTAGAAGTTTGTTGTAATTGCAAGGGACGTAAAAAGGTAGTGTTATGAGAACCCGTGGCATAAGTAAAGCACACAAGAGGTTCTTCCTCTTGTCGGTGTCGGTAGTCGCTTGTGTGGCGGCTGTCGCAGCCCAAGTGCCCTCCGGAGGCCTTCAGCCGGGAAATAAGGAATTCCATGTGTATACATGGGGACAGTTGGAAGAATTTAGTAAGTTAGTGGATAAGACGACAGGGAAGGCCGGATCTATATCACGGGTTGTCCTGAAGAACAATATTGCATGTGATACCAATGAAGGAGAGGTAAATCCTACAAATGGAAAAGAACCGCAGTGGTCGAAGAAATGGACCCCAATCCCTCTCAATGGTATTCAATTTTCCGGTGAAGGACATACGATAAGTGGTCTTTTTGTAGTGGATACTGTCGGACTGGAAGGGGGTTTGTTTTCCGCTGTATACGGGAACGCCGTTATTAAGGACCTTGGTATTGTCAATTCTTATATTGCAGGGGGAAGTTATGCGGGTGCGATAGCAGGAGGTTTGAGTGGAAATGCGCGGATTCAGAATTGTTTTGTGAATAAAACGATAGTCAAAGCAAGTGGTTTCGTAGGTGGAATCGTTGGACGATGCTATGGCTCCGGGATGATTGGGTGTATTTATTCAGCCGCTTCTGTAAGAGGAATGAAAGACGACACGAAGACGGGAGGACTGGTCGGATGGATTTTTGATCAGGCAGTAATAGAAGATTGTTTTTGGCAGAATACGGGTTATGAAAGTCTTCCGCAGATAGAATTTGGAGAGTTTACGGGAAGTGCGTTCAAGATATCGAATTGTGCAGGGAAAACTGCCAACGCCATGCGTGGTTATGACCTAATGTGGAAGTTGAATGAAAAAAAGGATGTATTAGACTATTTGTGGATTTGTAGCGATACTATGGATTATCCCTCTTTGGGAGATACAACCAAACTGCTCCTTCGTAAAGCGGTTGATGCTTTGGATATTCCGGAATCTGTTTTGTACACAGGTGTGGCAATAACGGATCCTAAGTTTGTTATTGAAACCAAAGAAACGGGGCTGTTAAAGAAGGAGGATTACAGTATAAGCTACCAAGACAATACGGAAGCAGGCCAAGCGGCTTTGTCTGTTAAGTTTGAATCACGTAGTTATTTGGAGGCAGGAACTCGGATTCGTAATTTTACTATTGAAGATTTGCCTATCGGAGAGGTCTTGCAGAAAGTAAAGGTACCTTATGACGGTAAGCAGAAGTTCGCCAGAGATTTTGTAGATAAGGCGGTGGTGTTACCTGCAAGGTTTGAAAAAGTGAACATAACGGTATTAGGAGTGAGTGAGCCTGTAACGAACGTGGGAGACTACTCTGCAAGAGTGAAGGTTTCAGGTTGGGGATGGAGTATGGACACGACCTTCTATTACGCTATAGAAAAAGGAGACCTTTCACAAAAAGCCTTTGTCTGCACATTACCCGCCGGTAATCCTTCCGTCTTTTTTGATGGAGCCCCGAAAACAGCTTCTGTAAATTATCAAGAGGGTATTGTAGGAGCCGGAACTTTTGTTGTAAAGTATAATGGTAAAGATGA
Organism: Tannerellaceae bacterium; assembly: GCA_031288175.1. GTDB lineage: Bacteria > Bacteroidota > Bacteroidia > Bacteroidales > Tannerellaceae > JAITAD01. The sequence goes on from JAITRW010000022.1 coordinate 7,148, forward strand.
CCTTCCGGTTGTTGCCGGAAACTATGTTGTGTCGGTAGCCTATACAGAAGGGGAAAACTATAAGGCAGGAAATTGTGTGCTGGGTAACTTCGAGATAGTGAAGTCTACGTTACCTCTTTCTTTCAAAGAAGATGGTTTGGACTATGAACTTCCTTCGGATGGAATTGCTTATTTTAACGGCCTTCCGCAAGAAATACATGTTTCGTTTAAGCCGTCGGTGACGGATGGTTTCAAGGGAGTATCGTTGACTGTACTCTACGATTATGCAGGTAATAAGACGACAACTCCTCCCACAGGGGTAGGTGGGCCGTATCTGGTTTTTGTGACTGTGCCGGAAACTGGTAATCATAGTGAAACGTCAATACCGCTTGGTTCGTTTGTCATAAAAAAAGGCCGTCACGATGTCTCGCTTTTGCAGAGTTTTATTCCGAAAGGACAAATGTTGGCATACAACTACGATGGGACACAGAAAGGAACATTCAGTCTTCGGGGAAGTGGTTTACCCCCTGGCATAGGGGAAATGACGCCGATGTTTGTGGAAAAAACGTCAAAAGATACGCTCTACGAAGCGCCAAAAGCTGTAGGTGTATATAAACTTTTTGCTTCTTTCTCCGAAGGAATGAATTATGATAAAGGTATCGTAGAAGGAGGTGAATTTGAGATAAAGAAAAGGGAAACGACCTTGGAAATGTTTGAAATTAATCAATACACCATTGTACCTTATGATGGAGAACCGCATGAGGTCAGTGTCGTACTCAAGGGAGGTTACACCTCTGAAGGAATGGGTGAGATCGTAGTGAAGTATGAAGGATCTGAGATACCCCCGTACGACTATGGCACTTATGAAGTTACAATTAGCGTTAAAGAAGGGGCAGGATATACAGCAGTACCTACATTAGCTTTCGTTACATTAGAGATCGTCAATGTAGATCCAACTTCTCTCAAAAAATGGTTATACTACGATCTTACGGATAGAGAGTACACAGGCAACGAACAGAAAATAGGAGTACAATGGGCAGAGGGCGTTGGTCGTATTAAGATAGGTGAAATCAAGGATACCCTTTATAATAATAAGAAAGAAATTCCACAGGAAGTAGGTACATATAAAGTATCTGTCAAAATAGCGGCAGGAGCTGTACATCCGGAAGTAGAAATTGACTTAGGTTCTTTCTCTATCCGTAGAACAAACCCCCAAAAATTTCTGACTTATCCGACGTCTGTTGCTTGGGATGGTTTACCTAAAGAAGTTAAGGTTAGCTTAAAGGATGGGTTGGAAGGTTTGGGAAGCCCTGTTACCGTAACGTATGAAAACGGTCTGGTTCCGCAAAATATTGGAGACTACGTGGTGCACGTCTCTATTCCGGAAGGGCGCAACTTCCTTGCGGCGGAGTTTCAGATAGCTTTCTCCATCACCCCCAAGCAAGGTACTTTAGAGCTTCTTCAGAATGATGTGACCTATACAGGTATGCAGATAGAAAAACCTAAAATTCAAGCTACTACGCTAACGGCGCAAGCTCAGGCGAAGGTGAAGTATGAATATAAGGAGAGTGATCAACCTGACTACAGGTATAATGATGAGCAACCGATAGATGCCGGAACGTACATCGTGCGGGCAATAGGGCCAGCTGAGGGAGATTATTCAGAGATAATTACAGAGAAAGCCTTTAAGATATTTCAGGCACAGGGAATTGTGGAATTTACATTGGAGAAGAATCCCGTTGTTGTGGGAGAGAATCCTGTTGTACAGCTTGTGTATACGACAAATGAGAAATCTATGTCTGTGATTCGTTACAGGGAACTCGCAGATGTTGGAATCGGGACAGAGGAGCCTCCTAGTAAGCCAGGCCATTACCTGGTTTCACTTACCTATTTGCCGACGCGAAACTTTACCTTGGCTGTGTCTGAGAAATCCTTTACCGTCAGAGGTCCGGCGCAGAACATTACTTACACGCTTGCTCCGAATACCCCTGCAGGTGGATATTCTGTAAGTGTCGGCACAATTCAGATAAACGCTATTTCAAATGAGCATACATTGAAGTATTCAAGTAATGCTGAAAACGTGGCAACAGTAGATGAGACAACGGGATTAATTACTTTGCACGGTACAGGTAGTGTGACGATTACTATAAGTCAAGAAGACAATCCTTTGTATGAACCGGCTACCCCTGTCCTTTTAGCGTTGACAATAAAGGGATCTGATGGTATCGCCGATGTCCTTGACACTCCCGGGCGAGTGTATCTTTCTTCTGGTCGCCTTGTCCCAGGTTCCTTGATCTACTTGGAAGCGGATTTGAATGAATCTTTGTTACGGGGTGCAGAGGTGGCCGTTTACGACTTGTCCGGAAAGATGATTGAAAAGAAGAGAGTGGAAAGTCGTACGACCTCTTTACATACACCCACAAAAACAGGTGTTTATCTTTACGCGTTCATTAATACGAGTAGGGGCTTTCGTCGAACGATAAAAGTGGTAGTGCGATAACATACGGTTAATTGATCACACTGTGGACTTCACCATCCGCAAAACGGGTGGTGATGCTGTCGTTTATGTGGAGCTCGGCAACACGTTTTACGATCTTCCCTTCCTTTAAAGTGAGAGTGTAACCTTTCCGGAGGATGTAGTCGGGAGAAGCCATGCGAATAAATTGCTCTGAGAGTTTGAGGCTGTTATTCTGTTCGGAGAAAAACGTGGATAATCCATTATCAAGACGGGAACGGAAGGTATCCATCAAGGAAATATGTGTAGAGAAAACGGAGGATGCAATAACAGGTAGCCGTCCCGTCATTACTTGTAGTAAGTTTCGATTACTTTCGATACTGCTGGTCACTAAGGAGGGTAAGCGATTCCCAATCGAAAGCAAATAATTCTTGTGCTCTGTTAAACAATTTGTAGTAGCTTGATGGACGAAATCCCGGAAGCTTACTATCTCTTGCGCCGCAATATCCATGTGTCTAATAAGAAACTCGGCAACGGCTGTTGGAGTTTTCATACGAGTATGAGCGATCAGATCAAGGACAGTATCGTCGCGTTCATGCCCGATTCCGGTGACAATTGGTAAAGGGAACTGCGCACAATGAGAAGCGAGGGGATAGGAATCAAAACAACTCAGTTCGGACGTCGCTCCTCCTCCACGAAGAATAACAACGGTATCGAAAAGATTTCGATGAAGATTTATCTTTTTCAAGGCGGCGATGATGGACGTTTCTACTTTTTCCCCTTGCATAAGTACAGGAAAAAGGTGGGTGTAAAAAGAATAACCGGCTTTGTTGTGCAATAACTGATTCATGAAGTCCTCGTAACCGGCGGCAGTGGGAGAAGTAACAACCGCAATCCTCTGTGGAAGGGTGGGGAAGGGGATGGCCTTATTGAGGCCAAAGATACCGTCCTTTTGTAAGCGCTGTATGATCTCTTGCCGTCGCCGTACCATATCCCCTAGCGTATAAGTCGGGTCAATATCAATTACATTGAGACTGAACCCGTAGAGCTCATGATAGTCAACGGTAACCTTGACGAGCACTTTTAATCCGGAAGTAAAGACCTGTCCTGTTTCCTGTTCAAAAAAAGGTTTAAGCGACTGGAAAGTATTCACCCAAATAGTGCCGCGGGTTTTGGCAATGAGCCGCCCTGCCGGATGCTTTTCAACAAACTCAAGGTAACAGTGCCCCGAAGAGGAGTTTGTCCTCACATCACTCGTTTCTGCCCGTACCCAGTAAGTAGAAGGGAGAACTGCATGAATTGCATCGCGAACCTGACGGTTTAATTCTGAAAGAGATAAGGCTTCCCGTTCTTCAAAAAGTGTTCCGATTGTCATTGTTCGACAATATCGACTACTTCTACGGTAAAGATCAACGTAGAGTAAGCAGGGATGCTACCGTCACTCGTCCCTGTCGTACCGTAGGCGAGCTGATAGGGTATCCATATTTCCCATTGGTCGCCCTCCTTCATATGTTGCAGTGCGGTAGTCCAGCCTGCGATTAGAGAAGAAACCGTGAAAGTTGCAGCAGCTTCATAAGGTCTTTCTACCGAATCAAAGACTGTTTCGTCAATCAATTGTCCGGAATAATATACCTTGACTTTACTATTATAATAAATGGTTTCTGTCCCTTTTCCTTCTTTCAAGACTTTGACGTAGATGGAACCGTTGTTCCCTTCCGAAGGAATCTCTTTATACGATTCATTGGTTGAAATTTCCAGGAAAGCTAGCCTGTTTTTTCCCTTCCATACCTCATCAATTTCTTCCGGCGTTTCTGTCATACAAGCAGCACAGGTAAGAGTTAAACACATGTATATGTACTTCATTGTTTTTTACGTTGTGGGCTTTCTGCAAGCGGTTTATTTTATTTCAGATACGCGTAAGGAGGGATTTCATGCTGAGTTTTGGAGAGAGATAGTCATAGAGGGCGGGAATGGAGATACGTTCTTGCGACATATCATCGCGTGAACGGACGGTTACACTATTATTGAGGAGGGTTTCATGGTCGATGGTAATACAAAAAGGTGTCCCTATGGCGTCTTGTCGACGGTAACGTTTTCCGATAGTATCTTTCTCGTCGTATTGACAGCGGAAATCAAATTGGAACAACTCAACGACCTCCTGCGCTTTTTCTGCAAGCCCATCCTTTTTAACGAGAGGTAATACAGCAAGTTTAACGGGAGCGAGTGCAGGTGGTAATTTCAGTATCACCCTTGTGCCACCTTCCTCTGAAACAGCTTCTTCATGATAGGATCCGGCGAGCAAGCTAAGAAAACAACGATCAACCCCAATAGAAGTTTCAATGACGTAGGGGGTATAGTTCTTATTCCACTCGGGATCAAAGTACTGTACCTTTTTCCCCGAAAACTTCTCGTGCTGGCTCAGGTCAAAATCCGTCCGACTATGTATGCCTTCCACTTCCTTGAAACCGAAAGGCATTGCGAACTCTATATCGGTGGCGGCATTGGCGTAATGTGCCAATTTATCATGATCATGGAAGCGATATTTGGCGTCACCTAAACCCATGGCCTTGTGCCAGCGTAATCGGACTTCCTTCCAATAATTGAACCAAGACATTTCTTCACCCGGCCGGACGAAAAACTGCATCTCCATCTGTTCAAATTCCCTCATGCGGAAAATAAACTGACGCGCAACGATCTCATTACGAAAGGCCTTACCTATTTGTGCGATACCAAAGGGAATTTTCATCCGGCCGGTTTTCTGCACATTCAAGAAATTGACGAAAATGCCTTGGGCAGTTTCCGGACGGAGGTAGACTTTAAGCGATCCGTCAACTGTTGACCCCATCTCCGTAGAGAACATCAGGTTGAATTGGCGTACATCTGTCCAGTTACGGCTTCCCGATATGGGACAGGCAATTTCACAATCAAGGATGATTTGCCGAAGTTCTTCCAGGTTAGGATCCTTCATTGCCTGGACAAAATGTTCGTGCACAGTGTTCCATTTAGCCTGGTGTTCTTTTACGCGTGAATTTGTAGTTAAGAACTGCACTTTATCAAAAGTATCGCCGAAACGTTGGGCGGCTTTTTCTGTTTCTTTAGCGATCTTTTCTTCGATCTTAGCCAAATATTCTTCAATAAGGACGTCGGCACGGTAACGTTTTTTTGAATCTTTATTGTCAATGAGGGGATCGTTAAAGGCATCAACGTGTCCGGAGGCTTTCCATATAGTGGGATGCATGAAGATAGCGGAATCTATCCCGACAACATTTTTGTGAAGTAATGTCATACTTTCCCACCAATACCGTTTGATATTGTTTTTAAGCTCAACACCTTGTTGTCCATAATCATAAACAGCACCCAAACCGTCATAGAGTTCGGAAGAAGGGAAAACGAACCCATACTCTTTACAATGGGCAATTAACTTTTTGAAGATATCTTCTTGTTGCGCCATAATGCTGATCTTTCTTATTTGGACAGCAAAGTAACGGATTTCTCAGTCTGTCAGCAAACGCTTTAAGACGGTTTGGGCGGAGATTTCTCGATTAGCCGCTTCCGGAATAACTATACTTTGAGGGCTTTCTATTACATCGTCCGTCACGATCATGTTACGTCTCACAGGAAGACAATGCATAAAGTAAGCGTTGTTAGTGAGTGCCATTGTCGCCGTATCCACTGTCCATGCGTGATCTTTGCTTAATACTTGTCCATAGTTAGGATCCATATAGGCTGCCCAATTTTTTGCATAGACAAAATCGGCGCCTGTAAACGCTTTTTTACGATCGTATTCTATGTGAGCGTTTCCAACAAAAGTAGGGTCAAGTTCGTAACCCTCCGGATGTGTAATGACAAGTTCGTAACCGGTAGCGTTGATCCATTCGGCAAAACTGTTGGGAACGGCTTGCGGTAACGCACGAGGATGTGGCGCCCATGAAAGAACTACTTTAGGCCGAGTTGTTTTTTTATACTCTTCAATAGTGATTAGATCGGCAAAACTTTGCAAAGGATGTCGCGTTGCCGCTTCCATACTGAATACTGGTCGGCCTGAATAAAGGAGAAATTGGTTTAGGATTTTTTCCGAGTAATCATTTTCCTTACTCTCAAACTGTGCAAAAGAACGAATCCCGATGATGTCGCAGTAACAACCCATCACAGGAATAGCTTCCAAGAGGTGTTCAGGCTTGTCTCCATCCATCACGACACCTCTTTCTGTTTCCAGCTTCCATGCCCCATGGTTTACATCCAATACGATAGTATTCATCCCCAGGTTCATCGCCGCTTTCTGTGTACTTAATCTTGTTCGAAGGCTCGAATTGAAAAAAATCATTAACAGCGTTTTGTTCTTCCCGATATTCTGAAAACGGAACCGGTCACGTTTAATTTCTAAAGCCTCATCAATAGCTACTTGTAAATTGCCTATGTCTTCTACACAAGTAAATTTTTTCATCTTCGATGTATTATTATATTTTGTTCTTCTGGTAAGGTAATCCTCCGAAACGTCTTGCAAGGATACGCATTTTGCAAAAAATATTTACTTCCTTTGTGGGAGAACCTTGATTTTTTCTTGAACCTACTTACCTTTGACAAATTTCCTATGTAAAATTCATGATAAAACTTGTCGTATTCGATCTCGACGGCACATTGCTTAATACTATTTCCGACCTTGCAGCTGCTACTAACTATGCCCTTGCCAAGAACGGTTTTCCTACACATCCCGAAGCTGCTTACCCATATTTTGTCGGTAACGGTGTTATGAAACTTTTTGAAAGGGTCTTGCCGGAAGATAAGCGTACCACAGAACATATCCTCGCTATCTGCAATACTTTTTTGCCTTACTACAAAGAACATGATACCGATCATACTTTCCCTTACCAAGGTGTTCACAAGATGTTGCGGGACTTGCAGGCAATGGGTATTGGGCTTGCAGTGGCTTCCAATAAAATTCATGCGGCGACCCGTAGGTTAGTATTTCATTACTTCCCCCATATTCATTTCTGTCGCGTTATCGGGCAACGCGAAAACGTTCCGTCAAAGCCTGACCCTTCTATCATATGGGACATACTAAAAACTACCAATATAGATGGGGGGGGGGGGAGGAGGTATTATATGTGGGAGATTCCGGTGTAGATATGCAAACCGCTGCTGCCGCCAGGGTGATTTCTTGCGGTGTCACTTGGGGTTTTCGTCCCAGGGAAGAACTTGAAATCTTTGAACCGGATTTTATCGTTGATACAGCCGAAGAGATAGTTCGTATCGTTCGGTCACAAACGATCCACTTTAAATAATTAACGAACGGAATTTATCCGATACTCTCTACGCTTACGTCTTTATTGATTTTTCTGATCAATCCTTGAAGGACTGTGCCCGGTCCTGCCTCAATGAAGAAGTCTGCTCCATCAGCTATCATATTCTGTACACATTGCGTCCAACGAACGGGAGACGTTAATTGTGTAATCAGATTGGTCTTTATTTCTTCCGGATCCACAGATGGTTTGGCATTCACATTCTGATAAACAGGACATATAGGACGAGAGAAAGGTATAATGCCAATTGCCTTCTCCAGTTCGGCACGCGCCGGTTCCATCAAAGGCGAATGAAAGGCTCCCCCAACGACAAGTTTGAGAGCTCGTTTTGCACCTATTTCCAGAAGTTTCAAACACGCTGCCTCTATTCCGTCAATTGTCCCTGAAATAACGACTTGTCCTGGACAATTGTAATTAGCACAAACTATGACATCTTCCACTTTGTCACAAACATCCTCCACAATTTCATCGGGAAGACCAAGTACGGCGGCCATTGTGGAAGCTCTCTGTTCACAAGCCTTCTGCATGGCCTGTGCACGTATTGATACGAGCTGTAACCCGTCTTCAAACGACAAAACCCCAGCCGCTACAAGTGCTGAAAATTCTCCCAAAGAGTGTCCTGCTACCATATCAGGCTGAAAATCGGCTATTTTCTTTACTGTCGCCACTGAATGAAGAAAAACTGCCGGTTGTGTCACTTTCGTTTGTTTCAGATCTTCAACCGATCCCTCGAACATCAGTTTCGTGATTTTGAAACCAAGCAGGGTATCCGCTTGGTCGAACAAAACTCGTGCGGCTTCGTGGGTTTCATACAAGGTCTTACCCATACCGGAAAATTGGGCACCTTGCCCTGGAAAAACGAATGCTTTCATCTGATTATTCTCAATTGAAGTTGAACATTCCTGAATTGATTGGCGGACGCAAAAGTAAGAAATCCGCTTTGACAAGTTCAACAACCGCTAAGGTTGAAGTGTAAAGTTGACAGACTTCAACGCCTCCAATCGTCTTCGCAAAGCGTCGCTATGATTGACCCGGATAGTAAACCGGAGTCGGCAACGGATATCGGTTGTGCACTCTTGTACCTTTGCTCCGCTTTCCCGGATCGCTTTCAACACACGGTCTAAGTCTTCGTAAGCGCAAGTCAAGGTAAATTCCGTATCAACGGTACGTAGAATGAGTTTCGCATGACTTAATGCATCGGCGGCGGCACGGCGATAAGCTACCGATAGCCCTCCTGTCCCTAATTCTACTCCTCCGAAGTAACGTACCACGATTATAATCACATCACTCACTCCCGCTACGCGGATTTGTCCAAGTATAGGCTTCCCCGCTGTAGACGAAGGTTCCCCATCATCCCACGCCCGACACTCTCCCTCCGCCCCTAATGAATATGCCCAACAGACGTGACGCGCATCATGGTATTGTTTCTTGAATCTGCCAACCATTTCCTTCACCTCTTCTGTTGAACACACAGGTAATGCAAAGGACAGAAAACGGCTTCTTTTTTCCGAGTAAAAACCTTCCGCCATTCCTTCTATGGCATTGTAGACATCCTTTACAATATGTTTTTCCATACCCATAAACTTACGAAAAAACCTTTGTTTGGTAAGTAGGGATTAAGTTATCTACCTTTGCGCGTCTTTCAAACAAAAGGATAAAGAATTAACGAATTGAGCATGACAAAGGAACTGAAAGAATTGACCTCGCGTGAAACGAATTACGCACAGTGGTACCAAGACCTTGTCATTAAGGCAGGGCTGGCAGAGAACTCTGCCGTCAGAGGTTGTATGGTCATCAAACCATATGGCTATGCCATCTGGGAAAAGATGCAAAGGAAACTGGACAAGATGTTCAAAGATACGGGACATGAGAACGCTTATTTCCCGCTCCTTATTCCCAAATCTTTTCTTAGTAAGGAAGCGCAACACGTAGAAGGCTTTGCTAAAGAATGTGCCGTGGTGACGCATTACCGTTTAAAGAATGACCCCTACGGCGGTGGTGTGGTTGTGGATCCCGAAGCCCGCCTTGAGGAAGAGCTTATTATTCGTCCAACGTCCGAGACAATTATATGGAACACGTATCGCGACTGGATCCAATCTTATAGGGACCTTCCTGTATTAGTTAACCAATGGGCTAACGTGATGCGCTGGGAGATGCGTACCCGTCTCTTCCTACGGACGGCTGAATTCCTCTGGCAAGAAGGGCATACAGCCCATGCCACTTGCGAAGAGGCTCAAGAAGAGGCTTTGAAAATGCAAGAACTTTACGCTGATTTTGCCCAAAATTTTCTTTGTCTTCCCATTATTAAAGGAGTGAAGACCGAAAGTGAACGTTTCGCCGGTGCAGTAGAGACTTATACTATTGAGACGATGATGCAAGACGGAAAAGCCCTCCAAGCAGGGACTTCTCATTTTCTGGGACAGAACTTTGGTAAAGCCTTCGATGTCTCGTTCATTGACAAGAACGGTAATAGAGAGTACGCTTGGGCTACCTCATGGGGAGTTTCAACCCGTCTTATTGGGGCGCTCGTTATGGCACATTCTGACGATAACGGCCTTGTCCTTCCGCCCAAACTTGCCCCCATACAAACTGTTTTTATACCCATTTATAAAAACAACGAAGAGCTTCTCGCCATCACCCAAAAGCTCTCGCCTGTTTTTGACAGACTTCGTTACCTGAATATTTCTTTTAAGTACGATGATTCCGACAATAAAAAACCGGGTTGGAAATTCTCCGAATACGAACTTAAAGGTATCCCTCTAAGGGTGGTTGTCGGTCCTCGCGATCTGGAAAACGGTACTGTAGAAATAACTCGTCGCGACACTTTAGAAAAACAGGTATATCCTCTTGCGGCGGTTGAAACACGTATAAGAATCCTTTTCGAGGAGATGCAAAAAAATATCTACGAGAAAGCCCTTGCACGACGTAATTCACGATTGACTCATGTTGATTCTTACGAAGAATTCAAAAAAGCTATAGAGGAAGGTTTCTTTGTCTATGCCCATTGGGACGGAACACGGGAGACAGAAGCTCGTATCAAGGCCGAAACTAAAGCAACGATACGTTGTATTCCTGCGGATAGTGATCGTATTCCCGGTAAATGCGTGTTGACAGGAGATCCTTCCGTCTGCCGTGTTCTTTTCGCCCGTTCCTACTGATCTGAAAATATGAACATCATCAAATATCCCTCCCGTGATCGTTGGGAGGATCTCACCCGACGGGCGGCAATTGATTTTACCCTTCTGCATGAAACTGTTCGTATAGTCCTTGACAAGGTTCGTCGAGGAGGTGACGAAGCTATTCGCCGTTGCGGAGAGGATTTTGACAAGGTCCGTATCGGTACGCTACGGATTGGACGTGAAGAATTGGCGGAATCCTCCGAATTGTTATCCGACAAAGAGAAAGATGCTTTGCGGGTAGCGGCAGAGAATATACGTGCTTTTCATGCCGCTCAGCGTTTTAATGAGATAACGGTAGAAACGATGCCCGGCGTTGTCTGTCGGCAAAAAGCTGTCCCGATAGAAAAGGTTGGATTATACGTGCCTGGAGGAACGGCGCCGCTTTGTTCAACTGTCCTGATGCTTGCCGTACCGGCTTCGTTGGCGGGCTGTCGGGAAGTAGTCCTCTGTACACCACCCGATACTACCGGCAAGGTACATCCCGCTATCCTCTTCGCCGCCGAGCTATCGGGTGTCCGGACGATATGCAAGGTCGGCGGTATTCAAGCTATTGCTGCAATGGCTTATGGAACGGAAAGTATTCCGAAAGTATATAAGATATTCGGGCCGGGTAACCGTTATGTGACAGCTGCTAAGCAACTCATCAGTATCGCCGATACTGCTATTGACATGCCCGCAGGTCCCTCGGAAGTGGAAGTCCTTGCCGATAGTTCCGCAAATCCCGTTTTCATCGCTGCCGATCTTCTCTCACAAGCTGAACATGGAGTTGATAGTCAATCCCTGTTGGTGACTACCGATGAAGCCCTTATCCCCGCTGTCCTCCGTTGCCTCGACGAACAATTATCCCGTCTGCCTCGCCGTGAATTTGCTGCTCAAGCTCTTGCTCATAGCCGTATTGTGCTTTTTCGGGATGAGAATGAGGCTGTTGATTTCACAAATGCATATGCTCCCGAACATCTTATCATTCAAACAGTTAATTACAAAGCCCTTGCCGATCGTATTTTAAATGCCGGTAGTGTTTTTCTCGGAAGTTTTACCCCCGAAAGTGTCGGCGATTATGCCTCCGGTGTGAACCATACCCTACCGACGAGAGGGTACGCCCGTGCCTACAGCGGTGTGAACTTGGATAGTTTCATGAAAAAGATCACTTTTCAGGAGATTACCCCTGAAGGCCTTATTCGGCTTGCTCCCACACTTTGTACGCTCGCTACCTGTGAACAGCTCGAAGGACATCGTGCCGCTGTTACTTGTCGTACAGATAATTTTACCGAACTGATCTGATGAGCACATCTGATATACAAAGATTGCTACGTAAAAACATTTGCGAGCTTCAGCCTTATTCTTCCGCTCGGCATGAGTTTCATGGTGAGGCTTCTATCTATCTTGATGCAAACGAAAACCCTCACCCCTATCCATACAACCGATACCCCGATCCCTTCCAACGTCAATTGAAAGTTTGCCTTTCCGAAAAAAAAAGGATTGCGGTTGATCGTATTTTTCTGGGCAACGGGAGTGATGAAGTCATAGATCTCCTCATCCGTGCTTTCTGCGATCCCCAAAAAGACAGTATAGTTACCCTCATCCCTTCCTATGGCATGTATGAAGTGGCAGCACAAGTAAATGATGTGGACTGTATCAAGGTGCCGCTTGCCGATCGTTTTCAACTTAACCCCGATGCCCTGCTCCGTGCCGTTATCCCCGATAGAACCAAAATTGCCTTTCTCTGCTCGCCCAACAATCCGACAGGAAACCTCTTGGACAGAACGGCTGTTCGTACGGTGTTGGAAAACTTCTCGGGGATCGTCGTCATAGATGAGGCTTACATTGACTTCGCCTCCGCTCCTTCGATGGTAGGATTTCAGGACGAATACCCCCATCTTGTTGTGATGCAAACCCTTTCCAAGGCATGGGGAGCGGCAGGTATCCGTTTGGGTATAGCTTTTGCTTCTCCACAGATAGTCAATGTGCTTTCCCGTATCAAGATACCTTACAATATAAGTCAGCTTACTCAGGAGTATGCACTTCGCCTTCTTGCCGATACTGTTACGATGGAGCGAAATCTTCGTAGTATCCTTGAGGAACGGGAGATGCTCCGGACAGCCTTGTCGGCTTCCCCGTATAATTTCAATGTATATCCTTCGGATGCTAATTATCTACTCGTTGACGTCGGTAATGCCGAAGAATATTATCGTCGTCTCATCGCACAAGGGATTGTTGTTCGGAATCGCTCAAACATTGCTCTGTGTGAAGGTTGTCTTCGTATTACCGTTGGGACGCCGGAGGAGAACAAAACACTCCTTCATGCTCTACACAATCCCCCTGTTTCTAAGTAGACTATCCGGCTTTATTTACTACCTTTGTACCGTCAAAAATATCAGTAGTCCGAACCATGGGGAACCCAAAGGCATTTCTTTCCGTAGGCCGGCAGGAAGCTGGTTATCGTCCCGTCAATGAAAGACTGGGCGATTTTAGTGAAGTAGAGCAAACATTAAACACTAATGATAGGAGAACGCAGGCTTCCCGTTGCATGGATTGTGGCGTACCCTTCTGTCATTGGGCTTGTCCTGTAGGGAATAAGCAGCCGGAATGGCAGGATATGGTCTATAAGGGTAAGTGGCGTGAAGCATATCTCCTGTTAGAAAAAACTTGTGATTTTCCCGAGTTTACGGGTCGTATTTGCCCTGCTCTTTGTGAGAAAAGTTGTGTACTCAAGCACAGTACGGAAGAGCCGGTGACGATACGGGAAAATGAGGCGGCTATTGCCGAGATGGCTTTCCGTGAGGGATATGCCCGTCCTGTCATACCTGTTCGTAACAATAAGAAGGTCGCTGTCATTGGAAGTGGACCTGCAGGATTGACCGTTGCTAATCGCCTCAATCGTTTGGGCTATTCTGTGACTGTTTTCGAAAAAGAAGAACGTGTCGGCGGACTGCTCCGCTTCGGTATTCCTAATTTCAAGCTGAACAAGAAAGTGATAGATCGCCGTGTTGATCTCATGGGTGCCGAAGGAGTTATTTTCAAACTCGGAACGAAAGTCGGTAAAGATATTTCCGCAAAAACATTGACTACTGACTTTGATGCACTCTGTGTCGCCATTGGGTGTGAGACGCCTCGCGATTTGAATGTTGAGGGGCGTAAATTGAAAGGTATCCATTTTGCTATGGAACTGTTGAGTCGGCAAAATAAAGTTCTGGGTGGGTTATCCCTAAAAGGTCTCCCGAATATTGATTGTAAAGGAAAAAGAGTCCTTGTCATCGGTGGGGGGGATACTGGGAGCGATTGTGTCGGAACGGCCAATCGTTTGGGCGCTATTTCCGTCATTCAGATAGAAATCCTTCCCAAACCCCCTGTCGGACATAATTCCGATACCCCATGGCCGCAATATCCGAATGTTTTGAAGACGAGTACCAGTCACGAGGAAGGTTGTGACCGCCGTTGGAGCCTTACTACGAATCGTTTCATTGGTGAAGTGGGTGTTCTCAAAGCGGTTGAGGTAGAAGAGGTGGAATGGGTAAGCGCTACTGATGGTGGACGTCCTACTCCTCGCCCAACAGGACGTAAGGAAACTCTGGAAGTTGACATAGTTTTTCTCGCTATGGGCTTTGTCCACCCTGAACAGGAGGGTTTAGTCAAAGAACTTTCACTTGCCCTTGATGCCCGTAAGAATATTGCTACTGATGCGGATGGACGTATCGCCACAACAACCAAGATATTCGCTTGTGGTGACGCCGTCAGTGGTCCCTCCCTTGTTGTCCGCGCTATTTCTGAAGGTCATCGTATAGCCTCGTCTATTGATACCCTTCTCAAAGGACGCGGCTAAATCTCCTATTTAGTCGACGTAGCCGAGTTTAAGAAGGACTTCCTTGCTGATATCTATTTTGGGACTGGCGAAAATGATACTCATGGCGGAAGCCCTGTCAATCACTAATTGGTAGCCATTCTTGTCGGAAATTTCCTTGACAACATTATATATCTCATCCTGAATAGGTTTCATCAAGCTTTCCCTGCGCTTATATAATTCACCTTCCGCTCCGAAATACTTTCGTTTCAGTTCTTGAGCTTCTTGTTCTTTCTTGATGATGTCCTCTTCCCGCTTAGTCTTCATCTCGGCTGAAAGAAAAACCAAATCAGCCTGATAGGTTTTGTACATGTTCTGAGCTTCCTGCTGCAAGGCTTCCACTTCACCTTGCCATTTTGCAGAGAGTTGTCCCAACTGTTCGTTAGTGATCTCGTATGCCGGAATATTTTTCAAGATGTATTCCATGTCTATCAACGCGAACTTTTGCCCGACTACCCCCTTGCAAATGCATAATAATATACATAATACCATCCCCCTTCTCACCCATACATTCATGTTCTTTTTCATATGCCTGACTTTACTGAACAATGTTATCATGTTTTTCTTTGCAAAGATATTCTTCTTCCATAAAAGCGATGAGCGCACGGTTAACCATTCTCATTCCTCCCTGCGTGGGATAATTACCGGAAAAGTACCAGTCTCCGGGATGATTAGGACACGAGACGTGTAACCCATCTATTGTTTGGTAGACAATTTCAATCTTCGATTGGATAGTAGGGGAGGTGAGCATATCTGCCATTTTGGCGGATATTTCTTCGTTGGAAAAAGGAGCGTAGATATCTTGTACATAGTTGCGTAGAGGTTCCACTTGCCGGTAACTTGCAATTCGTTCTTCCTGTAACTTAGCTTGTTTGTAGGCTTCTTGAAGGATAGAGGTTCTCCCATGTTCTTCTAACAAAGTGACGGCGGCTTTGAAGGTGATAAATTCATTCATACGGGACATGTCAATGCCATAGTAGTCAGGATAGCGTACCTGGGGGGAAGAGGATACAATAACGATTTTTTTCGGATGGAGACGGTTTAGCATGTGTATGATACTCTGTCGGAGGGTGGTTCCTCGCACGATACTGTCGTCAATGATGACGAGATTGTCGACAAAAGATTGTAAACTACCGTAAGTAATGTCGTAGACATGCGCCGCAAGATCATTCCGACTTTGCCCTTCGGCAATAAAGGTACGGAGCTTGATGTCTTTAATGGCAACTTTTTCGGTACGGATGCGCAGGGAAAGGATCTGTCCCAACTCTTCCTCTTGAAGCAAGTGAGTACGGTCGGCTATCCAGTCCTTTTTAAGTTTGTTGAGGTAATTGTCCAGTTCCTCCAACATACCGTAATAGGCAACTTCCGCTGTATTGGGAATGAAAGAAAAAACGGTATGACGAAGGTCATGATCTATGGCTCGCAGTATAGTCTGGACAAGATTCCCTCCAAGCCGTTTTCTCTCCTTATATATATCTACATCACTACCACGCGAGAAATAAATGCGTTCAAACGAACAAGCATTGTTAGTTGCAGGAGGGACGATTTGTGAAAGGCGTACCTCTCCGCCTTTATTGATGAGGAGAGCTTCGCCGCGTTTTAATTCCGTCACTTTATCCGACCGGATATTCATCACCGTCTGGATGACAGGGCGTTCGGAAGCGAGGACGACAATTTCATCGTCGACGTAGTAAAAGGCAGGGCGTATACCCCAGGGATCACGCACAGCGAAAGTTTCTCCGCTACCGGTCATCCCACCTATCACGAAACCTCCATCCCAATCGGGCACACATTCCCGAAGAACATTCGAGAGGTCTATTCGCTGTTCAATCACCTCGGTCATATCTACCCCCTTCTTCCCTTCTTCCTTACACTCGGCAAAGAGACGTTCCACTTCACGGTCAAGGCGATGCCCCATTTGTTCAAGCATGATGTAAGTGTCGGAATAGTCCCGGGGATGTTGGCCGGTGGAAGTAATTTTGCGAAACACTTCATCTACGTTCGTCAGGTTGAAATTGCCGCAGAGCAAAAGATTTCGGGCACGCCAATTATTTCGCCTCAGGAAAGGATGAACATAAGAGATACCGAACTTCCCCGTCGTACTGTACCGCAGGTGTCCGAGATACAATTCACCTGCGAAAGGTATCTTCGCCTTCGCAAAAACAGGATCATTCAGTTCCTCTTTCGAGAAGTTTTTATAATGTCGGTGGACAGAAGAGAATATCTCCGCGATAGCTCCCGTCCCCGTTGCCCGTTCTCTGAACATATACTCTTTCCCTACACGTGGATGCAATTTAATGCAAGCCAATCCGGCACCTTCCTGTCCCCGGTTGTGCTGTTTTTCCATTAGGAGATACAGTTTATTTAGTCCGTATGTCCATGTCCCGTATTTACGGTGGTAGAACTCTAAAGGCTTGAGTAGCCGTACAATAGCTACCCCACATTCATGTTTCAATTCTTCCATCTCCCGATGATTTATCCGGCCTCGAAAGTACGTCATTATTGCTGTTGTATCTACCCTGCACTTTTATTTTGTTGAGTGACCGTTACCATATTACATGACTGGTTGAAGTTAAAACACCGATCCCGAAAACAATCGTTTCCGCAGGCAATAGTTTGGTAAGATGGAGCTAAAGGTGTATCTTTGTGAAGAAATTAGCCGGGTAATGGCAGAGAATCATAGAGTGTTGCTGGCAGAATTTGAAGTACGTGTTCGTGATTTGGTAGCGCATTGCGAGAGGCAGAAGTGTAAGATTAACGAACTGGAAAGGATGTTGGCTGCAACCAATGTGGATTTGCAACATGCCGAACAGCGAATAGAGATGTTGGAAGTTCAAAAGGACAATATATTGGCAGCACGTGTCGTGGCGGTACACGAGGGAGATGTACGGCGTGCGAAAGAGCGGATACTGAGGATGATACGAGAAGTAAACAGTTGTATTGCATTGGCCGAATGAGTGTAGGAGCAAGTGATATGTTTTTAATACACGTAGACATAGGTAGAGGGTCTTATGGATTGCGTGTGCGGCGTGATGAAGAGTATCTTTATCGGCGTGCGGCGGCGGAAGTGCGTACGGTATTACTCCGTTTCGAACAGCGATACGGAGGAGAGGCAAAGCAAGAGACGACAGATCTGTTAGCTATGACAGCGTTGCAGTTGGCTACGGAAATGATCAGATTGCGCGAACGAAATGATACGGCTCCTTTCGTGGAAATGTTGCAACGTTTAACGAAGGAGGTCAGTACATATCTGGAAGTTAACCGTGTTACTTAACATGTGATGCGGTAGAGAGGTGCGTAGATGATATGTTTATCTGCACATATATAAGTAAAGTGATATTAAAATGGAATTAATTATAACAGTTATTGTTGCCTTTCTGATAGGAGGAATAGCAGGATGGTTTGGAATACGTTCCTTCGGCCGATCGAACTACAAGAGTATTATTGAGGAAGCGAACAGAGAGGCAGAGGCGATTAAAAGGAGTAAATTGTTGGAAGTGAAGGAGAAGTTCCTTCTCCTGAAAGCAGAACTGGAAAAGCAGGTAGCCCAGCGTACTGCTAAGATACAAACTTCGGAGGTGGGGATACAGTCGACAGAAGCAAAACTGAAGCAACGGGAACAGATTCTCACACAGCATCAAGAGGAATTGCAACGCAAAAGCAAAGAAGTGGATGCTTGTAAGGAAAGTCTTACTGCGAAAGAAGAGTTGCTTGAAAAGAAAAGACTGGAAGTAGAACAATTACGCCGGACAGAGGTGGAACGTCTTGAAGCAGTATCGGGTTTGTCTGTGGAGGACGCTAAAACGCGCTTAGTTGAATCCCTTAAAGATGAGGCTCGGACACAAGCTAGTGCCCACATTGATGAAATCATGGAAGAGGCGAAAATGACGGCTAACAAAGAAGCCAGGAAAATCGTCATCCAAACTATCCAGCGTGTAGCGACGGAAACGGCAGTGGAAAACTCTGTAACGGTGTTTCATATTGACTCTGACGAGGTAAAGGGTCGTATTATTGGGCGTGAAGGGAGGAATATCCGTGCATTGGAGGCGGCAACAGGAGTGGAAATCGTGGTAGACGACACGCCGGAAGCTATCGTATTGTCGGGTTTCGATCCGGTACGTCGTGAAGTAGCACGCCTTGCTTTGCATCAATTAGTGCAAGACGGGCGAATCCATCCGGCACGTATAGAGGAAGTAGTTGATCGTGTTAAACAACAAATAGAAGATGAGATTGTCGAAACAGGTAAACGAACGGCAATAGATTTAGGAATCCATGGGTTGCACCCTGAATTGGTACGTATGGTAGGTCGCATGAAGTACCGTTCTTCTTATGGACAAAATTTGTTGCAGCATGCGCGGGAAACGGCGAACTTGTGCGCAGTAATGGCGTCGGAACTTGGATTGGATCCCAAAAAAGCAAAACGCGCAGGATTATTGCATGATATTGGTAAAGTACCTGATGACGAGCCTGAGTTACCGCATGCCACGTTGGGAATGAAACTTTGCGAAAAATATAAAGAAAAACCGGAAATTTGTAATGCTGTGGGTTCTCATCACGATGAAATAGAAATGCAAACGTTGATTGCTCCCATCGTTCAAGTGTGTGACGCCATATCAGGAGCCCGTCCGGGCGCTCGTCGTGAAGTTGCGGAGGCATATATTAAACGACTGAATGATTTGGAACAGTTGGGATTGTCCTATCCCGGAGTAGAAAAAACTTACGCAATCCAAGCAGGGCGTGAATTGCGTGTGATTGTAGGAGCAGACAAGATAGATGATGAAGCAACGGAAAGCCTTTCTCAGGAAATAGCCAAAAAGATTCAGGATGAGATGACGTATCCGGGACAGGTGAAAATTACAGTGATACGCGAAACACGGTCTGTAAGTTATGCGAAGTGAGCTCTGAGAGAAGAGAGGCTGAAATAAATAACGCCGAGGTATATGCCTCGGCGCCATTTTAAACTCGGAATGTCTCTACTTATTTGGCAGGATGGATGGCTTCCGTAGGGCAGGCATCTGCGCAGGAAGCACATTCGGTGCAGAGAGAAGGATTGATGGAATACTTGTCTCCTTCGGAGATAGCTTCCATGGGACACTCACTAATACAAGTACCGCAAGCGATACATTCTTCACTGATCACGTAAGCCATAACATTTCTCTTTTAGTGTTGGACATATAGATACCATATTAGACGGGTCAAAGGTAGAGATAATTCGATTATTGCCGAAACATAATAGATACATTTGCAGGGTTCCGGAAGAGAAGGCAAAAACAGTGAATAGGAAGGTGAGAGTGGGATGAAGGAACAAGTATACGAAAAGGGAAAACCAGCTTTTGGCGTGTTATTTATGTTGAGTGTAGCGCACAGCCTGAACGACATGATGCAATCGGTGATTATGGCCTCCTATCCGCTTATTAAGGAAGAATTAGGTTTAACGTTTGCCCAAATCGGACTAATTACGCTGGCATACCAAATAGCGGCATCGGTGTTTCAGCCGATTGTGGGACTGGTATTCGACCACTTTCCGTTGTCTCGCTCGTTACAGTTAGGAATGAGTTTTACGTTAGTAGGACTTGTTCTGCTTGGATGGGTATCGTCATTGGATGGAGTGTTGGTGTCGGTTTTTTTAGTAGGGATTGGTTCGTCGGTTTTTCATCCTGAAGCTTCTCGTATTACATCGTTAGCATCGGGAGGGAAAAGGGGATTGGCACAGTCTATTTTTCAAGTAGGAGGTAATTTTGGAACGGCGGTAGGTCCTTTACTGATAGCCTTGTTAGTGGTGCCCTGTGGTCGTAACCATTTGTCTTTTTTTGGCTTGGTGGCAGTAGTGGGTATTATTGTGATGATACCGGCATGCCGGTGGCTCAAAGACTACTTGAAAGAATCTAAGATCAAGTTAAAATCAGAAAGTCGCGTAACACGTCCGTTATCGTTGGGCGTCACGGTATGGTCAATAGGAATTTTGTTACTGCTCATATTTTCCAAATATATCTATATGGCAAGTTTGTCCAGTTACTATACATTTTACTTGATAGAAAAATTTGGAGTATCGGTGCAAAGTTCACAGTTATGCTTGTGTGTCTTCTTGGTGGCCCTGGCGATAGGTACATTGTTAGGAGGTCCGTTAGGAGATCGGTTTGGTCGGAAATATGTGATATGGTTCTCAATATTAGGTACAGCGCCATTTTCCCTGTTGATGCCGTATGTGGGGTTTGGCTGGACGGTAGTATTGAGTTTTTGTATCGGCTTGGTGCTTTCATCGGCATTTCCGGCTATTCTGGTGTATGCACAAGAATTGTTGCCTTACAGATTGGGACTTATTTCGGGACTTTTTTTCGGCCTGGCATTTGGAGTGGCAGGAATGTCATCGGCTATATTGGGTGAGATGGCGGATGTACGTGGGATAGAGACTGTCTATCGTGCAGTGGCTTATATGCCGTTGATAGGTATGGTGACATGGTTTCTACCCGACTTGAAAAAAAACGAATGATAAGGAAGCTGGGATATCTGGGTTTATGGTTTGTACGCGCACGTTTTATGGGAAGACAGTCGCCGCTCCAGACGGTATTATTTATTTCGGATCAGTGTAATCTGTCGTGTAAACATTGTTTGGTTTATTGTCATGAACAGCCTCATATCAAGACCTATAAGCAGGTTAAAGAAGAATTAGAGTATTCTTACCGGATAGGTTCACGGTTCGTTGACTTCGAAGGAGGTGAGCCGACACTTTGGCGTGATGGTGATCATGACCTCAATTCCCTCATTCATTTGGCTAAACGGATAGGATTTTTTTCTGCGACGATTACGACTAATGCCCAACAACCTTTTTCCGGTTCGGAAGCAGATTCTATCTGGGTAAGTCTTGATGGTTTGGGGGTTTACCACGATGATATACGAGGATCCGGATCTTTTGACAGGTTATGCCGACATATTGCTACGGCGGCTCATCCCCACCTGAGTGTTAATATGGTAATCAATGTACGTAATTATATGTCTGTGGAGGAGACGGTGCGCTTCGTCCGCGACAGTCCGCATATCCGTTCTATCTCGCTTAATTTTCATACTCCTTATGCGGGGACAGAAGCCCTTTTCCTGGATCGTGAGAGGCGCTTGGAAGTTATTGATTTGATTATCAGGCTTAAACGACAAGGTTACCCTATTATGAACTCAGTGTCGGGGTTGCGTTTGATGTATCTTCTACAACAGGAGACTAAAAGACAGTGTTGGGTGACCAACTTTATCATGCCGACAGGAGAAAGGTTAAAGGAATGTCAAGGAAAGATAGCCGGAGTGTGTGGCTCCTGTGGCTTCGCGATGGCAGGGGAAATGCAGGCGGTGTTTTCTTTCAAGCTTGACACCTTGTTGGCAGGGATGAATTTAAGATTATAGAAGGTCTAAATGTGTAAAAAGTGCTTTCTTTACCTCTGTAAAAAGTATTGACAATGGCATTGACGAGAACAGATTTTCATTTCCCCGGACAGCAAGGGATATATCGAGGGAAAGTACGTGACGTTTACAAAATTGGAGATGATGTGCTGGTAGTGGTGGCTACAGACCGTATTTCCGCTTTTGATGTGATACTTCCTGAAGCGATTCCGCATAAAGGGCAGGTATTGAATTGTATTGCGGCGGATTTCCTTGACGCTACGGCGGATATCTGCCCTAATTGGAAACTGTCGGTGCCCGATCCGATGGTCACTATCGGGCTACAATGTGCCGGTTTTCCTGTGGAGATGGTGGTAAGGGGATACCTTTGCGGAAGCGCGTGGCGTGCTTATCAACGGGGTGTGCGTCGTATCTGTGGCGTTGTGTTACCCGACGGTTTACGGGAGAATGAGCGTTTCCCGACACCGATCATCACACCGACTACCAAGGCAGATATAGGCCTTCACGACCAGGATATATCCCGTGAAGAGATCCTTGAACAAGGTCTGGTTTCGGAATCGGAGTACGTAGAGATGGAGCGTTATACGCACTTGCTTTTTGCGCGTGGTACGGAGATAGCTGCGCGTCGCGGATTGATCCTTGTGGATACGAAATACGAATTTGGTCACCGCAATGGACATATCTACCTGATAGATGAAATCCATACCCCCGATTCTTCAAGGTATTTTTATTTCGACGGCTACGAAGAACGCTTTATGCAGGGGAAGGCACCACGTCAACTCTCCAAAGAATTTGTTCGCGAATGGTTGATAGAAAATGGTTTCCGCGGTGAGGCGGGGCAAAAAATACCGTCGATGACACCTGCCATAGTGGCAAGTATCAGCGAGCGGTATATTGAACTCTTCGAACGGATTACGGAACGGCCTTTTGTCTGTGAAGACAACGACGACTTACATACCCGCATCGCCCAAAATGTAAAAGAGGCTCTCGGCAAATTGCCGTCAGTTTACCACTGAACAGCCATTCCGAGGTGGATGTTAGCTGCCGTAGCACTAACGGGTAAGAACTGCGGCGTCACTTTGGTCAGCATGTAGTCACTGCCCAAAAAGAAATTGAAGCCTTTGGGGTAGAAGTTGATGGCGAGCCCAAAGGTCTTGAAATTGCTGTGTATGGCAGAATAACTCAAAGAGGCGGCAAACCAGCTAATAGGACGATAATTCGCAGAGGCAGTCAGTTCGGTGTAGGCACCGAGGGGGCTGAAACGGGTGAAAGAAAGAAGCCCTGCGCCTAATTTGTCTTCAAAGAAGGTGTATTCACCGCCCAATAATACAGAGGTGGCGAGCATGGTTTTGAAACTTTTATCCTTTTTAGGTAAGAAGTGAGCAAACTCTATAAGTTTGTCAGTCTGCTCGGTGAATTTATTGGCGTTACCACCCTCAAGAATATTCAGCTCTTCAAAGTTTAACTCCATACCTTCGTCCGGAATGGAAGATTCGGCGTAAGTAGACTTTCCCCAAGCAATGAAACCAAAGTCAAGAATAGACGCCGAAAGGGTCAAGTTATCCAGCAACCGGTAAGTTGCCCCCAGATCAATGGCAGCCCCGAAACCCGTGGGAGAGAAAGATCCGGTCTCCAAACCCTTGATGTACCCCTCTTCCTCGTGTTCTTCAAACTTGAAGTCGCCGGGAAGAGCGGCGGTAATTGTTCCTTGGGCGTTTGCAGTCCAGATGTCATCCGACAAAGTGGCATCAAAGCGGTCAAACCTGACTTTAGCAGCAGCCAATCCGGAGAGAAGCTTTAGCTTGGCACCGATGGTCAGTTTATCATCAATAGGGCGGGAGTAACCTGCTGATAGCTCCAACCACGTGCTGAGGTCAATTCCGATTGCAGACATATCATATTTACCGGTCTCTGCTTTTGTCACGAAGTGAAAAAAGTCTTTAGGTAATGTAGCTTGTAATCCTCCGCGGATAGCAACCCCCGCTGTCCAGAAGGCTGTTCCTGCCTGCCAACCGGTTTGGATAATGTCCGTCCGGAAATCTACGTTCATCATATTCTTGTTATGAAGGGAGGAAAGCAACTTGTCGGGATCCTGTCCGCTGTTGAGGAAAGTCAGGAGGCTTCCTTCATCAAGATCCGGGTAAAAAAGTTTATCAATCGCTAATCCATTCATAGCGACATCTAAAGTAAAGGCTCCGACGCCAGGAATACTTACAAATTTTCCTTCGGTTTGAAAGGCGGGATTAAGCGTGGTGCGAACCACGGATTTATCCATGAAGTAAGCTGTACGAAGCTGTGCAGAGAGGGTTTGGAATGTCCCCATACTAACGACTACAACGAGTAGGGAAGCGTATAATTGTTTCATATCTCTTTATTTTCTTATCTATTTTCAATCAAAGATCTCTCAATACAATTCCACCCTTCTTCTTGAACTTCAGTTTAAGGTCTATTGTCTGTTCTTTGTTGAGACAGACACCTTTCACTTTCGGATTTTTACTCCCTATGGCAGTAAAAGATATCAGAATACCATCGGCTTTTTTGTCTTTCAACTTGGGCATATCTTTTTCGGAAATGAGGAAAGATACTTCCGCCTTACTTAGTGCTTTCACACTCTGCTTTTCCCAGTTGATACCGATTGAAGAACCTTTTGCATCAATAATGTCCAAATTTAGCTCTATGTCAAGAGGTAAGTCATTGATGACTTCCCCCGACAATTCTATTGTACCATTACTAAAAAGTATCTCAATGAGGTCTTCATCAAATACGCCATCAAGCGTTTCCAAGGATGTAAGGTTGAAATCTTCGGCAGGTTCAAGAGGCACTTTGACAGCAAAGATTAATTCCTGATCCGGTTGGGGGCTGGTGTAGAAACCCGTAGTAGTAGAATCGGAAGAGGCTTTTCCGTGAATGGTCAGCAATTCAGGTACAATACCAAGAATATCTACGACCTCCTTATTTTCCTCGAAGAAGAAGTCGTCTTTTTTCGGATCGGTGGCGCCAATCCAAATTTTGTTTACCTTCTTAGCATCGGGACTGTAGGCAACGGGAGGGGCGATCTTGAGACCGGGAATATGTACAGATTCTTGGTCGTTAGCTATATCCATATCCACCAAGATGGGGATACCGATTTTCTGCGTATCAATGAGTTCGATGTGCGGGTCGGCAAAACTCAGGGTAGCATCTTCATCCTCAAACAGGTCGTCAAACTCTTCAAAGTTAATGACGGTTTCCTCAATATCCATGGTAGTGGCGAATTTCCCGTAAAGGACTTCGTATTCCACTTTTTCTAGGGAAGTCTCGGCCTTGAAACGAGGAGGTGTGTTGGAAACAGAAACATTAGCGCCTTTAGGGATAGTCAAGGAAAAAGAGCATTGAATACCGTTGTTCTCCTTAGGGATGATACGGCCTAAGTCTAACGAGATAGATCCTTGATAGTTTTTCAGCTTGCTGACTACATAGGTAGAATCCTTCGTTGTTTTCCCGTCTTTCAGGAAACAACCTGCGGGGAGGGTTACGGACAGTTTAATCTCAGATTTATTGTCGTTTGCCTTGAAGTTTGTTAACCAGAAATTAATTTTCAATGTTCCTGTACGGAGAAACATGGAATCTAACACCTTAATTTCTTTGGAAAGGTCGAATATAATAGGATCCGAAGAACCTTTTGCAACACGTGTGAAGTTATCGGTCTGGGGAAGGGGGTATTGCCAGTTATCAACATCTTCTTCGGAAGAACCGTACTGTTTACCTAAAACAGTTGGATGAGTACCTGCTTTCAAGATTTTCTTCTCCTCAAAGAAGACGTAGTAGTTACCTTCGTCATCGGTCTTAAGACTCTCCGACGAGGTATCAAAAAGGAAATCACCCAATGAAAAGGATTTCGTTCCCAGACTACCTGATACGTTGTCACCAATGGTGATGTTGTCAGTGTCAATGTTTCCGAGATCATAGGCCTCATCTACACACGCTAACGGTAACGTGAGCAGGCATCCTGCGAGCAAGCAATTCAGGCATTTGTACATAAAAGAACTTTTTAAATTTAAAGTGAATAATGAACCGTTAGGTTGTCTCCAAAGGAAACAAGTAACGCAACAAAAGTAGGAGTTTTTTTGTTGTTCTTACGAATTAAGTCGTTTTTTTTACGCGGGGGGGGGTAAATCGCTGTTGGTCAATCCGTTGCGTACTTTTAACAATAGAAAGGAAATCAAAGCGTTACCTCTTCATAAATACTATTGCTCTCCCTCTTGGACTTGAACCAAGGACCCTCTGATTAACAGTCAGATGCTCTAACCAACTGAGCTAAGGAAGAATATCTAAGTCGCGGGTGCAAAAGTAGAACTGTTTTTCAATTATACAATATCTTTGTCCGAAAAATCCGGAGTGACGAAGTTGATGTAGTTAAGGAGCGTAGCGAGGCTACGAGTGTTTGCGCACAACTTATTTCGGTGGTTGTAGATTCATCAGATTAAAGAGAAGGGATCATGCATGTAGTAGGGATGGGTAATGCGTTGATGGATGTGTTGTTGCGACTACCATCGGATGCGGTTTTGGAACGGATAGGTCTCCGTAAGGGAGTTATGGAGCTAGTGAGCGAGGCTCAGATGTTAGCGTTGCGTGAAGAACAGGCGAGTTTGATACAGACGGAGAAGCCTGGAGGAGCGGCTTGTAATACGGTGCGTGCATTGTCACGCTTAGGAGTAAAGACGGGATTTATCGGTAAAATCGGAACGGATGCAGCGGGGATATATTATGAGGAAGCTGTCCGTAATGCAGGAGTGACACCTTTCTTTGTACGTACGGAGGGAATATCGGGTAGCTGCACGGTGCTGATCTCTCCGGACGGGGAACGGACAATGGCGACTTTCCTCGGACCGGCAGCGGAAATAAGACCGGCAGAATTGTCCGACACTTTGTTCCCTGACGATGGATACCTTTATATAGAGGGTTATCTGACCGCGAATGAACCCCTCATGCGTGCGGCGATAGCGTTGGCACGTCGAAAAGGAACGAAAGTAGCGTTAGATTTGGCGAACTTCCATATTGTGGATACGTATAAGCCTCTGCTTGAGGAGATAGTTCCGCAAGTGGATATCCTTTTCTGTAATGAGAGTGAGGCAAAAGCGTTCACTCGTATGTCGGCCGGAGCAGCGGCGGAATGTCTGGGGCGTCTTGTACGGATAGCCGTGGTGACGATGGGGGAAAATGGGGCGTTGATCGCTTCCGGAGGAAATGTCTTTCATGTGGAGGCACATCGTTGTTGTCCGATAGATACCACAGGAGCGGGCGACCATTTTGCTGCCGGATTCTTCTATGGGCAAACGGCAAAGGCGACACTTGAACAATCGGGACGGTTGGGCGTTTTACTTGCCGGTTATGCCGTTAATGTGATTGGAACGGAGATACCGGAAGAATATTGGGAAAAGATACGGAATGAGATGGCGGAGATTTTAGGTACGGGTAAACGATAAAGAATCGGTGATGGGAAAAAAAGTAGTGGTGATATTAGGTTGTTTCCTGTTTCTTGCGGACACTTGGGGGCAAGAAAGGAGGGCAGAGGTAGCCAAGCAGTTGGAGATACTCAATGCGCTGGTGAAGGAAGTGGAAATGTTTTATGTGGATACGATAGAAATAGAGAAAATGGTGCGCAGGGGTGTTCAAGCAATGTTATCGGGGTTAGATCCGTACACAGAGTACATTCCGGAAGAGGATGTGGAGGATCTACAGATTATTACTACCGGTGAATACGGAGGTATAGGTTCCATTATTCGTCAGCGTAGTTCGGGTGAAGGGGTGATGATTGCCGAACCTTACGAAGGGATGCCGACTGCATTAGCCGGATTGAAAGCGGGAGACCTGATTGTTGCTGTGGATACAATAAACGTTGTGGGAAAAGGTAGCGGAGAGGTGAGCCGTCTTCTCAAAGGCACACCAAACACTACGGTGACGTTAACTATCCGGCGTCCGAATGAGGCAAAGGAACAGGAAATCAAACTTATTCGTCGGCAAATAGTACTGAATACGGTACAATATTATGACGTGTTCAATGGTACGGGTTATATTTACTTGAGTAACTTCACGGATAAGAGTGCACAGGAAATGCAGGATGCTTTTGAAGATTTGCGGAGGAGAGATATTCATTCGCTGATCCTTGACTTGCGTGGAAACGGTGGTGGTTTATTGGAAACGGCTGTTCGTATAGTAGGGATGTTTGTTCCACAAGGAAGTGAAGTGATTTCCACGAAGGGAAAATTACGACAATGGGATAGGGTTTACAGGACTACTGCCGAGCCGGTTGATACTGTTATTCCTTTGGTGGTACTTATAGATGAACATTCCGCTTCAGCTTCGGAAATTGTAGCTGGGGCGTTACAGGATATGGACCGTGCCGTTCTGATAGGTAATCGTTCCTTTGGTAAAGGATTAGTGCAGTCGCCCCGTGATTTGCCTCATGACGGTAAACTTAAAGTGACGATGAGTCGCTATTACATTCCCAGCGGCCGTTGTATTCAGCAACTTGACTATTCTCACCGTAACGCTGACGGTAGCGTAGCAGCTATCCCCGATAGCCTGACGTCGGTGTTCTACACTGCAGGAGGCCGCCCTGTGCGCGACGGCGGGGGTATCCGTCCTGATATAGAAGTGGAGGGAAAAAATGTGCCCACTATGATTTATTATCTCATTCATGATGATCTGTTTTTTGATTTTGTGACGAATTGGGTACAACAGCATGATACAATAGCTCCTGCCGGTCTCTTTAGTGCTTCCGATGAGGATTTTGAGGCGCTTAAAGCTTATGCCTGTGTACATGATTTTTCTTACGACCGACAGAGTATCAAAGCGCTCAACCGCCTCAAAGATATAGCCCGAACAGAGGGATATCTTGACGAAGATTCAACGCTGCTTGCTACCCTCGAAGAACGTTTGACACCTGATATTACACGCGATTTCGATCGTTTCAAGGTAGATGTGAAACGGTTCCTGACTTCGGAGATCGTTAAACGTTATTATTACCAGCGTGGGGAACTTATAGATTCGCTTAGTGATGATCCTGTATTACAACGGGCATTGGCCGAACTTTCGAGAGAGGAACAAGAGTAAGTGAAAGGATTACTTTTTATTTCACATTCGGGGGCAAATATTGGATTGTTGGAGGGGATTGAGTTTGCCCTCAAAGGAGGGTGTCGACATATACAGTTGAGAGCGAAGGGAGCAGCGGTTGTCGAAGTAGAAACAGCGGCATGGAAGGCTAAAGCTCTTTGCGAACAATATGGCGGGTCACTTTATGTGAACGATCATGTAGACGTATGTCTCAAGGTGAGAGCCAAGGGGGTTCATCTGGGTAAGTCGGATATGTCGCCATGTGAGGCCAGGAAGCGGCTCGGGCGGGATTTCCTTATTGGAGGAACAGCCAATACCTTTGAAGATATCCGCCGTTTGAATGAGGAAGGGGTTGATTATATTGGGCTTGGCCCTTTTCGCTTTACCTCTACGAAAGACAGACTGAGCCCGTTGTTAGGGTTGGAAGGTTATAAACAGATATTGGAAAAGTGCCGTATTGAGGGAATAACTTTACCTATCATGGCTATCGGAGGGATAGTGTTAACAGATGTACCTGTTATCAGGGCGGTAGGGCTTGCCGGTATAGCTGTCTCGTCGGCCATTCTTGGTGCAACCGATCCGGTGGAAGAGACGAAGGCCTTCTGCAATGCCCTTGATGTTCACGCGAGAGAATTCGCATAATAATGTAGTATCCTGCGACCGTCGGTCCATTTTTCTTCCGATTGCCGTAAAATAGGTAACGAAGAGGTCGTTATAGTGGGCGCTATGACGCCTTTACCGAGAAAGAATGGGACAACTTCGACATGGGCTTCATCCCACAAGCCTGCTTCCAGAAAACTGTTCAACAAAGTAGCCCCTCCTTCTACGAGGAGGGAATCCAACTTTCGTGCGTACAATTCGGCCAAAACTTGGGGCAGTAAGGGACGGTTGTAATCCATGTTTTCTTCCGAAAAAAAAAGTGTTTCCACGGTCCTGTCCGACAAGTGTGCTTGTGGCGGAGGTACAAATCGCCGCCCTAATACGAGACGGACAGGTGAAAGCCCTGCCCAGTAACGAACGGTCAAAGAAGGGTTATCGAGTTCTGCCGTTTGCCTGCCTATCATGATGGCCGCAACTTCGGAGCGTAATTTATGTACTATGCGGCGGGATGCGGTGGAAGAAAAACGAACGGGAGCAGAGGATGTATCTATACGGAGACGGTCAATGAAGCCGTCAATGCTCTGTGCCCATTTGAGAAAGATGTAAGGGCGGTGTTGCTCATGAAAGGTGATAAAGACCTTGTTGAGCGAACGGGCTTCTCTTTCGAGGATACCGGTGACAATTTCCACGTCGGCTCTTTGTAAACGGCAGATACCTTGCCCCGAAACGGCAGGAAAAGGATCAAGGCAGGCGACGACAACCCGACGGATGTTTTTTTCTATTATCAGATCTGTACAAGGGGGAGTTTTACCATAGTGAGCACATGGTTCAAGGTTCACATATAATGTGGACGAAGACAAGAGATTTGGATTTTGAACGGCGGCGATAGCGTTTACTTCGGCATGCGGTTCCCCTGCACGACGGTGGTATCCTTCACCGATGATCTGCCCTTCGTGCACAACGACAGATCCCACCATAGGGTTTGGTGAGGTATTTCCTTTACCTGCCTCTGCCAATTCTAGGCATCTCCGCATAAAAATTTCATCCATTCTTGATTTTATTTACCTTGCTTTGCAAAGGTAATGTAAGGACAGGCATGTGAACTTGCCCTTACAGGTAATTCACGAAAGATAGCTACCTTCGCCGCAAATAATGACTATCGGCTCGAATGGTGGAATCGGTAGACACGAAGGACTTAAAATCCTTTGGCTATTGCAGCTGTGCGGGTTCGAGTCCCGCTTCGAGTACGGAAGTCTCCGGGAAATGGAGGCTATAAAGCGAGTGTATATATCGGATGAAACGCCTTCTCTTTCTTCTTTTTTTATTGACGGGCGAAGCTTTCGGAGCCATTCGTACGGTGCAGACAACGGGAGTTTCAGGTCCGGGAAGTTTCTCTCAGGTTTTAATGGAGGCCGTTTCGGGTGATACTATTCTCTTTAATGTTGCCGATGGTTCACTATCACCTGTCGTCATATTGCCTCCTTCTCTTTCTTCCAATACGAAAGATTTGCTTATTGAAGGGAATGGAGTTACTCTATCGGGTGGCACCATACGTTCTCGCACGTTTTCTAACGAGGCGGGCGCCAAGGTAGTCTTCCGACGGACACATTTCACGAATGGTTATCTTATCAATAAGGGGCAGCTTAAGCTGGAATCATGTATTTTTTCTAGCAATCGTTCTCCGGACGGAAAGGGTGCAGTTTGGAACGATAACGGCAAACTGATAGTGCGGGGTTGTACATTTTTTGAAAATGTCAGTACACATTGTGGTGCGGCAATTTATACGGAAGGTTCTTCTGCCGAGGCCTCGTTTATGGGATGCCTCTTTTTGCATAATGTTTCGGAAAAAGGAGCGAGTGTTTACCGTGCCTCTGGCAAAATCAGTTCCGAGGGCCACAATATCTTTGACTATGATATTTTTGCCGAATCGGATAAGTTCTACCATGAGGAAGATATCCATCTCCCTGCCTACAATTCCTACGAACCGGCTTATTGGTTCTCCCCCATTTCATTCCGCATTATGCAGAATGATTATATGTATTTTCTTTCCCGTATTGTGCTGCCGGTTGAAGATTATCCGGAGACAGATTTTTATGGCGCTCCTATTCAGGCTTTGACGAATGGGAAGGCTTTTTCGGGTGCGGTGCAATCTGTTGTCAGGTCTCAGAATGGTTATGTGCTCCATTATGTGATTCAAGGGAATAATCACTTGACAGTAGAAACTGTTATAGGAGAACCGCCGGATGAAGACGGCTTATTCCTTCCGGGAACAACTGTCTTGTTGAAAGATGAGACGCCGGATGCTGTTGCTCTGTCGTGGACAGTGAATGAGGTAACCCGACCACCTGCCTCACTGAGCGAAGGAGTAGAAATATATATGAATGGACACCAACGAGTGAAATTGACGGTTTACCGTCAGCGGCTCGTCACGCAATCGAACGATGATGGAGAAGGTAGCCTCAGGCAAGTTCTTACCTCAATGCAGGATTATGATGTGATACAGTTTGCAGACGGTCTGAAGGGTAAGACTATCTTCCTTAACTCGAAACTGCCGACTGTGACAAACCGCTTCATTCGTATCGAAGGTATAGAGTTAACGTTGGCGGGTAATGATTATCCGTTACTTACGTTTCACGGCGCTTCCGCTTGCTTGCGAGGTATCCGGTTTACTACTCAAGAGGATGTTTCGTACGATAGAAACGGTGGCATAGGGGAAGGAGGAATTGTTTTCAACAAAGGTGGAGATCTTACCTTGCACTCCTGTATCTTTTCCGGCAACGAACTTTCCAAGCAGGGAGGTGACGGAGGCGCTTTGCATAATGCCGGAGGGAAAATGATCGTTAGCGCCTGTACGTTTTACAACAATACTGCTTTCCGCGGAGGCGCTATTTACAATGCGGGAGAGTTGGAGTTACAGGGAAATATCTTTTCAGGTAACCGGACGGTCATACCGAGTAATGGACAGACACTGTTCAATACCGGTACGGTAACAGCAGGTCACAATTTCTATGATGCAGATAGTTATGGATTCAGTTTCGGTGCCGGAAATGAAAAGATTTCTGCTATACTACCTTTTTCTCCGGTTACGTTCGAACTGACGTCGAACAATCCTGCATTGGTGGAGTTTTCTCCCCCTTCCCTCTATCCGGAAACGGATTATTACGGGGAGACGTTTGAGACTGTCGTTTATCCCGGCGCCGTCAAACAAAACCATCCTGAAGGATTCATTCTCTCATGGGAGACTTTCGGGCAAGGACAGATTGAACTGATCGAAGGTCCTATGCCAACCGTTGCTCGTAAGCTTGTATCTGCAGGAAGTGTCGTTACCCTCCGGGCGACACCTATAGGTGCGGGTGATGCGCGGGTAATTTACTGGGAAGTGAATGGTCAACAGCGTCCTGAAACGGGTGACTTGACACTTACCGTGAATGGTAATACATCCGTTCGTGCAGTTTTCAAACGTATTTATACAGTTACTACGCTTACAGACGATCCAAATGGAGGGCAGGGAACGTTCCGTAACTATCTTTTCACCGGTTGGCAAGAGGATGGCGACGTTATCCGTTTTGCCGATGATCTGGCGGGGGAAACCTTCGTACTGACAACCGGTCTTCCTGAAATTACTCACAAGATAACGATAGAGGGGAATGGCGTAACTTTCGACGGGAGTAACCTTACTTCTCCGATGTTCAATGTAAACCCTGAGGCGGAGGTCAATTTCAGCCGTATCCGTTTTACAGGATGTATATTGCCATCGACTTCGGAAAGTCCCGGCGGAGCAGTCTTTTTCAATCAGGGACAACTTTTGTTGAGT
Organism: Tannerellaceae bacterium; assembly: GCA_031288175.1. Classification (GTDB taxonomy): domain Bacteria; phylum Bacteroidota; class Bacteroidia; order Bacteroidales; family Tannerellaceae; genus JAITAD01. Next base: position 40,794 of record JAITRW010000022.1, read on the forward strand.
AATTGTATATTTGATAATAATCATACTGATGATTTTTCGGGAGGCGCTATATATAGTACCGGCCTGCTTCTGGCTACAGCCTGTACTTTTTACGGGAACTCTGCCCAAACAGGCGGAGCTATTTGCGTTGCCGGAGGTGCCTCCCTTACCGCAGGCAATGTTTTTTGCAATAATACTGCCCAAACAGCGGTAGATATCTACGAATCAGTCTCTCTGAAGAACATTCATCGTTACGATCAATACCTCATTGAATCTATTATTGATCCGGTCACATACGTTCCCTATAACGGTGATCGGTTGCAGGTTTCTTATGAGGAGTTGTCCTCTTTTGGGTTCCCTGTTGTTGATTTCTACAATGTGTCACGGAATACGCGTACCACTACTTCCACCGGTGCAACTGTCCTTACTACGTTCGTTTCTTTTGATACCCATGATGAAGGGGCGACTACTGTTCCTTCTCGTATCGTTGAACGAGGCAGTTTTCTTAATGAACCGTCTCCCGAAGTTCAACGTCCGGAGTATCTGTTCGAAGGTTGGTTTGAAGATTCCGGAGGTACTTACCGCTGGAACTTTGATTTGCGCCCGACCAGTACCGAATCTCTCGTACTTCACGCGAAATGGCAAAGCTTGTACACCGCCTACGCTGTCACTTTCAGGCTTGGTAACGGACAAGCCGATCTCCTTTCTTACGTTTTTCCCTCTACGGGTATTCTCGAATGTCCCGAAGATCCTTCCCGCCCGTATTATACTTTTTTGGGATGGTTTGCTAACGAAGATTGTACCCTTCCATGGGATTTTCAGACTTTGATAGTCTCAAATACAACAATTTATGCAGGCTGGATCCCTGTCTCTTTCCTCGTTACTTTTGATCCTCGTAACGGTTCGTTGCCGATTACCTCCACGACCTCATATGGCGACGTCCTTGTTCCTCCTACCATTATCCCTGTCGGTGTTTCCGTTGTGATCGGTTGGTGTGCGGATACACTTAGTGCGGCATTGTGGAATTTCGAAACCACGCAAGTTATTTCCGATACTACACTGTATGCCGTCTGGTCACCTCCACTCAAATCAATATCCGTTTTACTACCTGTTATTTCTTTAACGCCAACGGTTTTTACAGAGTTTGTGCGTTTGCAGGGTGCCGGTGGTCGACAACTCGGTATTTACAATTCATCCGGTCGTCTCCTTTCGTTCCGGAAACTTGAAACGGACGATGAGATTGTCAATACGTCGGCTTTTTCCCCAGGTATTTACTTCTTTTCTCTCTCCGCTCTTTCCGGAAAAGAGAGGTCGCTTCTTTTAAAAGCCATCAGACATTAACCTGTTACGCTAGTGGGCAGTTACATAGACCGTTATTTTTATATTCTCTTTATCATCGCCTTGGTCGGAGGGGTGATGCTTTATTGGTTTGATGGGTTTGGTAGCGTAGATGAGCTTTGTCTCAGTGCACTTCTCGTGCTGTTTTTCGTCCGTCTGCTTGAAACAAAAGATTGGGCGATAAACAAGAGTTTCCTCATCGTCCTTGGAGTTTTTGCCTGTTATCTGGGTTATTCCTTACACATAGGCAGTAACGCTGTACGTGCTATTTTTACTGATCTCCTCATACAGGTGAAACCGTATCTTGCCTTTTTCTGTGTGTATCAGCTTCGTCCCGTTTTCGATAAGAAACAATGCTTGTTACTTAAACAATTCTGTTTTGTCTGTTGGGTTATACTTATTCCTTTTGCAGTAATGGGTTTGATGAATGAGATGTACTTAGTACATACGATCGGACACCCTGCTATTCTTGGGGCTTCGGCGGCGGCAATTGCGCTCATATACCTCTACACGTGCGAAGATTATTCCCGTCGATCCTTACTTGTTTTTTTGGGATTATTGGCGTTGGGAATCGGGTCAACTCGTTCGAAGTTTTACGGTTTCTTCATCTTTACATCTTTTCTCGCTTTCTTTTTGCAGGATACAAGTCGTTTTCGCCTGAGTATAAAGAACTTATTACTCCTTGTGACCGTTATGGTTGTGATGACGGTCGCCGCGAAAGAAAAAATCTTTATCTATTTCGTACAAGGGATGTCTGAAAATGCGGACAAGGAAAATATCGCCCGTTTTGCACTTTATGTCACGTCAGGGGAGATTCTTATGGATTACATGCCATTCGGGAGTGGTTTGGCTAGTTTCGCTACTTATGCATCGGGAGAATACTATTCTCCGCTTTATACCAAGTATGGGATTGACGGTGTTTGGGGGCTGACTAAGAATAATCACGCATTCATTACCGATACATACTACCCCTCGCTGGCTCAATTCGGTGTTGCCGGTGTTCTCTTTTTCCTGGTGTTCTGGATGTATTTGCTTAGGAAGGCCTTTCTCTATGCGAGAAATTCAAAAGACTGTCGCCCTTTGCTGATAGCTGCTTCTATCATTGGTTATTTTGCGGTGGAGAACGTGGCTGATGCAACTCTGACAAGTAGTCGCGGTTTCTTCTTCATGATGCTTCTTGGATTGGTCTTTGCGAAGATGTCGTCAACGATGGAGGCGACGCTTCGATTTCCAGAGAGCGAAGATTTGGTAGAGAAAGACAAAATTAAAAATGAGGTAACGCTTCCATAAACGGCGAGGATTTTTGAGTAATCGCCCAAACCATTCCAAACCAAGCCGTTGCATTCGGGGAGAAGGACGTTTTTGAGTACCGGCATAAAAATCAAAAACAGCGCCAACGGTACAGATCACCTTCGCTTGTAGACGTTCTTTGTTTGCATATACCCAAAGTTCCTGTTTGGGTGCAGTCATTCCGATGAACAATACGTCAGGGGCGAAGATATTCACAGCCTCGCACATACGGTCATTTTCTTCTTCGGTGAAAGTTCGCTTGAAAGGTGGACTGTAAGATGCTATGCGAACGGAAGGATATTCGGTGTTTATCCGGTTTTTTATCTTCGAAAGCGTCTCGCCCGATGCGCCAAGATAGAAGCAACTACCGCCGGATGCTTGTAAAAGTCCTAACAGTGAACGATGAATGTCTGCACCGGCCATCTTTTTTATACGTTGTCCTGTCAGAAGACGTGCGGCAAGAACAATACTGACACCATCGGGAAGCAACACATCACTTTCCAGAAGCGCTTGCTTAAATACCTGTAACCGCTCGGCTATCGTCCACGAGTAGGCATTAATTGTCTGGATAACGAGACGACTCGCCGGAATTTTTTCCATACGAAAACCCGACGTTACCGTAAAGTCTCCTATCTTCAAAAGCTTCCCACTCATGGCTTCAACAGAGATTCGTAGACTGAGGCTAAACGGCGGCTAATGTACGGCAATCCGAACACATTTACTGCCAACTCATGCCCTGCGTCACCAAGACGTTTCCGCAGATCAACATCCGATATAAGGCGCTCTAACTGTTGCGCAATACATTTTATATCACCGATCTCAACTAACAGTGCCGTTTCTTCATCCCGAATAACATCCGACAATCCTCCTACAGAAGTACAAACAACAGGTAAACCGTATGCCCAGGCTTCTACTACTGCCATTGGAAAACCTTCCGAATAACTTGGTAGACAGACGATCGCCGCTTTTCTGAATAATTCTTGTTTTTCTTTACTGTCTACCCATCCCTGAAACTCCACTTGCTTAGCTAAACCTAATGATTCTGACAGTTGCTTCCCTTCGGCGAGACTACCCGAACCACCGAAGATAAGCTGCCAATCAGGGTGAGTATCGGCAATGTGTCGAAAAGCGCGCAATAAATCGAACCACCTTTTTCGAGGTATAAGGGATCCCATGAAGAGAATATATTTCTGTTCTTCAGCAAGAAGGCGAGGTGTTACAGAGCAGGCAGGGTTGTAGAGTACTTCTATGGTCGCTTTTAGCTTACCTATGTCCGTCAGATACTTTTTCCATGCTTCGGAGAGCACGAGTATATGGTGTGAGCAATGGAAAAAGAGCGTGTAGATCCATGCAACAAACGAACTGTTCTGAATATGTGTTTCGGAAATATCGCAGTGTATATGTGTAATGATTTTTTTCCCGAGAAACTTGGCAGGGAGAAGGAAAAAGAGTTTTCGGAAAGCGGAAACCGGTGAAGAAATATGAATGTGTACGACGCGATTAAAAGGAAGAAGTAATCCATAATGGAAAAGTGCGAAAAAAAAATAGGTGAGCTTTAATAAAGGGTTGCGATCTATATGAGTTTCTACCCACCTTAGACGGTAATCACGTAAAGCTTTCGCATTTTCGTAAGCTTTCACTACGGCTGTCACTCCCCCTCGTGTCCGGCGGGAGGTGGCGACTACTATTATACCTTTTCGTTTCTTTTGCCCCATCTCAATTTGTGTGTGAAGGAAGTCGTTCTTCTTCCCGATACAATATCGTTTCGTGTTGCGTTATTTCTTCAGGGGAGAATCGATAATGCAGTCGTCGGGCAGGTACTCCCCCTACGATAGAGTAAGGTTCTACGTCTTTCGTAACCACTGCTCCTGCTGCTACAACAGCGCCCCTCCCCACACGAACACCCTTTAGAATAGTTACATTCGTCCCTACCCATACATCGTCCTCAATGATTACGTCTTTGTCGTCCTCTTCTTTTTTATCATGTACATCGTAGATGAACCTACCGACATCACTTGTCCGATGATCACCGCCGATTATCGTTACTCCCGGTCCAAACAAAACTTTATTCCCTACCGTTATCCGGCTTTTCGTCGCCATGAAAAACGCACGTGGACCGATATATATGTGGTTGCCGAGAGCAAGCGTCCGGTAAGTAAAATCAGAGGTTAAGACGGAAAAACGAACATCCTTGCCACAAGAACGCATGAGACGCTTACAGAAAAAAGCTAATCCTCTGTTCAGGCTACCCCGCACAAACCAATAGAATAGACGGAACACTTCTACGATTAACTTCATTTGTATTTGCTTCGCATCAATAACGTTTCAGCCTTATGTTTATTGTCGTTTACTTGAAGGTGAGGCATCCTTCCTATTACAGATACAGAGAACATTATTTATTCTACCTTTGCGGGGCTTAAACAGGAACGGAACTTTATGAGGCTTTCCAAGTTCGGATTCGAATTACCGCTGGATTTACTTGCGCAGTATCCCCTAGAACATCGGGATGAATCGCGGCTTTTAGTCCTGCACCGAAAAACCGGGGAGGTAGAACATCGTGTTTTTAAAGATGTTTTGCAGTATTTTGAGGCAGGAGATGTCTTTGTCCTGAACAATACACGTGTTTTCCCAGCCCGTTTGTACGGGAAAAAAGAAAAAACAGGAGCACGTATTGAGGTTTTCCTGCTTCGTGAACTTGATCCGGAAATTGCTCTTTGGGATGTCTTAGTTGATCCTGCCCGAAAGATCCGGATAGGGAATAAACTTTATTTTGGAGGTGATTCTGTTGTAGCGGAGGTTATTGATAATACGACATCACGGGGAAGGACTATCCGTTTCCTTCATGATAAGCCTTACGAGGTTTTCAAAGAGAAATTGTATACCTTAGGTGAGACCCCATTACCGAGATATATACGACGCACTGTAGCTCCCGAAGATATTGAGCGTTACCAGACGATTTATGCTTCGGAGGAAGGGGCTGTTGTTGCACCTGCGGCGGGTTTACATTTTAGTCGCGAACTGATGATGCGGCTTCGGATTAAAGATTGTCAGTTTGCTTACTTGACTTCCCATACAGGGTTGGGAAACTTTCATGAAATTGATGTGGAAGATCTTACAAAGCACAAGACTTACTCTGAGCAAATGATCATCAATAATGAGGTCGTTGATATTGTCAATACAGGAATAGACGATAAAAAGCGTATCTGTGCAGTAGGGGTTTGTACGATGCGGGCTTTGGAAACAGCACAAGGTACAGATGGGCATTTGAAAGAATTCGAAGGGTGGACGAATCGGTTCATTTTTCCACCATACACTTTTAGCATTGCTAATGCTTTCATTACGAATTTCCATCTCCCTTATTCTACCATGCTTATGATGGCGGCCGCTTTCGGTGGGCTGGAAAACGTGATGGCAACGTACAAGATCGCTATTGAAGAAAAATACCGTTTTGGGGCTTATGGAGATGCTATGCTCATCTTGTGAAAATAATGAGACGACTGAGGATAAATTGGTATGAAAGGAATTTTGTGTCAACAGAGGATTAGCTGTTATTCGATTGTAAACAATGTATTAGGTTGGTTGGTCTTTGCCGTAGCGGCAGCCACCTACTTGTTGACGATGGAACCGACCGCGAGTTTTTGGGATTGTGGAGAGTTCATATCTTCTGCCTACAAGCTTGAAGTGGGACACCCTCCGGGTGCTCCTTTCTTCATGTTGACGGCCAATCTCTTCACGCGCTTTGCTTCTGATCCGTCCCAGGTGGCTGTGGCAGTGAACGCTATGTCGGCTCTTTCGAGTGCACTGACTATTCTTTTCCTCTTTTGGAGTATTACACGATTACTGCGCCGCATGATTGTTGTGGAAGAGGAAACGATAAGTCTCTCGCAGATAGTAACGATCATGGGTGCAGGCCTTATCGGAACTTTGGTCTATACGTTCAGTGATACTTTCTGGTTCAGTGCTGTGGAGGGTGAAGTTTACGCTTATTCATCGCTCTTCACTGCGGTGGTTTTTTGGCTTATCCTAAAATGGGAAGAGGTGGCCGATTCCCCGCAGGCTGACCGTTGGCTTGTGCTGATAGCCTATCTGATGGGGTTGAGCGTGGGGGTACATTTACTTAATTTACTCTGTATCCCTGCCATCGTATTGGTGTATTATTACCGTAAACGTTCCAATCCCACGATAAAAGGCATGTTGATTGCTGTTGTCGTTTCTTTTGCTATAGTAGCATTGATGATGTACGGCGTTGTGCAAGGGTTGGTTGAGGTGTGTGGATGGTTCGAACTCTTCTTTGTGAACGTATTGGGAATGTCTTATAATTCAGGCGTTTTTGCCTACGTATTTATACTTGGCGTTACCCTGACTTGGGCTATTTGGGAAACGATGCGAATGGAAGTGAACGTCGTGCGTTCTCGTGTCTCTTTCATCCTCTCCGTTACGTTGCTTGGTATCCCTTTCATGGGTGATGGTCTTCTGTTCGGTATACTTCTTATCGTAGGACTTACTATCTTTCTGTTTAGGAGTAAAACTGTTGCGGTCGGAGTACTTAACACGATACTTGTCTCCTTAACGGTTATCTTCATTGGGTATGCTTCTTATGCACTTATTCTCATACGGGCTACGGCCGACACACCGATGAATCAAAACTCTCCGAAGGATATTTTCACTCTACGTACTTACCTTGCGCGGGAACAGTATGGTACAGCTCCCTTGTTGTATGGACGTACTTATGTGTCGGAAGTGAAACGGGAAAATCGCGACGGTACATGTGTCGCTGTTGTAGATGAAGGAGCACCGACGTGGAGTCGTATCATCAAAAAGGGGAATGAGAAAGACCGTTATTATGTTTCTCATCGTAGTAGTGAAGTCCAATACATGGATGAACTAATGACTATTTTTCCCCGTATGTACAGTCCTGAGGGAAGACATGTTCCTGCTTACAAAATATGGGCGGATGTAAAAGGGGAGCCTGTGCGTATCAATCGTTGCGGGAATGTGACAACAGTGATGAAACCGACTTTCGCCGAAAACCTTCGTTTTTTCTTCGCTTACCAGTTGAACTTTATGTACTTCCGCTACTTTATGTGGAACTTTTCGGGAAGACAAAATGATATTCAGGGACATGGTGAAATAATGAATGGCAATTGGATTACCGGTATCCCATTCATTGATGAGGCTCTCGTCGGACCACAGGATAATATGCCGACTGATATTAGTGATAACAAGAGTCATAATACATACTTTCTCTTACCGCTCTTGCTTGGTATCATGGGTATACTTTATCAGCTTTATGCCGGAAAGTGTGGTGTCCAACGTTTCTGGATCACTTTTTTTCTTTTCTTCATGACAGGTATTGCTATTGTGCTTTACCTCAATCAGACGCCTTTTCAACCGAGAGAACGGGATTACGCCTACGCGGCGTCTTTCTACGCTTTTTGTATCTGGGTTGGTTTTGGGGTTGTTGCACTGACTGAATTGATAAAACGTTACCTTAAAGTGCCTGGACTAGTAGCTGCTGTTGTTGCTACGCTTCTTGCGCTTCCTGTTCCGGCGAGGATGGCCTCGGAAAATTGGGATGATCATGATCGTTCCCTCCGTTATTTTGCTCGCGACTTCGGGGCGAATTATTTGGAATCCTGCGAACCGGACGCCGTGCTTTTTACGAATGGTGATAATGACACCTTCCCCCTCTGGTACGTACAAGAAGTAGAGGGTATTCGCACCGATGTGCGGGTCTGCAATACTTCCTACCTGCAAACAGACTGGTATATCTCTCAAATGAAAAAGGACGCTTACGATTCCAAGTCATTACCGGTTTCGTGGGAACTTGAAAATTATATTCAGGGGACAAGGGATTTTGCTTATGTAATTCCCCGATTGAACCAACCGCTTGACTTGCTTGCAGCCTTGAATTTTGTCAAAAGTAACGACCCGAAGAATAAGCGTGTCCCGGAATACCGTCAGGCACTTGACTACATACCGACAAAGACACTTACTTATCGGGTGGATACCGCTGCCGCTCTCGCTTCTGGAGTTATTACCGAAAGTGACCTGCCTTTTGTGGCTCCCGAGATGATCATTGATCTGGATGGGAAAGATGTTCTCGGTAAACAAGAATTAGCTATCCTTGATATGTTGCAGACCAATAATTGGAAACGTCCCATTTATTATGCAATAACTGTTTCATCCGATCAATATGTTCACATTGATCCCTATTTCCGTCAGACAGGATTAGCTTATCTCATTACACCGATGAGAGTGAATAATACTGTGAAGTCGGTGGATGCAGATCGGATGTTTGATAACTTGATGAACAAGTTCCGTTGGGGTGGGTTGGAAACGAAAGGAGTTTATCTTGACGAGAATGTGATGCGTATGGCGAAAAGTTATCGTTCGGCACTTTTCGGACGACTTGCTAATATCCTCGCTTATCAAGGAGATAACGAACGGGCGCTTCAAGTGTTGGACAAGGGAATGGAAGTAATTCCTCCTTACAATGTCTCACTGGATGAAAGCGCTCTCTCTTTTGCCGAGCTTTACTATCAACTCGGACAGACCGAAAAAGCTGAAGAAATACACGAAGCGATTATTGCTAATGCATTTCGTAATCTGGATTGGTTCAGGCGATTGAGACCTGTACACCGAGCTTCTGTCTTTGAAGAAATGAAAAGAAACCTTGCCATTGCCCAGGAAGTTTTAAGAGTCGGGGAATATTATAACCCTGATTTTGTTGCCAAACACAAAGCAACGTTCGATAGTTACAATACCTTTCAGTAATATTCATCTTAAACATAGATTTTTCAAATGACAACAACCGATCGCCTTTTTTCCCTTAGGGAAGCCATGAAGAGGCAACAATTGGATGCTTACATCCTGACCGATTCCGACCCTCATTTAAGCGAATATACTGCTGAACGCTGGAAAGTGCGTAGTTGGTTTTCCGGTTTCACAGGGTCAATGGGAACCCTTGTCGTGACTGCCAATAAAGCTTCCCTTTGGATAGACTCTCGTTATTTCCTTCAAGCTGAAATAGAGCTTTCTGATGTAGATATTGAGATTCAGAAGATTGGCATAGCTGAGACACCATCTATCGCCGACTTTCTCCGTACCGAACTTTTCGAAGGACAGACAGTAGGTGTTTGCGGACAGACGTATAGTATTGCTCTTGCCCGTTCCCTCGAAACAAACCTGTCTAAATCGGGCATTCGTTTCGATACATCTTTTGATTTGGCAGAAGGTATCTGGGAGGACCGCCCCGCTGTACCTGATGGCTCTTGTTTTCTCCACGAAGAAAAATACAGTGGAAAATCTGTTTCCGATAAATTATATGAGATACGTGCTCAGCTCGAAAAAGATGAAGCGGACGCTGTTGCTTTGACAGCACTTGATGATATTGCTTGGACATTTAATATACGTGGAACAGATATTGCTTACAATCCCGTCGTCATCAGTTACGGTTTTGTTTCGAAAAAAGAAAGTGTTCTTTTCATAGATGAAAAAAAAGTACCTGAAGAAATCGTTGGATACCTTCAGGAAGCTGGTGTTTCTTTTCTGGACTACGATGCCTTCCTTCCCTTCCTCTCTCAATTGCCTGATGGTACAAACCTATCCGTTGACCCGAATAAGGCTAATATTGCCTTACTCAACGCTATTCCCGAAAGTTGTTCCTTAGTGGAAGGTTTTACTTCCGTTACTCGCCTTAAGAGTATTAAAAATGAGGTAGAGATAGAGGGTATCCGTAACGCTGTTATTCGGGACGGTGTTGCTTTAACCAAATTTTATATGTGGTTAGAACAATCACTGCGTGACGGAGAACGGGTGACGGAACGTAGTGCTGCCGCTAAGCTTTCCGAGTTTCGTGCCGGACAAGATTTATATCTCATGGACAGTTTCCATACCATTTGCGCGTATGCTGAACATGGAGCTATCGTTCACTATTCTGCCACGCCTGAATCTGATGCCCTTATTCACCCCGAAGGTTTACTCCTGATTGATTCCGGAGGACAATATCTTGACGGTACAACCGACATTACCCGGACCATTGCCTTAGGAACACCTACCGACCAGATGAAAGAGGACTTTACTTGTGTTCTCAAGGCAATGGTAAGTCTTTCTAAGTGTAAGTTTCCCGAAGGGACATACGGTGGACAATTGGATGTTGTTGCTCGCAAGCATCTCTGGGATGCGGGACTGAATTACTTACATGGAACATCACACGGAGTAGGACACTGTCTCAACGTGCATGAGGGTCCACAGAGTATCCGTTTGGCAGATACCAACCCCACTTCTTTGCAAATTGGAATGGTACTCAGTAATGAACCTGGATTGTATCGTACCGGCGAATATGGTATACGTATTGAAAATATGATGCTCGTCAGGGATAGTTATGTCTCTGCCGATTTCGGAGCCTTCTTGCACTTTGACCCTTTGACGCTTTTCTATATTGACGAACGTTTATTACTTGTTCCAAAACTCTCCATCAGCGAAGTAAACTGGTTATATCGTTACCAGCAACGTGTTTTTGGTCGTCTGCGTCCCTTCCTTAACGATGCGGAAGGTTTGTGGTTGAGGCGTAAGACGTCATGTTCTTTCATGCGCCACCTCCCTGCACCGAGGCGTCATTCTCCCGGCAACTCCCGCAGGTAGGAAGCTACCTCTTCCATTAGCCATTTTGGCGTGGATGTAGCCCCACAGATGCCTATCCGACGTACGCCGGATGGTAGCTCTGGGGCTATATCTTTTACTCCGGAGACAAAAAAAGAGCGTGGATTGGCACTTAGGCATTCCTCGAAAAGCACTCGTCCGTTGGAGCTCTTCTCTCCGGCAACGAAATAGATGGCATCGTGGGAAACAGCGAAGGCTCTTACTTGAGTCAGACGTTTGGAAACTTGGCGACAAATGCTGTCGTAGGAAATTAGTTGTGCGCCGAAAAGTCGGGTACGCCGTTCTATTTCTTGAGCTATCCGGCAAAAGCCTTCCTCCGATTTAGTTGTTTGGGCGAAGAGGGCAACATCCCGATGATAATCTAATCTATCAAGATCAGATTCTTTTTCTACTACAATGGCATCTCCACACGTTTGTCCGACTAGCCCATTTACTTCGGCATGCCCTTTTTCCCCATAGATAACTACCTGTGTCTTTTTCTCTCGCGAGGTGTCGTAGCATTGACGTATTTGCCGCTGTAAACGGAGGACTACCGGACAAGTGGCATCTACTACCGTTAGGTGGTTACGACGGGCTATTTCATAAGTTTCGGGAGGTTCGCCGTGCGCTCGGAACAGTATTTTCGTGTCATGGAGGAGAGAAAGCTTTTCGTGTGTAATTGTCACCAGACCTAATTGTGCCAACCGACGCACTTCAAGGTTATTATGTACAATGTCACCCAGGCAATAAAGGCCTCTTCGTTGCTTTAATTCCCGTTCAGCGTCTTCAATAGCACGTACTACACCAAAACAGAAACCGGAATCTTCATCTATCTCTACTTCCATTCCACGAGAGCTTTTACTCGAAACGGTAACCGAAAGATTGCAAAAGAGTATCACGGTTACGCCAATCTTTCTCAACTTTGACTTGTGTCTCAAGGTAGACTTTTTTCTCAAAAAAACGTTCAAGATCACGCCGTGCTTGAGCGCCGATTTTCTTCAACGCTTTTCCTCCATGTCCGATGATAATTCCTTTTTGTGATTCCCTCTCCACAAAAATTAGTGCACGAATACGCAACAACGCCTCTCCTTCCTCGAAGGATTCTACAATAACCTCTACCGAGTACGGTATTTCTTTCTGATAATACAAAAGTATTTTTTCGCGTATGATCTCAGCAACGAAAAAACGGGCTGGCCGATCGGTTAGGACATCCTTTTCAAAATAGGGAGGGGAGACAGGAAGCAAGTCTTTCACCCGTTGTTGCACATAGTCTATTCGAAAGTTATTAGAAGCGGAGATAGGGATGATTTCGGCCTTTGGTAATAATTCGCTCCATTGGAGAGCAAGTGCATCCAATGTTTCCGGTGTACTGAGGTCTACCTTGTTTATGAGCAAGAGGATAGGGAAATTTGCGTTTCTTACTTTGTCAAGGAAGTATCTATTTTTTTCCGGTGTCTCAATTATGTCGGTTACGTAGAGGAGTACATCGGCATCACTCAGCGCAGAGTAGGAGAAATTCAACATAGACTCCTGGAGTTTGTAATTAGGCTGGAGGACGCCGGGTGTGTCGGAATAGACTATTTGCATCTGTGCCGTATTCACAATACCTACAATCCGATGGCGCGTAGTCTGTGCCTTTGAGGTGATGATGGACAAACGCTCCCCCACCAGTCGGTTCATAAGTGTGGACTTACCGACGTTGGGGTTACCCACAATGTTAACGAAGCCGGACTTATGATTGTCCGTTGTCGCTCCGTTGTCCGTCATAACCCCATTTCAGGTAGGCGGCACCGTACACAAAACCGGCGCCAAAAGCAGCGAGAATCATATTATCCCCCTTGTGAAGACGGTTTTCCCACTCCCAGAGGCAAAGAGGAATTGAACCGGCGCTTGTGTTTCCGAATTTCTCTATGTTCACCATGATTTTTTCTTCCGGTACGCCAAGCCTCTTACCGGCAGCATCTATGATGCGTTTGTTTGCTTGGTGGGGAACGACCCAATCAATATCTTCTTTGGACAAATGATTACGCTCAACGATTTCAGCGGCAACATCCGCCATATAAGCGACAGCGTATTTGAAGACAACCTTACCATCTTGATAGATGTAATTTAGCCGCTTGTCAATACCTTCATGAGTAAGCGGAAGAACGGAACCTCCACCCCACATGATAAGATGTTCACGCCCAATCCCTTCTGTCCGCAAGATACTGTCCACCCAACCGTAATTTTCCTCCGTCGGTTCTATCAAGACGGCTCCGCAACCATCACCAAATAAGGGAGCGGTATTGCGGTCGGTATAGTCGGTCATGGAAGTCATCTTATCGCCCGCTACGAGAACTATTTTTTCGTATCGGCCTGCACGGATGAAGTTGGCTGCTATCTCTAAACCATAGAGAAAACCTGAACAGGCAGCTTGCATGTCGAAAGTGAAAGCTTTAATACAACCTGTCTCATAGGCAATGATAGAGGCAGTCGTCGGGAAAGCATAGTCAGGTGTCGTCGTAGCACACAACAGGACTTCTACTTCTGAGGGATCGGTCTTCGTCTTTTCCAGCAACTGTCGGACAGCACGAATAGCCATATAAGAAAGACCTTTCCCTTCACCCCGCAGGATACGTCTTTCCTTCACTCCCACTCGCGTGGTAATCCACTCATCAGAGGTATCTACCATCCGCTCAAGGTCTTTATTTGTCAAAACCTCGTCGGGCACATAACCTCCTATGCCGGTAATAACTGCATTGATTGGTGCCATGCAGAGGCGGCTAAACAGCTTCCTTCTGCTCTATGGCTAACTTGCCACGATAGTACCCACAAGCTCCACAAACGGTATGATAAATGTACCATGCACCACAATTGGGGCAAACAGCCATAGTAGGCAATTCCGCTTTGTCGTGGGTCCGGCGTTTGGCAGTTCTTGCGTGTCCTTGTCGTCTTTTGGGATGTGCCATGACTATTATTTTTAGATTTCCTGTTGTTTGTGTGTTATAATTCTTCTTCGGTCGCTTCTATATCGAAATTATCAATGCTCACCCCTTCATCATCAACCGGAACGGTATGTTGATGGAGGTGGGCGGACATCTCGCGGTTACATTTACCGGGAGCATGGACATGCTTCATAGGAAGAGATAGGACAATAAATTCATAAAGAAACCACGCTACATTGATAGCTCCCTCTTCTTCGGGAACGACAATGACCTCATCATTCTCTTCGGAAAACTCTTTCCCAAACTTCACCATTAGTTTGTTACGACTCTCCACCGGAAGCTCTACTTCGTCCAGACAACGATCGCATGGGACTTTGACGGATCCTTGCAAACAAAAGTTCAGTTCGAAAATAGTGCCTTTGCGACAAACAGTCAAGTCCACCTGAACTTTCCCTTTCCTCATTTCGTCATTATCAATATTGGCGAAGTAAGCGTTTTCCAACAAGTACTTGTAAACTTGCTCCTTTCCGGAGAAATTTTTCAAGTTCACTTCGTATACGCCGAACTTAGCCATCTCGTGATATGTCTGTTCTATTTGTTTTGTCCTTCTGAAAGCGCCGCAAAAGTAGAAATAAATACTATAAAGCATTACCTTTGCCTCAAAAGAAATTGGATGGAGATCGTTATCATTGCAGGCCTCATTATATTGAACGGGGTGCTGTCCATGGTGGAGATCGCATTAGTATCTGCGCGTAAGGCACGTTTGGAGATTGAGGCCAAAAAGGGCGTGAAATCAGCCCTGAAGGCGCTGGCTCTGGTAAACCAGCCTGAGACATTTCTTCCCACCATCCAGATTGGGATCACCCTTGTAGGTATTCTGACAGGATTATACTCTGGGGAAGCTTTCGCCTCCGTCTGTGCTACTTGTATCGGGCAAGTGGAATTTTTGCGTCCGTATTCTTTTTTCATTGCCAAGACAACAATTGTCGTCTTGGTCACATTTCTTACATTGGTTTTCGGCGAATTGGTACCAAAACGTATCGGGATGGACTTTGCCGAGCGAGTAGCCAAATGGTCGGCTTCCTCAATGCGAATGTTGTCAATCGCCTGTTCCCCTTTTGTTTGGTTACTTTCCCGGAGTACAGAGTTAATTGTCCGTTTGTTGGGTTTGCATAAAGGGAGTGGAGGTCATGTCACGGAAGAAGAAATCAAGGCTATTGTCAAAGAAGGGAGGGACGATGGGGAAGTACAGGAAGTAGAGCAGGATATTGTAGGACGTGTCTTTAACCTTGGCGACCGTAATCTGGGTACCATTATGACACACCGCAGTGAATTAGTTTGGCTTGATCTGAATGACAGCCCGGATGTTATCCGTCAGAAAATACAGTCCCGCCTTTTCAATATCTATCCTGTTGCCTGCGAGCGGCTTGACAAACTTTGCGGCGTAGTTTATCTGAAAGATCTCTTTCTCCACTTGAATGATTCAGGTTTTTCCCTGAGACAAATCCTTCGTCAGGCAAGATATCTTCCTGAAAACCAAAGTGTTTATAATGTTTTATCTCTGTTCAAGCAAGCCCGTATTAAGTACGGTATTGTTACCGACGAGTTTGGTGGTATTCAAGGTATCGTCACTCTCAAAGATATTATGGAGGGGTTAATCGGTCAGATATCCGAGGCTGGGGAAGAACCCGATTTGGTGCAACGTACCGATGGAAGCTGGCTCGTAGACGGGCAGCTTCCTTTCTACGATTTTCTTTCCCACTTCGATGCAGAGGATCTTTACGCAGAACACGAACACAATACTTTGAGTGGCCTCATCCTTGAACTCCTTGAACACGTACCTCGTACGGGAGAGCGATTCACATGGTGTGGTTTCGACTTTGAGATTGTGGACATGGACGGTACGCGTATAGACAAAGTATTAGTAAAGAAAAAGATAACTACATGACAATATCCCTGAAACATGAAGATACGTGTACGACTTTTCGTTATTATCCTATTTTCCTCACTGACTTCCCCTGCTGGATCCTCCACAAATGAAGCCTGCCGGAAGTATATTCAAAAGTACGCCGCTCTTGCTATAGAACAACGTAATAAATATCGTATACCGGCCAGTATTACCCTCGCGCAGGGTATTATGGAATCCGGCGCCGGGTTGAGTGAGCTTGCCCGTAAATCGAATAATCATTTCGGGATCAAATGTCATCAAGATTGGAGGGGAGGACGTATTTTCCATGATGATGACCGGAAGGGTGAGTGTTTTCGCAAGTATAAAAAGGTGGAGGATTCCTATGAAGACCATTCCCGTTTTCTGGAACGTCCTCGCTATACTTCTCTCTTCAAATATAAACTGACCGATTACAAACGATGGGCGCATGGATTACAATCCTGCGGTTATGCTACGGATAAGGCATACGCCTCTAAATTGATCAAAATCATTGAGGATTACGACCTCCATCAATTTGACAAAGGAAAGTACCTTAAGCAATCTCTCAGCCGCAAGTCACATAAACACATTTCCGCAAAAATCCCCCAGCATAAGCACATCATTCTTGAAAATAATCATGTCCCCTATGTCCGTCCCTTGCCCAACGATGACTTTGAACGAATCGCTGCCGACTTAGGCATCAAGGCAAAGACCTTGTGGAAATACAATGAAGTTTCTCCGTCCTACTCCCTGAAGGCAGATGATTTTGTTTACTTAAAAAAGAAGAAAGGGAAAGCAGCTAAACGTATTTACACACACATTATTAAGGAAGGAGATTCTATGCACTCCATTTCCCAGACTTACGGTATTCGTCTGAAACGTCTCTATAAGTTGAATCACAAGAAACCCGATTACGTTCCTCAGGAAGGCGATGTCCTGAAACTTCGTTAACACCCTAACGAGACATACGCTTGCGTTCATTTTCATCAAGAACAACTTTGCGCATGCGCATGTGGTTAGGTGTTATCTCTACATATTCGTCAGCCTTAATATATTCAAGTGCATCTTCAAGACTAAAAGTAACGGGCGGTGCAAGGGAAACTTTCTCATCGGATCCGGATGCTCGCATATTTGTTAATTTCTTGGACTTCGTAACGTTTACGACAAGATCGTTATCCTTCGTATGTTCCCCAACTACTTGGCCGACATAAATTTCATCGCCTGGCGCAATGAAGAAACGGCCGCGTGACTGTAAATTATTCAGTGCGTATGCAAAAGCCGTCCCCGTTTCCATGGCAATGATAGATCCGTTCGTCCGGCGATCAATCTCCCCGCGCCATGGGCGGTATTCGAGAAAACGGTGGGTAATGACAGCTTCGCCCGCAGAGAGAGTGAGTAAAGTATTGTTAAGTCCAATGATTCCCCGTGAAGGGATAGTGAATTCCAGATAGATACGTCCGTTACGATTCTCCATGATAGTCATCTCTCCTTTACGGCGAGTCACGACGTCTATTATACGGCTGGCAGTTTCCTCCGGGAGGTTGATAGTGAGTTGTTCAATTGGTTCGCAACGTTGCCCATTGATCATCCGGATAATTACCTGGGGCTGGCCTACCTGAAGTTCATAACCTTCGCGGCGCATAGTTTCTATTAAAACGGAGAGGTGAAGGATACCGCGTCCGAAAACAGTCCATGCATCGGCGGAATCGGTAGGTGTAAGGCGCAGGGCAAGGTTTTTATCCAGCTCACGGGTAAGGCGGTCAAAGATGTGACGGGAAGTGACATATTTGCCGTCTTTCCCAAAGAACGGAGAGTTGTTGATAGTGAAGAGCATTGACATCGTTGGCTCGTCAATAGCAATGGAAGGAAGCGCTTCCGGCGTACAGGTTGCGGCTACGGTCTCCCCGATTTCGAAATCTTCTATACCGACAAGGGCACAGATATCGCCTGACTTGACAGACTGTACACGAACTCTCCCTAAGCCCTCGAAAACGTTCACCTCTTTGACGACAGATTTGGCGATCAATCCATCCCTTTTACAAAGGACAACCTCCTGCCCTTCGCGAATCTCCCCGCGGTGAACGCGTCCGATGGCAATACGTCCGACATATTTGGAGTAGTCAAGCGAAGTGATAAGCATCTGCGACGGGCCTTCTAATACTTTGGGGGCGGGAATGTATTGAACAATGGCATCAAGCAACGGTTGTATGTTGAGTGAAGGTTTATTCCAGTCGTCGGACATCCAGCCTTGTTTAGCAGATCCGTAAATGGTAGGAAAATTCAATTGTTCTTCCGTAGCATTCAAACTGTACATCAAATCAAACACCATCTCCTGTACTTCGGATGGACGGCAATTCGGTTTATCTACCTTATTAACAACCACGATAGGTTTTAGGCCGATTGCAATGGCCTTCTGTAAAACAAAACGCGTCTGGGGCATAGGCCCCTCAAAAGCATCTACCAATAAGAGACAACCGTCCGCCATGTTCAGTACGCGTTCCACTTCACCTCCAAAGTCGGCGTGACCTGGAGTGTCAATAATATTTATTTTATAGTCTTTGTAGGTAATGGAGACATTTTTGGAGAGGATAGTGATACCTCGTTCTCGTTCAAGGTCGTTACTATCAAGGAAAAGATCGGGTTCGGCTTGTCCGGTGCGGAAAAGTTTTCCGGCAAGCAGCATTTTATCTACAAGTGTCGTTTTGCCGTGGTCTACATGCGCGATAATGGCAATGTTTCGGATATTTTCCATGCGTGAGTTATACTTTTTATTTATACATTAAAACGGAAGTGCATGATGTCGCCGTCTTGCACGATATAATCTTTACCTTCAATACTCATTCTCCCGGCCTCTTTGACGGCGGCCTCGGAACCGTAGCGAATGTAATCGGTATATTTGATCACTTCGGCACGAATAAACCCCTTTTCGAAGTCGGTATGAATGATGCCGGCGCAGGCGGGAGCTTTGCTACCCTGAGGATAAGGCCATGCACGTACTTCTTTAGGGCCGACTGTAAGGAATGTCTCAAGATTAAGCAATTTGTACGCACTCTTGACCAGGCGGTTAACACCCGATTCACTCAATCCGATACTTTCGAGGAACATCTTCCGCTCATCAAAATTTTCAAATTCGGCAATTTCGCTCTCTATCTTGGCTGCAAGGACTAATATCTCGGAATTTTCATCTTGTACCGCTCGACGAACAGCTTCCACGTGAGAATTTCCGGTGGTAGCGGAATCTTCATCCACGTTGCACACATACATGACAGGCTTGACAGTGAGTAGGAAACAGTCGCGAGCAAGACGCCGTTCGGCAGGTGTGTCAAAAATAACAGAACGAGCACTCTTACCTTGTTCCAACGCCTGCTTGAAACGGAGAAGCACATCATAGAGGAGTTGTGCTTGCTTGTCGCCACCTGTCTGCGCCTGCTTCTGTACTTTGGCAATACGGTTCTCAATGGTTTCGAGGTCTTTGAGTTGCAGTTCAATATCTATGATTTCTTTATCATGGACGGGGTCTACGCTCCCGTCTACATGTACCACATTTGCATCCTCGAAACAACGCAGCACGTGGATAATGGCATCCGTTTCACGAATAGTAGCGAGGAATTTATTCCCTAATCCCTCTCCCCGGCTTGCTCCTTTGACCAATCCGGCTATATCTACAATTTCAACCGTAGCCGGAACGATACGGTCCGGATGAAGCATCTCCGTAAGTGCAAACAATCGTTCATCAGGTACGGTGATAACACCTACGTTAGGCTCTATTGTGCAGAAAGGAAAATTTGCAGACTGCGCTTTTGCACTCGACAGACAATTAAATAATGTAGACTTTCCCACATTGGGAAGACCTACAATGCCACACTGTAAAGACATTCTCGACTGACCATTTAGGAAGAACCCCTCTCTTTTTGCGCCGTAAAGGTAAGATATGCTTTGACAGTCTCATCCTCCTGCCTCAAAAACTTTATTCCCTACATGATAATAGTTCTCTCAAAAACTATAATTTCGCATCGTGGTAATCTAACTTACGTAGTATTTGGTGTATACACACCGCGACAGCGCATAGAGTTATGAAAGTGAGGAAAGTGCTCTCTCGTTTTATCGTACTTGCCGTCGGCTTGGGAGGGTGGTCGGCTCCTCTTGTATCTGCCGTTAAGGTCACTGATGCTGATATCATCCTGATAGATGTTCCCGAAGGTGAAGGAGAATTTCAAAAAGTGCTTACCAAGTGGGCAGAGGAATACACCCCCGCGCTGTTGACGCATGTCAAGATCACAGGGGTGTTACCGGCTGACGAACTCTCATCCCTTACCGAGTATTTTACAAACTTGGCTTATGTTGACCTTGAAGACCTGAAGATAGTTCCAAAGGCTATTCCTTCCTATGCATTTGCAGATATGGTTTCATTGCAGCATGTCATTGTTCCTGATAGCTTAGAGGCCATAGGCATCGGTGCCTTTAAGGGTTGTAAGAATTTACAAAGTGTATCTTTTCCCCTTTTATTGAAGACTATCGGCGACAGTGCCTTTTTCAATTGTAGTGCTGTGTCCGGTGCATTGAATATACCGGCGAATGTGGAATACATAGGAGCGAATGCTTTCGAAAAATGTGGCAAACTGACGAATTTATCCTTAGGAAGTAGCTTAAAAAGTATTGGTGCCTATGCTTTTGCGGGGGACACATTGCTGGCTAACGAACTTTTCTTGCCGAGCGGCCTTCGGGTAATAGCGCCGGGAACTTTCTACAAATGTGGTTTTACGGGAGTATTACGGATTGCGGATTACGTTTCTGTCATACAAGGGGATGAGTTCCTTGTCGATGAAACAGGTGTAACCCAACCGCAAGGGAAAGGCGCTTTTGAAGGTTGTATCGGCTTACAACAGATTGAACTCGGCGCCGGGTTGCGGGAAATAGGAGCGCGTGCTTTTTTCGGTTGTACAGGCCTGAGCGGCATACCGAAATTGCCCGTAGGATTGAGTTATATCGGACCGTCTGCTTTTGGTAATTGTATCAGGATTACCCGTGTGGAATTGCCGCAGCATCTGACAGAATTTGGCGTCTACCATAACGGAGTGTCGGGTGCCGTCACAGGTGCTTTTGCGGGATGTACAAAGCTTGCTGAGTTAGTTATTTTCGACAGGATAGAAAGTATAGCTCCCTATACCTTCTACGGTTGTAGTAATTTGGAAGTTGTCACATTAGGAAAAGGATTACGTGCCATAGGAGATTCTGCTTTCGCTGCTTGTCCGAAACTTAACGGGAAGATCTGGAAGTATTGGAATCCTATACATCTTGACGGAAAAGTGTTCGGAGATGCTGTTGTCACTTTCGAGAAATTATCTTCCTCTGTACAGGTTTTTTACGTCAAGCACAATGGTAGCGATGACACTAGCGGTGATAATGGACACACTTGGGCAACGGCCTACCGGACACTGGAAAAAGCTATTCAGGAAGGTGAAGCAACCTCTGATACGCATGTACGTATGGAATCAATGGGATACACGGCTACAGCGGGGAGTGTTCACTTTTCACAGGGGGCATTGTCTCTTGTAGGTGGTTATACGGGCGAGGAAGTGACGGATCAAGAACCGTTGGGTAATTCTTCTTCCCTGAAATTGACTTCTCGTCCTGAATTTTCCGGAAAGTCCGTCCTGATCATCGGTGATCCCTTTAAAGTGACTCCCAGTGAGGTCAACCTAAAAAAAATGGTAATATCCGGTGTTGAGACGCGGAGCTATTTGATCGGGAATTGGGACCAAGCAACGATTACGGATGTAACTTTCAATAATACGGCTGCCTTAACCGGTGTTTTTACACTCAAAGGGAAAGTGAAAGTACAAGAATCGTTGATCCTTTCCGGTGGAAGTGTCACATTTCACGATGCCGTAGTAAGTGCCAATGCGCCCATCTGTGTCAGTAGTCTGGATGCACTTGGTACGGTGACATTTAATATTCCCGTATGGGATCCCGGTGTGGAGCGTGTCGTTCTTTCCACATGGGGAGAAAATCTTCCGGACATTAGTTCGTTTCGCGGTATTCTCAATGGTGAAGTAAAGGTTGGGCAAGGGTTCCGCTTCAAATGGGAAAGGGATACGCGTCTGAATAAAAAAGGCGAGGTTATTGAATATGGTCGACAAAGGCATCTGGTTGCCATTTCTTACGTTCCCGCAGACGAATTAGTAATAACCTCTCCAAGTCCTCCTTATTTAGCGCTTGGCGCTTCCATCAAATTAAACTATAAAGTCTCACCTGCTTCGTCTACCTACCCTGATGTAACATGGTACTCTTCCGATACTTCTATTATTAAGATAGATTCTTTAACAGGTGTCGCCGTATCTACCGGTAATAAACTTGGATCGGTAGATATTTCCGCCGTATCTAACTTCGATAATCAACTCGTTGGACACTACTCCCTCACGGTTATTGCTATTAAAGGGATCACTTCTTCCAGCAAACTTATACCTCTTGACAGTTCTCTGCGTATTCATGTATCTACAGAGCCCTCCGGTGTCCTTGAAGGAGATATATTCACCTGGGAAGCTAGTGATGATGAAGGAAAGGTGTGGGTGAAATGGGTGGAGGATGCGACAGGTGGGGGTTACGAAGCCTATGGTGTACATTCGGGTGAGGTGACTATCAAGGTCGCTATCAAGGGAAATAATGAATCTCCCAGCTATCCGATTGAAGGAAAAGGTACTTTTGTTGTTACCGGTATAAACATTGAAAACGCAGAGAAAGATCGTTTGTGGATAAACCAAACCTTGAAATTAAATGCCACGGTGACCCCGCAAGTGGATAATGATTATATTGTTTGGGCGAGTGATTCTCTCCATATTGCCGAAATTGACGAAAAAACAGGCGTTGTCACCCCTATTGCGCCCGGAACAACGATCATTACTGCATCCCTCAGTAAAAATCGAGCAATCTCTGCCCGGTATACCTTACACGTAACGAACCTTGTCATTACTCCTCTTGTTACAAATAGTATACTTACAGGCTCTACGCTTGCTCTTTCTGCTAAACTCCTTCCTAAAGAAGGGAAAGATACTACCTTAGTATGGAAATCCTCGGATCCTTCCATTGCGACGGTAGATCCTATTACAGGTTTCGTGACGGGGATCCGTGCAGGGGAAATTTCTATCTCCTCCTCCCTTCTTGCTCAGCCTGAGGATATTACATGCTCTTCCATCTTTGTCGTCATACAACGTCCCGATATCAGTACCAAATTATCTGTTGATAGTAGCTTCCAGCTTCCTGTTGATCTCCTTGTGCGAGGTATTCCGGAGCCTATGGAGTGGGTATCCTCCGATTCCGGTATAGCTAAGATTGATGGGAATTTCCGTATTAGAGGTATTGCACCCGGACAAGTTACACTTACAGGTACCCTTATATCCGATCCTTCGGTCAGTATATCCTGCACTTTCCATGTAGTACGGATAGCCATTACCCCTGGCAGGACGCTATCCCTGCCTGTCAATATCCCTTTACAACTGGGTTATAGCGTTTCCCCTGAAAATGCTCCCTCACTGGGTATTCCCCGTTGGTCAAGTTCCGATCCTCTTGTGGCTAGAGTAGATTCTGTAACGGGGCTTGTCACGGCAGGAATTGTCAAAGGGTACGCTGATATAACACTGACAGTTGCTTCCGGGGATGGCCATTTCAGTTTCAACACTATTGTCCGTGTCACTGTGGTAGATCCTGTGGATGGGCTCTTCATCACGGAAAGTCGACATCTGATGGCAAAAGATGAACAACATACCCTTAATGTCTTGATGTACCTTGATCCCAAATCACCCCCCATTGCTATCCCTGAACGCGAACTTGAATGGTTCAGTAGTGATCCCGAGATAGTTTCTGTGTATTACGGTACAATTACCGCTTTAAAAGAAGGAGGTCCCGTCCGTATTTATGCACAAACAGCCGATGGACAATTTACATCTGAGGCTTGTGAAGTCTCAGTAATGGTTTTTGCCAAAGACATTATCTTTTCTGCTCCTACACAACTCACACGTGGAAGTCAATACACAATCACTGCTAACGTGGTCCCCGCAGACGCTACTCTGCCGACCATCAAGTGGGATATAGAAGACCCCTCCATCCTTCTCAAGATCAACGAAACCGACAACACTTGTACCATACAAGGCGGATTGATGAGAGGAGGAACGAATATTTATATTGAATCGGCGGATGGACGTATCACCAAAACCCATTATATCACAATCTATCATATTGGTGATAACCTCGAAGAAACTTTTTCTCCCGAACAGAATGTCACCTACGAATATGGTACTTTACATCTCACAGGATTGGAAGGTTACCGTTGTACGGTTTTTGCCCTCACGGGACAATCCAAAGTTAAATTTCAAGTAAGCGATCACGATAGGTATCAAGATATTGACCTTTCGCCTGGTATTTATATCTTGTATGCCGAAAGCCAAGTAGGCATCGTCTCTCACCGCTTCGTAGTAAAGTAAGAACGGTAAATGGAATTAAATATCGCAGTGTTGCCCGGTGACGGCATCGGCCCCGAGATTGTAGAGCAGGGTATGAAGGTCGTCCGTGCCGTTTGTCGCAAGAAAGGGCACGGATTATATGAGAAAACTGCCCTTGTCGGAGCGATAGCTATTAAAGAAATGGGTAACCCTTATCCCAATAGTACCCATGATCTCTGTATGCGAAGTGACGCCGTTTTTTTTGGTGCTATCGGATCGCCTGAGTACGATAACGATCCCACTGCCAAGGTACGTCCCGAGCAGGGGCTGCTTGCTATGCGTCAAAAGCTTGGGTTATACGCCAATATTCGTCCCGTCACCACCTTTCCTACTCTTCTCCACAAATCTCCCCTTCGTCCTGATCTTGTAGAAGGAGCAGACCTTATCTGTATCCGTGAACTGACCGGAGGTATTTATTTTGGGCGTCCGCAAGGAAGAAGTGAAGACGGTGAAACCGCCTATGATACCTGCGTCTATACCCGTAAGGAAATAACCCGTATTGTGCACTTGGCTTGTGAATATGCCCGTAATCGCCGGAAGAAACTTACCGTCGTAGACAAGGCTAATGTCCTGGCCACCTCTCGGCTCTGGCGACAGACAGCGCAGGCTGTCGCTTCCGAATATCCCGATGTCGCAGTCGACTACATGTTCGTCGACAACGCCTCCATGCGCCTCATCCAAAGCCCTGCTGATTTCGACGTCATTGTCACCGAAAATATGTTTGGGGACATCCTCACCGACGAAGCCTCTGTCATCACCGGTTCCCTCGGTATGCTCCCTTCCGCTTCCATTGGTATACACACCTCTGTCTTTGAGCCCATTCACGGTTCTTTCCCCCAAGCCGCAGGCAAGAATATTGCCAATCCTTTGGCTACCATCCTCTCTGCCGCCCTCATGTTCGACTACGCCTTCAAGCTCTCTGAGGAGGCTGCTCTCATCCGTCAGGCCGTTGACGCCTCCATTGCCTCCAACGTCGTTACCCCCGATATTGCGTCTTCCGGCATCGCCCCTGCCTCCACCACTGACGTTGGTGATTTCATCGCCACCCATATCCTTTCCATCCCCTAAACCTTTTTATATCCTTTCCGAAACAAAGAGAGGCCGTCTCTTACAACGGCCTCTCTTTAATTAGAATTAGGTTCACATCCCCAAAGGCTTATCCGCCGATTGAATCCGCCGGAAGCGGCTCACACCGAACACCTCTCCACTGCAACTCGGTTAAAGACAAATCCTCGGAAAAGTAAAGCGAATCGTTACTGATCCGATATAGAT
>JAITRW010000026.1 GCA_031288175.1 Tannerellaceae bacterium
GTGTATTCTCCTCCCTCCTGCCTTTGGAGAATCTTCACGGTATCCGTACGTCCGGCGGCGGCACGAACCACTTGCACCATCACAGGAGACAGCACCGGAACACCCTCTTTGCCGTACTCATACGTCCGGCTCTCCTTATAGGGCATCTTATCTAACCGCATCCCTACCGAAAACGGGGAATGTAACTGCGCATGCACTGCGCCAGCCAGCCATAAGGCTACAAAAACAATTATCCTTTGCATAGCAGTGATTTTAATGTGAAACTATATACGGCGATTGGACAATGAGGAGGTGGTGGGATTTCTTGCCTTTTTGGACTAGCAGATATTTGCTTTTCAATAAGTGGGGAAGGGTGATGAGGGTGTCGGGGTCGGTGATTTTGATGCGGTTGATACTCAGGCCGCCGTTTTGGACGAGCTTACGAAGCTCACCTTTGGAGGGGAAGATGGGAGCTTGGAGAGTGAGGAGGTCGACGACTTTGATGCCGGTTTCGAGATCAGCGCGGCTGAGAGAATAACGCGGGAGGGTGTCGGCGATAGCTAAGAAGGTATCCTCATCTAAATTGGCTAGGGCATCGGCTGTACCCTGGAAGAGGATGGCGGAGGTTTCGAGTGCTGCCTCGTAGTGGGCACGTGAATGTACCATGACGGTGATTTCTTTTGCCAAACGTCGTTGGAGGGCAGAAGGCCGTAGTTTGGCTTCTTCTTCGATAGCGAGAATTTCCTCGCCTGTAAGGTCGGTGAAGATGCGGATGTATCTGGCGGCGTCAATATCAGAGACGTTGAGCCAGAACTGGTAGAACTTATAGGGAGAGGTACGTTTGGGGTCGAGCCAGATGTTGCCGGATTCGGTCTTGCCGAATTTGCCGCCGTCGGCTTTTGTGATGAGCGGACAGGTGAGAGCGAAGGCCGTACCGCCGACTTTACGTCGTATGAGTTCCGTACCGGTGGTAATGTTCCCCCATTGGTCGGAGCCGCCCATTTGGAGGCGGCATCCTTCATGCTCGTAGAGGTAAAGGAAGTCATATCCTTGCATGAGCTGGTAAGAGAATTCGGTGAAGGACATACCTTCGCCGGTATCGGGCTGGAGGCGTTTTTTGACGGAATCTTTGGCCATCATGTAGTTTACGGTAATATGCTTTCCGATGTCACGGATGAAGTGGAGGAAGGAATAATCCTTCATCCAGTCATAGTTGTTGACAAGTCGTGCAGAATTATGGATATGGGAATCGAAATTGAGGAATTTGGCGAGTTGTTCACGGATACATTTTTGGTTATGCCGGAGTGTTTCTTCATCAAGGAGGTTACGTTCGGCAGACTTCATCGAAGGGTCACCGATCATCCCTGTCGCTCCGCCGATGAGGGCGATGGGACGATGCCCGGCACGCTGGAAATGGCGCAACATCATTACCCCTACCAAATGCCCGATATGGAGAGAATCGGCTGTGGGATCAATTCCCAAGTAACCGGCGATCATCTCTTTTTCCAACGCTTCTTCTATGCCGGGCGTGATGTTGTGGATCATGCCACGCCACTGTAATTCTTGTAGAAAGTTCATATTTCTGTTTGTTTAAAACGTCCCAAAAGTAAACATTACCTTTGTGGGTACAAATCCCAATCCAGCCCCTTGATGGACGAAGCATTTTTTATCCCTGAAGAGAGAACTGCTTTTCTTGTGCGTTACAGGGAACTTGTCTCTGCGGTTGATAGTTTCCTCGAAAAGGAGGATCTCCACCTCATCAAGCGTATTTTCAGGGAGAGAGAAGGGAGCGATCTACACGGGCTGATCGGTCATATGGAAACAGCCCTTATTGTGGTGAACGAGATAGGCCTCCGCCGAGAGCCTCTCCTTGCTTACGTTCTTTACCGTCCTGTCAGTAAGGCCCTCCTGTCTATAGAAGAGGTTGAGCATCTTTTAGGTAGGGAGACAGCTCATCTTCTCCGGCTGTTTCTTAAAACGACCTCCCTTTACGCCCGGAATACCGCCGTAAATACTGAAAACTTTCATAACCTGCTTTTTTCTTTTGCTGAAGACGTCCGTGTCCTGCTACTCATGATTGCCGACCGGCTCTACTTGATGCGAAAAGGTAAACAACTTGCCGAAGAAGAACGGCTTCGTGTTTCGGAGGAAGCGGGCTCCCTCTTTGCCCCGTTGGCACACAGGCTTGGTCTGTATGCGGTGAAGAGCGAGCTTGAAGACCTTGTCCTCAAATATACCGACCCGCAGCAATTCGAGTTTATCCGCCATAAACTTAATGAGACCAAACGATCCCGTGATGCTTATATCGCCCAATTCATTGCACCTGTCAGCGACCGTCTTCTCCGTGCCGGACTGCGCTTCGATATTAAAGGGAGGACTAAGTCTATTCACTCTATCAATAATAAGCTCAAGAAACAAAAAGTGGAGTTTGAAGGGATCTACGATCTTTTTGCCATACGGATTATTCTTGATACGCCGCCTGAGCGAGAGCGCGCGGAGTGCTGGTATGTATATTCCCTCCTTACGGACATGTACCAGCCCAACCCTTCACGGATGCGCGACTGGATATCGGTCTCCAAATCCAATGGTTACGAAAGCCTCCACATCACTGTACTCGGACCTCAAAAACGCTGGGTAGAAGTGCAGATACGGACACGACGGATGGATGAAGTGGCCGAACGCGGGCTTGCCGCCCACTGGAAATATAAAGGTGTCACCCTTCCTGATTTTGACATTGAACGAAACAATGAGATCTACGTTTTCACACCTGGCGGTGAACTTATCAAACTTCCTCAGGGTGCGACGATCCTTGATTTCGCCTTCGCTATCCACACGGCTCTCGGCTCTCGGTGTGTCTCGGCTCTTGTGAATGGGCGTAATGTACCTCTCAAACATGTTCTTCGTAGCGGGGATACGGTGACTATTCTTACGTCCCCTTCCCAAGCACCCAAGCAGGATTGGCTCACTTTTGTGATTACCGCCCGTGCCCGTACCAAGATCAAACAGGCTCTCCGCGAAGAGGCGGCAAAAAATGTAGAAACAGCCAAAGAGACTTTACGGCGTCGTTTTAAGAATCGTAAAATTGAACTTGATGAAGCTGTCTTCATGCGATATACTAAGCGTAAGGGTTATAAGACCCTTACTGACTTTTATACGGACATCGCTTCCAATCACCTTGATCCCAATACTGTTATTGAGGAATACCTCGAACTGCTTCGCCGTGAGAATGAAACTCTTGTAACTACCGACATTCGTTCTGCCGATGAGTTCGTACCTCCACCTATCGTCTCTGTCGGTGAAGGAGAAGAGATCCTTTTCGACGGGCAAAATGTCAAGGGAATGGAATACAAGCTTGCTTCTTGTTGTAACCCAATGCGCGGCGATCAAGTCTTCGGGTTCATTTCTACTCAAGGTATACGTATTCACCGTACCGATTGTCCCAATGCTTCCGACATGGTGCATCGTTTCCCTCATCGTATCATCTCCGCACGGTGGAGCCGTCTTGATGATACGAACTGCGTTGCTACGTTACGAATCACGGGACGGGATGATTTGACCATTGTTTCTTCCCTGACTTCCGTAGTAACTAAAGAAAACGATATCTCTCTCCGTAATCTTACTATTGACACGGCTGCCGGACTGTTCCAGGCCACACTTATCCTCTCTGCGCCCTCACCTACCGCTTTTACCCGTTTGATCAAAAAACTCAGGCCCCTGAAAGGGATCACTGCTATCCATCGCCTTTCTTGAACGTATCTCAATCTATGCAAAGGCGAAAGGTATTTGGGATTCTTTCATTTAATCAGGGACTTTAGTATGGGAGAGTTCCTCGCGGTAGGCACGAAAATCTTTCAAGATCTCCTCAATCTCTTCGATAAAGTAAGAATTGGTGACGTGGTGCAGAACCTCTTGATAGTAGGTTTCAATGGCTGCCAAGGCACAGATATCTTGACCGCGCAAGAGAAAATAAGGCTCGTCTTTCTCATTACACTGTTTGATCATTTGGATAGGATTCTTCATTAGGGGAATTATTTAGTAGGTAAAGCGTCGGAAATGTGAAGAGGTGGAACAAACTTGTAGGTATTGGGGGTCAATGTCGCGAAAAAAACGGCTGGGCAGGCAAGGTTGTTCCCTTCGATTGGCATAATTAAAACGGGAGGTAGCGTAGGAAAGGAAACATTGCTGTCGCGCACGGGTGATGGCCACATAAAGGAGGCGACGTTCTTCTTCAAGGCCTTGTGGACTTTCGGTGGAAAGGGAATAGGGAAAAAGCCCCTCTTCAAGGCCGACGATGAAGACGTTTTCAAATTCAAGTCCTTTGGCAGAGTGGACGGTCATGAGGGTGACTCCGGAGGAGTTGTCGGTAACGTCTGTATCCTGATCGGTGAGGAGGGCAACGTCGCTGAGGTAGTCGGCGAGGGCTATGGCATCGGAGTTTTCTTCACGGCGTATTTGGACGAACTCTGCGATAGCCCGCAAAAGTTCTTCGGTGTTTTCAAGTCGGCTGATACCTTCGGTAGTGTGGTCTTTGCGCAAGTGAGCGAGGAGGCCGCTGTGTTGTACAATGAAAGAGGCCGCGGCGTCAGCGCTATGCTCGGCCGCGTAATCGGTACAAGCACGGATAAGGTCGGCGAAGTGGGCAAGCTTGGTGCGGGTACCGGTATTAAGGGAGGGAATAAATTCGGCAGGATTGTTGATCACGTTCCAGAGGCTGAGGCTCGCAGTAGTAGCGGCGGTGGAGATTTTCATTACCGTGGAATCACCGATACCGCGGAGAGGATAATTGATAGTCCGGCGAAGCGCTTCTTCATCGTCATGATTAATGGTGATGCGGAAATAGGCGATGAGGTCTTTGACTTCTTTACGTTGATAGAAAGAAAGGCCTCCGTAAATACGATAAGGTATATTTTGTTTACGGAGGGCTTCTTCGAGCAATCGGGACTGTGCGTTGGTACGATAAAGGACTGCATGGTCGGCATAGGAATATTCCTGCCGGTGAAGGGATAGAAGTTGATGCGCGATGGTGAAGGCTTCCTCAAAACCGGAATATGAGGAGAGGACACGCAGAGGGGTACCTTCTTCTCTTTCGGAAAAGAGGTTCTTTTGTATTTGTTCTTTGTTTTTTTGAATAAGGCTATTGGCGGCGGCGACAATGTTCCGTGTGGAACGGTAATTTTGTTCAAGGAGGAAGATCTTACATTCCGGATAAGTGTTTTGGAAAGAGAGGATATTGCCAATATTGGCACCCCGAAAGGAGTAAATGCTTTGTGCATCGTCGCCTACGAGGGTGACATGATGATGTTCTTCGCTTAGTCGGAGGATGAGAGCATGCTGGGCATGGTTAGTGTCTTGATATTCGTCGACGAGGATATACCGGAATGTCTTGCGATACTTATCAAGGACATCGGGATGATCGCGGAAGAGGAGGTAGGTCTGAAGAAGTAGATCGTCGAAGTCCATAGCGCCGGCTTGCCGACAACGAATCTGGTAACGAGTATAGAGATCGCTGATGAGCGGGAGGTGACAGTTGAAATCGTATTCACGGGCTTCGCGGTTATGCTCGTAGGCAGTGGCGGTGATGAGAGCGTTTTTTGCGTTGGAGATACGTGTTTGTACGAGAGCAGGGAGATAGAGTTTGTCATCAAGCTGCATCTCTTTGATAAGGCTTTTAATGAGGCTTTTGGAATCGGCCGCATCGTAGATAGTGAAAGAGGAAGGGTATCCGATACTGTCGGATTCATACCGGAGTATTCGGGCGAAGATGGAGTGAAAAGTACCCATGCGGAGGTAATGCACAGTGTCGTCACCTACAATGGCGGCGATACGTGCTTTCATCTCACGGGCCGCTTTGTTGGTAAAGGTGAGAGCGAGAATGGCGTAAGGGGGGATACCTTGTTGCAGGAGGTGGGCGATCTTAGCGGTTAATACACGCGTCTTTCCTGAACCGGCGCCGGCAATGACTAACGAGGGCCCTTCGATAAAAGTGGCGGCAGTGCGCTGAGCATCATTGAGTTGGCGAAGGTAATCTTCCACATTAAGAACTTTTGGAGACACGGAGCAAAGATAGTAGAATAAAAAAGCCGTCTCCCCCCACAAGGAAGACGACTTCACTTTCCCGTTCCTGTACTCCGAAGGAGTATCAGTCTTTTACTTTCTCAGCCAATTCGGAACCTGCCTTGAACTTTACAGTCTTGCGTGCAGGAATTTCGATGGTTTGTTGTGTCTTGGGGTTGATGCCCTTTCGAGCAGCCCTTTCTGTAACTGAGAAAGTACCGAACCCAACAATAGAGATACGATCCCCTGCAGCCAATCCTTCACTGATAGTTTCGATGAAAGCTTCAAAAGCCTTCTTCGTGTCAAGTTTGGAGAGATCGGCTTTCTCTGCCACAGCGTTCAAAAATTCTGTCTTGTTCATGACGAAAAGTTTATGTATTTAATGGTGCTTGGTATTAAGATGAAACTGTCAGCTAACGGCAGTCAAAGGTATTGCTATTTTTTACATGGCCTAAGATGCAACCATAGTTTTTGCAGAAAAATTAAAGTTTTTCTTTCCGCTCCCTGTTCAATAGCGGAAGAAGGGCAATGCTTACCAGTCCACAAAGGCCGGTCCACACTGTTTGTATCGTGTGGACAACCAGGGCAAAGGCGCCTGCATCGCTTTCTGCTACACCGAGATAACATAAAGTTGCCATTATCGCAAAGTGCCATGCACCGATACCGGCCTGCACCGGTACGGCTACAGCGATACTGCCCATCACAAAGGCCAGTATTCCCGTCCCGATTCCCAAATCTTTCGTAAAATCGAAAGCAAAGAAGGTTACGTAAAAGTAAAGGAAGTACAACCCCCAGATCAATACCGTGTGTACGAGGAAAAGCCGTTTCCGTTTCATCGTCCAAACGCTTCGCATGCCTATCCACACGTTACCCAGCAATTCCCGCAGTTTCCTGACAAAACTAAAATCCTGCATATAGCGCAGTATAAACCATATCCCTATTATTCCCACTGCCAATACTACATACAACCATACCGAACGGAATAATCCTCCCTGTCCGTTGAATAGAGAGGGGTGTGCTGTCAAAAACTCCCTCAAAAAGGGTACATTAAACAGAAGTACGAAAAACGCAATCACCCCAACAGCCACCACATCGCTCACCCTGTCAATCAACAGTGTTCCAAACAACTTGGTGAAGGGGATCTTGTCGTACCGTGCCACCACACCACAACGCCATATCTCTCCCACTCGCGGCAAGACCAGATTGACGGTATAATTTCCCAATACGGCGTGAATGGCGTTACATTTACGGAAAGGTGTCTCCAACTGGTCTAACAGCAGACACCACCTTACCCCACGTATGATATTCGCCATGAGTCCGAACAGCAACGAACCGGCAATTATCTCGTAACGCACTCCTTTTAGGATATCTTCCCACATCCTTGTCACGTCCACATCTCTGTATACGTACCATAGCAAACCAAGCCCTATAATGAGCGGTATACCTACTTTTGTGCCTTGCCGTACAGCTTTCTTTGCTGATAACCACCTTATAACGTCCGCTTTATCCATTGTATAGTTTATGAATAATATCAGATTTAAGCCGTTGCAAATGTACCCTTTTGTCCGTTTCTTGTTCAACAAGGAATGCCGGAAAGGATCAATACAAATTCACCTTTCGGTGGAGTTGTCCGGAAGTGAGAGAGGAGATCACAGAGTGTGCCGCGTAAAGTCTCTTCATGCCATTTGGAAAGTTCACGAACAACAGCGGCAGGGCGATCGGCGCCAAAGGAAAAAGATAGTTGGTCGAGGGTCTTGACTAGGCGGTGCGGCGATTCATAAAGGATGATAGTACGGGTTTCCCGACTGAGGAGAGTGATACGTGTCTGCCGCCCTTTTTTATGAGGAAGGAAACCTTCAAAGACGAAGGCGTCGGTAGGTAACCCCGAAATCGCAAGGGCCGGCACAAAGGCAGTAGGACCCGGAAGGCACTCCACACGGAGGCCACGGCGGATACATTCAAGCACGAGGAGATGACCGGGATCGGAGATACAGGGCGTCCCTGCGTCGGAGACTAAAGCCGCTGTGTGACCTGTTTCGAGGCGGTCGGTGAGCAGTTGAAGATTCCGCTGTTCGTTAAACTTGTGGTATGCAAACATACGGGTCTGTATACCATGGTGTTTGAGAAGGATGGAAGTTGTGCGCGTATCTTCGGCAAGGATAAAGTCCACGGAAGCGAGGATACGCAGGGCGCGGAGGGTGATGTCGTCCATATTTCCGACGGGAGTAGGGACGAGAGTAAGAGCTGCCTGTGGCGGTGTTGCAGAAACTTCCATACGTTTGTTAAGTTGATATCGGCCGCAAAGATAAATAGCTACTTTTGCACCCACAATTTACATTTGTATGACAATAGCCGAGCAGTTAAGGGGCGATAAGTTGTTTTTGATAGCAGGGCCATGTGTAATTGAGGGGGAAAGTATGGCGTTAAGTATTGCCGAGGAAGTCTTGCAGGTGACTCAAGATTTGGGAATTCCTTATGTTTTTAAGGGATCCTACCGGAAAGCCAACCGTTCGAGAGGAGATTCTTTTACGGGAATTGGCGATGAACAATCGTTAAGTATTTTAAGGAAGATAAGAGAGATTTACAATATTCCGACGGTGACGGATATTCATAGTCCGGAAGAGGCTGTTATGGCGGCGGACTATGTAGATGTATTACAGATACCGGCCTTCTTGTGCCGACAAACAGACTTGCTGAAAGCTGCCGCCCGCACGGGTTGCTCGGTGAACATCAAGAAAGGACAGTTCCTTTCACCGGAAGCTATGCGCTTTGCTATAGAAAAGGTTAAGGACGCAGGTAATGGAGGAGTTATGATCACCGAACGGGGGACAACCTTTGGTTATACCGATCTGGTCGTCGATTATCGAGGTATACCCTTGATGCGTGACTTCGGTTGTCCCGTTATCATGGACGTAACACACTCCTTACAACGCCCTAACCAAGCCTCCGGCATTACGGGAGGGATGCCTGCATTGATAGAGACGATAGCCCGCGCAGCGGTAGCCGTCGGTGTAGACGGGTTGTTTATTGAAACTCACCCCGACCCTCAACGAGCTTTGTCCGATGGAGCCAATATGTTACGTTTGGATTTGTTGAGAGGTTTAATGGAGCGTTTATGCCGGTTACGTGAATGCGTTAAGGCTATAGAAATAAATGCATGAGCCGGTGTATACTCGGAGCCTTCGCAAGTTTCTGTTGGTTATTTGTGGCAACGGCCTCGCAACGCGATACTCTTCCTTCCCAGATGTGGTGGGGAGAAGAAGCCTACCGTCCCAGAGTAACCTCTTTCATCCTTCCGACGGTATTGGTCTCAACCGGCGTTGCAGTCACTGCCTGGGGGAAAGGAACTAATGATTTTGGCTTGATTCGCCGCCGTTGGATACCCAAGTATGCCAAGTATACCAAGTATGCCGATTACGCTGAATACGGAATGTTCGGATGGGTCTTTCTTTGTGACTTTGTAGGACGCGAGCAACACCGTTGGCAGGAGCAAGTCATGCTTACCATTCTCGCCGAGATGATTAACGGTACTCTCGTCTCCGGATTGAAATACACCATCAACCTTCCCCGTCCTAATAGCGGCGAACAATCCTTCCCCTCAGGCCATACGGCCAATGTCTTTCTCGGCGCTCATTTAGCTTTTAAGGAATTTCGGAAAAGCTCACCTTGGCTTGCCTGCTCAGGTTACCTGATGGCAACGGCTGTCGCCGCTTCACGCGTTTATTACCACAAACATTGGATAGCCGACGTCGTAGCAGGGGCAGGTATTGGAATGTTATCCGTAGAATTAGCTTACCTTATCTATTTTCCACGTCACAAGGCTATACAACCATCCGGTACGGTACGCGCAAGCCCTATGTTATTGGATGGTGGCGGCGGACTCCACATCTCTTGTTCATTCTGAAAGTCGATATGGAAAAACAACCCTTTCAAGCCCACGAAACGGCAGTGATTGATATCGGTTGCCGGATAGGCGAAGGAACGTGCATCTGGCACTTCACCCACATTATGACCGGCGCCGTCATCGGACGGAACTGTACAATCGGTCAGAACGTTTTTATCGCTGACGGAGCAACTCTTGGCGATGGAGTGAAAGTGCAGAACAATGTTTCCATTTATACAGGGGTGACCTGTGAAGATGAAGTCTTCTTAGGTCCCGGATGCGTCTTTACCAACGTCATTAATCCCCGTAGCGCTATTTGCCGGAAGGACAAGTTCCTTCCCACCCTTATCAAACGAGGTGCAACCATCGGCGCCAATGCAACCATTATATGCGGCTGTACCGTCGGAGAGTACGCCTTCGTGGGCGCTGGCGCCGTGGTCACACACGACGTTCCCCCATATGCCCTCGTTGTAGGTAATCCTGCCCAGCTAATTGACCGTGTCAACCGCCTTGGCGAACGCCTGTTCGAGGTCAGCGATTAGGTCAGCCACATCTTCAAGGCCGATAGACAGGCGCAGGGTTTCAGGTACCACACCAGTAGCTTTTAACTCCTCAGGCGTCAATTCATGATGGGTCGTATGCGGCGAGTTGATAATCAGTGAACGCGCATCCCCTAAGTTCGCATGGTATGAGAACAATTTCAAGGCATTCAAGAAACGATAGTTTTCTTTCCCATCACCTTTATATCCGAACGAAAAGATCCCACCTACACCTTTGGGAAGATATTGCTTCGCAAGTTGACGGTAAGGACTTTCTGGAAGTAACGGATGAGATACCCACTCTACACGCGGATGTTTAGCCAGATATTCGGCGATAGCAAGCGCCGATGCGCTTTGCCGATGTAAGCGTTCACTAAGGGTCTCTATTCCTTGAAGAATTAAGTATGCATCGAAGGGAGAAAGCGAAGCTCCAAGGATCGCCAGATAGTGCGTACGTACACGTGCCGAGAAAGGAAAGTCGGGAAACGTCTCTACCACATTACGATTACCGAACGTATACACCGGTTTGGCAAATTGAGGATGGCGACCGCCCAGCCAATTGAATCTCTTCGGAGCTTCCACGATAAGGCCTCCGATGATAGACCCGTGTCCCGACAACGCCTTCGTCGCAGAATATACGACGATGTCCGCCCCATATTCAATAGGTCGCAACAGGTAAGGCGTAGCCAGTGTATTATCCACAATAAGGGGGATACCGTGAGAATGAGCTACGTCCGCTATCGCCTGTATATCCGCCACTATATTAATAGGATTGCTGATACTTTCTATCACGATAGCCCGCGTATCCGGACGGATCAATCCTTCCAGCGCTTCCAAGTCATTCACGTCATCAATAAGGTCAATCTCCACCCCAAGCGCAGGATATACTTTGCGATACCCGTCATACGTACCCCCATAGATACGAGCTGCCGCTATCACGCGCCCTCCTTCACCCGCTGCTAACAATGCATACGACAATGCGGCCATGCCCGACGCCACAGCTACCGCTGCCACACCTCCATCCAGTGCCGCTACGCGCTGTTCCAATGCTGCCACTGTGGGATTACCGATACGGCTATATAGTAGCCCTACTTCCTCAAAATGTACCAACCGTTCCGCCCTCTCCGGCGAACCGATATCGAATGCCGTTGTCTGGTAGATCGGTACCTGTACGCTTCCCAGATGCTCTTTCGGTTCATAGCCTGCATGGATCCGTAGCGTGTCGAATCCTTTTTTACCTTCCGTACTCATTACTCATCTCTTTTTATTATTAATTGAAACTCTGGTAAACCGACGTATAAATATCCTCCAGCAGTTT
Source organism: Tannerellaceae bacterium (assembly GCA_031288175.1). Classification (GTDB taxonomy): domain Bacteria; phylum Bacteroidota; class Bacteroidia; order Bacteroidales; family Tannerellaceae; genus JAITAD01. Next base: position 11,774 of record JAITRW010000026.1, read on the forward strand.
CAAGCCTCCATGATAACCTACATAACTGCTGTGAAGGATCACCTTCTCTTGTACAGGTATACTGATGCATACAAAATTTCCTCCCAACTGTCTGGCTATCTTCTTCTCGAAAATACTCCCTATGATCAGCGGCGCACCTGCAAAATCCTCTTCCTCAATGCGTCGGTGAATTTCATATCCGTCTGTTGAAAACACTACCTCTGCCTCTATTCCGTAACTGAATTGTCGGAACAGGGTTGCTACGTCTTCTTGATACTCCTCCGGAACACCCTCCGTAACGAATTGCGTATTAGGCATCAGCCCCAAATCATTCACCAGAAATTTCGACACCCCCAGCGCATTCGCCGCCGTCGTCACTGTCGTGAATTTCCGTGAGGCCGTCCTATTCTCAAAGAAAATGTCTACTGATCTCTCCAAGTAGTAATAATATTCTTTTTCATGACGAGCTATCAACGCCTCTGTCTTCACCCTGTCGAGACCCGCAAACTCTGTTACCGCACGGAGGAATGCTCCCGTCTCGTGAGCACCTATCGGCAGGGTGGGGTAGTGCAGGTACGGCGTCCCGAACAACTCTTCCAGCAGACGCACATTTTTCAGACCCACCCAAGGCGATATGAGCAGGTTGAACTCCGCCTGTCCTACAAGATCAAGGTTAGCTACTCCCCGATATTCTCCGAAGATTGTATTTGGTGTCAACCCTAATTCCCACAACAAACCTTCCAATTCTCGGATATTCCCCAGCCAGTAAGGGTCGAAAGAAGGAACGGTTCCCCATAGATTCACGAGCCCTCGTATCTTTTCACCCTTCGGACGCTTGGCTATATATTGGCGGATCAATGCATCCGTCACCCACTCGTGCCCCTCTATATTCGTTCCTTTGAAACCTGCTGTCGATACTCCGATCACCGGCTTCGCCTCATCCGCGAACTCCGATACTACACGCTCAATGTCATCCCCTACAATCTCCGTCGTACAGCCTGATAACACTACGAACAGATCCCCGTCCATCACTTCCAACGAACGACGGATCACTTCCCGTAATTTCGACTCTCCTCCAAAGACGATCTCCCTTTCGCCTACATTCGTACAAGGATAGGTCTGGGGATTCAAGTATCCCGAATCGCCTGTTGTCCCCGCCATACTTCCTGCCAGCTTCCCTGCACAGCCCGGTCCCGCATGGATCACAGGGATGGCCCTGTTAATCGCCTGTACTGTCTGCATTGCCCCCAGCGCACATACATAACGCGGTTGATCAAGAATCGTTCCCATCGCTCACACCTCCTCTGCTATTTCGAGGAACTTATCTGCCTGCTGCTCCATCCACCAACGGGTGTAAGGCAACCGTACCCGCCGCGACAAGTTGTCGGGGAAACTCCGATTCACAATTATGTAAAGGAGAGTCTTTGCAAACCTCAACATGCCCTTATAACCAAAGGCGTTATATTCGTCATATACGCAATAAGCCGGTATACCGATCTTCATCGCCCACACTGTGGAACCCGGATGCCGCGATACAAATACATCAGGGCGTACCTTATCCAAGATATTCATGAATTCATAATTCTGGAGATCATTGACCGACAGCCCGAAATCATTCGGCGAATGTTCCAATAGATATTCAAAGGCCTCCGGACGCCTACCGTCGTCATACTGCTTGTCGAAATGCCACGCGGAGAGATGCTCTACCTTCATCCCCAACTCCTGCAAGATCCTCACATAATTGAACCCGAACCCCGGCCCCATAGCTACCATCGCACGCTTGCCTTCCAGTTCTTTACGCACTTTTTCTATTTGCGGTAAATACTTAGCCAAGTCTTTGTCCAGATAGGCCTCCATTTCATTTTCCTTACCTACTACGGCCGCCAGCTTCCGCGCAAAATCCGTATAGCCCGCGATTCCGTGCGGTGGGACGCTCCGTACATACGGTACCCCATAAGCTTCTTCCAAACCTACACCGAAATACGCCCCCAGCGTACTGCATGTACTGATTGTCGCTACTGCTTCCGACGAATGAGCAAACTCCTCTACTGTCGATGACGCCGGAAACCATACCGGTTCCAGTCCCACTACTTCCAACAATTCCTTTACATCCGCCCGTGCGTTCCACGATAAACCTTGCGTAAAACCAATTATGTTTACCTTATTCGATTTCACTTCAGGTGCCTTCACTACATACTTCAACACCGTGTGCCACGCCGCATCGAACCCCGTTGCCCAGATTTGAGACTTAAAACCTTCGCAATGAACGGGAGCGATAGCCACAGGTAGCTCCTCTTTCAAGTCATCAATCAATCCGTCGAAATCTTCCCCGATCACCCCGCTCACGCACGACGCTCCTACAAAGATCACCTTCGGCCGGTAACGTACATAGGTCTCTCGGATCACCTCTTTTAGATTCTCAATCGCCCCGAATACGGTATCGCTCTCTTTCATATCGGTACACGTATAGCCGAAATGATTTCTCGGCCGCCCCAACGCTCCCGCCAGCAAATCCAGGTTACTTCCCACTCCCATCGCCGTAGCAGCACACCCCGACGGACTATGGTGCACAATGGCCGCATCGTTGATTCCTGCCAGCTGTCCCAGCGCACACGTTGCCGGACAGCTTGACGCCTGCGAAAAGCAACGCCTCCGCTCTCCCGGACACCCTTCTGTCGAACATTCTTTTCCTAACGCCTGCAACGTCCCCCAATATCCCGTCACCGACCCTATCCTTGCCTCCCGCGAACCACATAACTTATCTCCAATGTCTATTGCCATAACGCTTATCTGTTGTTTTGCACCTGCAAAGAAACCACCTCCCTTTCCTCTACCCAATACCACAATTGAGGTATTTTCCTTTCCTTCAAAGTACTCTATCCTTATTAATAATGTTGTGTATCTTTGTAAGTATAAACTAATACCAAACTAAACCACACATCCGATGAAAGCTTTCAGGGTGTCCATAGCTTTTCTTTTCACCACTATATCTTTGCAAATAATACTTGCCGATGACGCCGTACAAACCGATACCCGTATGTCGGCCGCGAACCATCTTGATTCCCAAAGCGACCATCTCTTTTTTACCGATGCAGAGGTTGAGACACAGCTCGGTGAGGAGTGTTGGGAGAGCGGAGGTCTCTTTTCTACCGAAATGTTCCACTGGGCTTACCTCACTGCGCGGTTCTGCATCCTCTACCTCGACATGAATCATTCGGAGGCTACCGAGAGCCGTGACGACGAGACGTGGCTTCAAGTGCTCTTCTCCCTTGAGCCTGTTGACCTCAACGCACTCCGTAGCGGGTCTAAGAAAATTAAAGACTTCAAATGGGTGCTCGGCGGGGGCGCCTATGTCACCAGTGGTAGCTCTGCTCACGACCTTTACTTCCCCACGGGACAGAGTGATGCCGAATCCCCTTCAAGCGTACGGAGTTACATGGGTGACCTTACTCCCAAAGAACTGATGGAGCAGTACCTGACGCCTAAGTCTTACGTCAACTCGCTGGCGGGGAGGCTGGCCAAGGCGCTTTGCCAAATCCTGAACGACCCTGAGGCGGCCATCCTCAATGGTACCGACGCCTGGGGTTCCGTCAACCAGCGTTACTATCAAGACGAGGAAATTACTATCTACGGATATACCTACATAGGGGGCTATTCTTTCTACATTTCCACCTTCATGTACTACCCCAAAGTGACCCGCCAAGCCTTCCGTTCCCAGGGAATTTCTTATGACAACATCCCCCTGGCGGACTATTTCTTTAATAACTACCCCGTCGACGTCCGGATGATTCCCCAGCTTCCCGGCGCTGACGCCCTTCCCTACCGGCTCTCCATGGGACAAACGTTGCAACTCTCCTACACCGCTTCCTGCCGCGGAAGCTCGTACCTCCATCGCCTCTCCAATGTTCGCTGGGAATCTTCCCGCCCTGAGATAGTCTCCGTGGACGCCAATGGCTTGCTCACTGCCCACAGTCCCGGCGAAGCGGTGATTACCCTTTTGATGGATGACGACAATCTCTCCCAGGGTACCAATGGAGTTCACCGGCTTACCGGTCACGTCGTTGTCCCTCTTCCAAAAGACGACAGCTACATAGAATCCCAGATATTCATCAATTCTATTATCTATCTCAAACAGGGAAATTCCACCGCCCTCTCCGCTGCCCTCTCCGCCCTCACATGGAACGGGCAGCCGGTCTCTTTCTCTTCCCTCCTATGGAGTACATCCGATTATGATATCGTCTCTTGCAGGAGCGATGCCCCTTACCGCAATGCTACGCTCACGGCTAAAGCTACCGGCAGTGCCACCGTCACCCTGAAAATCTATCCTGCATTCTCTTCATCTCTCTTTAATACACTCCATCCTACTATCACTGTCACCGATGACGTGATGGCCCACTACGGCTTTTCCTCCTTCGTCCTTACACGTGAAGCGGTGGTGCTTCCTCCCTCCCAGTCCATCCAGTTCTCCCCTCCTCTCCCTAAGGGGGAAATCGGCTATACCCTCCATGCAGGCGATTCCCTGCTCTTCACTTTCTCAATCTCGAACGCACAACCAAATTCCACCCCCATCTGGATATCTTCCCTCCCCAATGTAGTCTCAGTCAGTAACAACGGCCTGGTCAAAGCCCTCTCGCCGGGCGCAACCACCCTCACCGTCAGCGGTTATAATACTGCAGGGGTTCCCGTTGGCGCTAACTGTAAGATTATCGTCCCCCTCCCTGACTACCACAAGTTGCCCGATCGTATCCTTAACCAAGGACAAGCCTCTCAAGTTACCATCCCTTCCCTCACATGGAACGGCACTGTCTTACCCTTGATCCACTCCGCATGGACATCCTCTAACCCTACTATCGCCACCGTCACTCCCGACGGACAAGTTATGGCCGTCAATTCAGGCGAAGTTACCCTCTTCTTCACCTTTGCCGCCCCACATACCTTCGATCCTATTACCGTTGCTCAGCGTATCATCGTCCCTCCCTTCCTTCGGATTAATCCCTCCCTTCCCGTAGGGAAAAACACCACTACCCTTCCCGTAGGGAAATCTCTCCAATGTCACGTCGAAGCCCTTTATAACTTTGCCGTCTATCCCTCCTCTAACTACTCCTGGACATCCTCTCATCCTGCCGTTGCCACCGTTACCCCTCCAGGGCACATTGAGGCTCTCTCTCCCGGAGAAACGCTCCTCTCTGTCACCATCCCCGAACACACTTTCGGCGATAGCCCGCTCCTCGCCACACGCCTCCTTACCGTAGTACCTAATCCCATCGTCCGTATCCTCACCCCTCTGACTGACGAAGAAGAGGAAGACATCACCCTATCCTTGCACCAATCCCTTCAACTCACTGTCAAAACTTCTTGGAACAATGCCGACTACTCCCTCTCCGATTCCAAATGGGAATCTTCCCACCCTGACATCGTCGCCATTGACCCTAACGGCCTCATCACCGCTCTCAACCCCGGTACAGCCACCCTCACCTTTACCGCTACCGGTTCCGTGAATCCCATCACCGTCACCCGCCGCGTTCTCGTATCATCGCATTAATACTTTTTTGTCATGAAAGCGACCGTCAAGATACTTCTTCTCACTCTCATCGCCTCCACCGCCAGAGCGCAGATAAACATGCCCTACGCCAACGATTTCGCCTCCCAAACCTCCTGCGCACTGATCACCGACCTTAAAGGGCATATCTCCCCCGAGATCTGGCCCCCTGACGACATTCCCGCTACATGGCCTGACAACAAGATGATCCCCACCACCAAATCGTGGGCATACGTCACCTCCCGGATGTGTATCCTTTTCATCGGCCTCGACAGGGGTTGGTCGTTACCCGTCACTGAAAAACATTCCGCATGGATGTACGTCCTCTTCTCCCTTGAACCTGTTAACATCACTGCTATCCAGATTGGTTTGAAAAAGATTAAAGACTATAAATGGACCATCGCTGCAGGAATGTACCGTAGCAGCGCCGCTTATCCCTCCATTGACATTCGCCCCGAACAGCTTTTCATAGGGCAAGATATTCTCCCGCAACAAGTCTTCACCAATCTTCAGAACTACTATTTCTCCTATACCATGAATGCCCCCAATCACCTGATCCATTACGTTCGGAAAACCCTTTTCAAAACCCTCTCAGACCCTGGATCGGCTATACTCGGAGCTTCCCCGGAATCAAGCGGCAGCCCCGAATGGGGAGACGTCACCGAAAGTTTTGAATGGTGGAATCCCTATACACTATTCTCCACTCAGCGGAGCGTCAACACCACAGAAGTCAAAGACCTCAACCAGAATATCTACATTTTCCGTATAACCGGTTTCCTGCAACCCCCCACGGAAGCTCGTACTTTGTTCCAGCAAAACGGCTCCTACGAGAACCACCCTATTAGCGAATACCTTTTCAATATTCCCGACTACTCCCCTCCTTTTTACTTACCTAATGCCTTCGGCTACGTCAATGATTTCGTAGCCCAAACCGATTACTTCTACACCAACCTCAAAGGTGAAGGTGATTTTACAAATCGTACCCTTCAGGAACATCTGTTCGGCGCACGATTTGACATAGTGAATAATGAACCTTCTATCTTTGGGATGGAAGACAGAGGCGACGTGATTGCATGGGTATACGTCTCTCCCCGTTTCCTCATTTTCCATGTCAATGCCGATTACTGTTGGGACGAAAATTACTGCTTTACCTACATTATGTTTTCCCTTGAACCCGTTAACATACAGCAGATCAAGGATAATCAGAAGAAAATATGCGACTTTAATTGGGTACTTGCCGGTGGTATGTTCCACAAATCTACCTTCGTGAGCGATATTACATTTAATCCCGGCGACTTTTTTCTTGACCGTTCCCCCAGAGAGGCCTTTAACGCCCTCAGAAGCTGGTACAAAAGCAATCCTCATCCCAATCCCAACGATCTCCGTGCTTCCCTCAGAAAAGCGCTCGTCCTCACCCTTTCCGACCCCCTTTCTGCTATCCTCTACGGTACAGACTGGGGTAACGTAAACGATGAAATCTATGGTACCAATGAAATAGACAACACGGTTATACATTCCTACCCTGAAGCCGAAAACGAGTGTAATGCTACCCTTCAGATCAATTTCTTCTCCAAAAACGGTGCCGCCGGACAAGCGCGCAGGGATCTTCGGGAATCAGGTTACTATAACGGCAAGTTTATAAACGACTATCGCCTCGCCGGTCCCCTATCTTTGATTATTTCCCCGGACCTGGCTGAAGGAAAAACATATACTCCTGTCCACATGAAATACCCCTACCTCCAACTCAGTCCCGTCTTGCTTTACGCCAACCAATCTATCAATTTTACCAATCCCTTGTGGACTTCCTCAAATCCGGAGATCATCTCCGTAGATGCCAACGGTCTCCTCACCGCACACAGTACTGGCGAAGCTATTATTACCCTGGAAATCCAAACTACTTACAGTACTATACCCATGACGGCGAAGCGTCGTATCGTTGTTCTTCCCGCCCCCGTTCCCACCCTCCTCCCTGCCCTTGAACAGGGACAGGATTTTACCCAACTTCCGCTTGACAAAACGCTTACTCTCTCCCCTTACGCCCTCTATGACGGTGACCCCTATACCTTTACTAATGTCAGCTGGCAATCTTCCGATCCCACTATCCTTACCGTAGATAATAAGGGCTTCCTCATTCCTCATGCTGAAGGTTCTGCTACCATCTCCTTCCACGCCGACGGTGATTACGGGTATACTTCCTTTGCTCTCTCCCGCATGATATTAGTTACTGTCGCCAACCAGTCCTCTTCGCTGTCGTCTATTTCTCCCGTCCCCTCCAACGGGGAAACATTTATACGCCTTTCTATTCTTGAAACACTCCAGTTCTCCGTGACAAATCCTCATATCTTCACCAGTACCGGATGGACTTCTTCCAACCCAAATATTGCCTTTATAGACAATACTGGCCTGCTTAAAACACTCGCGCCCGGTACGGTTACCATTATCTTCAATGGATCCGGTCCTTTAGGGGGTGTCACCCTTACGCGCGATGTCACAGTGCTTCCTTATCCCCAGATACTTCCCTTGCTTCCCAAAGACCAAACAATTTTTTACTTGCAACCTTCCCAACAAATCACCTTTTCTGCGAAGGCTACCTTTAACGGCAATCCCTATCCGATGACCGACTTCTCATGGATCTCTTCCAATAATACTGTCGCCACCGTCAATGACAACGGTCAGGTTACCGCCCTTGTCGCCGGCGAAGCCACTATCACCCTTAATATTACCGGCGCACACGGATCGTTTATCGCTACGCGCAAGATTATCGTTTACCCTGCGCTCAAGATCACTACCCCGCACACCGACGGAGTGACTACCGTTCATCTGGATCGCCCCCCTGTCCAATTTCAGATAGAGGCTATCTATGGCAGCCTTCCTGTTTCCTTGAGCGACGTCACATGGACTTCTTCCAATCCTGAGATTGCTGGTGTCAATAATGAAGGCATAGTCACTGTATACCGACCCGGTAGCGCCACCATCAATGTCGCTGCTACCACGCCCGTTGGCCGTTTCAGTGCTATGCGACAGATCACTGTCCCCAACGGCCTTTCTCTCCACCTCCTGCCTGCATTGCCCAACGGACACAGTGCGACACAGTTAGCGATAGGGAAAACAGTCACCTTTAGCCCTGAAGGTTACTACAACGGTACTTTGTACATCCTTTCCGGACGTACGTGGAAATCTTCGGCCCCCGACATCGTCTCCGTCAATTCCGGCGGTATGGCCACCGCCCTAAGTCCCGGACAGGCTATTATCACCCTTACAGCTTCCGGTTCCTTAGGCCTCGTTACTCTCTCGCGTACCGTTTATGTGCCTCCTGTCCTTGCCGTTCAGCCCGCCCTGGAGGCAGGGACAACGGCTACATTCCTTTCCCAAGGACAGTCTCTACACCTCTCCCCACAGTCAGTTTCTTATAACTTTGAGCCTTACCCCCTTTACTATCATCTTTCCTCTTCGGCTCCTGACATAGTGGAAGTTAATCAGGAAGGGAAACTTGTCGCCCTTGACGCCGGTGACGCTATCATTTCCCTTCAAGCGGCAGGCAAAATGGGATCGACTTCTTTGACGCGTAATGTAGTTGTTCCTCCTTCCCCGCAGATCCTTCCGCCCCTTCTACCTGGAGAATTTACTACTATTTTACCCTTTGGTGAAAAAGATACCTTTACAGTTGAGGCCTCCTACAATCGCCAGCCTTATACCTTCTCTGCTTTTAAATGGACATCCTCCAACACGAATATCGTCGGTATAGATAAAAAAGGTGTGGTCACTCCTCTTAATCTCGGACAGGCAGTAATTACTTTCCAGTCTACCGGTGATTTTACGGCCTCACTCACGCGCCAAGTATTAGTACCCCCTTATCTTCAGATTCTTCCTCTGCTATCGGCGGGTAGGGAAGTTACCTTCCTTCCCAAGGGTCAAGAGGTTCGCTTTTCTACAAAGGAAATCACTTTTAATGGTGCTCCTTATGAATTTCGGAATTATAAATGGACGTCTTCCGCTCCCAATATCGTCAATGTGGATAATAATGGTCGGCTCACTGCCATTGAGTCGGGAGAAGCGGTCATCACACTGCAAGCGGATGGAGACTGGGAGAGTGCCTCAGATAGCCGTCGTGTGAGTGTGCCTCCTGTTCCAATCATCCTTCCTGCCCTGGAAGATGGTCAAACAGCTGGTGTATTATCTCTCAATGAGACGCTTACGCTTTCCGTCAAAGCCTTTTATAATGGCGTTGACTATCCTTTTACATCAATCAAATGGACTTCTAATAACCTTTCTGTTGTCAGTGTGGATGAACAGACAGGCTTATTGACTCCACATGTCGCAGGTAATGCTACCATTACCGTTACAGCTACAACCCCCAGCGGATCAGGTTTCGGCCGCTTTGTCGTTACTCGGGATATCACGATTGTCGACCCGCCCGAACCTCCTGTCGACCCGCCCGAACCTCCTGTCGACCCGCCCGAACCTCCTGTCGACCCACCCGAACCTCCTGTCGACTCGCCCGAACCTCCTGTCGACTCGCCCGAACCTCCTGTCGACCCGCCCGAACCTCCTGTCGACCCACCCGAACCCCCTGTATTGCAAATCTTGCCGACTCTTGATGCAGGAAAGGCGGCTTCGGTGTTACAAGTGAGCAGGGCGTTCCTTCTTACTGTACAGGCTACTTATAATAATGCGGATTATCCGCTTAAGAATCCTACATGGATATCTTCCAATCCTACTGTCACCAGTGTTACCGGTATAGATGGTGGTGGTCTGCTGATCACACGTCAGTTGGGTGAGGCGGTTATTTCCTTCCAAGCCTATGGGACTTTGGGACTCATCGGCGGAACCAGAAATATCACAGTAGTGGATGATTCCGTTACTCCACCCGAAACACCTTCGTTAGCTAAACCCGGATCGTCACAGTCTAATACTCCGATTCTTCCGAATGACCTTTCCGCCCGGTCTCTTACGTATTATACCTTGACAGGACACTTACTTGGCTCTACGCCGCCTGTGCAACGGGGTGTCTACTTATGTAAAAACGGTGAGGTAGTCACGAAATTCCTTGTCCGATGAGCCTTCTAACAAATACAGGTCTTTTAATTGAGGTGACTGCGCCGCCGACTATAACTGAAGTAGATAATAAAACCGATGATCGTCCAGGCGATTAGCCGTAGCCAGGTACTCCAAGGTAGTGAGACCATCTGAAGGAGGCAAAGAGCGGCGCCGAGCAATGGAATCAGGGGAACAAAGGGAACGCGGAAGGGACGAGGAATGTCAGGTTGTGTTTTGCGAAGGACGATGATAGAGAGGCAGACGATGGAGAAGGCCATAAGTGTACCGATAGAGACAAGCTCCGAGAGTACATGAAGCGGGAAGAGCCCCGCCACGAGGGTGGAGAGTGTACAGGCCACGAGGGTAGCGTTGACAGGAGTGCCTCGTTTAGCGTTGATACGTGCCAGTGATGAGGGGAAAAGTCCGTCGTGTGCGATGGCGTAATAGATACGGGATTGGCCGAGCATCATGACCAGTATCACGGAACTGAGTCCGGCGATAGCACCGAGTTTGACGAAGGGGCTAAGCCATGCGAGGCCTTCGCCGGTACGGTCGATAGCCAGAGCGATAGGTGCGTCGACGTGGAGTTCACTGTAATGAACGATGCCGGTGAGTACGGCAGTGACGGCTACATAGAGGATGGCGCAAATAGAGAGGGAGATGAGGATACCGCGAGGCATGTCCCGCTGAGGGTTACGAGTCTCTTGTGCGGTGGTAGAGAGGGCGTCGAATCCAAGGAAAGCGTAGAAGACGACGGCCGCACCCCTAAGGATACCGCTCCAGCCGAAATGTCCGAACTGACCGGTGTTCTCGGGAATATAAGGGTACCAGTTGGCCGTATCTACGTAAGAAAGCCCGAAAAGGATGAAGAGAAGGATGACGACGACTTTGATGAAGACAATAATGTTATTCAGTAGGGCGGATTGTCGTATACCTCCGATGAGGAATACGGAGACGAGGATAATGATAGCCATGGCGGGGAAGTTGAAGAGGCTGCCTGTGCAGATCCATGTACCGTCGGGAAGATGGTCGAACGTGGACTGGGTGAGTGTAGAAGGTAGTGTGACACCCCATCCGGCCAAGACATTGGTCATATACCCCGACCATCCGATGGCGATACTGGAACAGGCGAAGAGATATTCAAGGACGAGGTCCCACCCGATGAACCAGGCGGGTAATTCCCCCATGGTGGCGTAACAATAGGAGTAGACGCTCCCGGAGATGGGTATCATGGCGGCGAACTCGGCATAACAGAATCCGGCGAGTATGCATCCGGTGGCAGAGATAAGGAAGGAGAGCGTGAGTGCGGGTCCGGCATAATCGGCCGCGGCTTGTCCGGTGATGACGAAGATGCCTGTCCCTACGATGGCGCCGATGCCGAGCAGGACAAGGTGTTGGGCGGACAAGGAGCGTCGTAATCCGCCGGAATGATGGATCTGGCAAGAATCTACGACTTTTTTCTTGAATAAATTTTTGTTCATGGCTAAAAACACCGCTTTATGTGTTGAAACATGGCAAAGGTAAGTTTTCCGTATGCTGTAGAGAATTGGTTATCTGAAAAAAAAGGGGTGTTTGCTTCGAAAATTAATCTATAACTTTGTATTCGGAAGGTGGTAAAGAGATTATCTTGTCCCGCAAAAATTAAGAATAAACATGAGTGAATTTAAAAGGTATGCAACCAGGCACCTGGCGATGAATAGCGGTGCGCTGGAAAGTTATATGAAGATTACGAGCAGTTACATTTCTCCTACAATTATTGAGGAGAGGCAATTAAATGTGGCGCAGATGGATGTGTTCTCACGGTTGATGATGGATCGCATCATTTTTTTGGGTACACAGATTGACGATTATGCGGCTAACGTGATACAGGCTCAACTGCTTTACCTTGATTCCAGCGAACCGGGTAAAGATATTTCTATTTATATCAATTCTCCCGGCGGTTCCGTTTCTGCCGGATACGGGATATACGACACCATGCAGTTCATAGGATGTGAAGTGTCTACGATATGTACGGGGATAGCGGCCTCAATGGCGTCGGTATTACTGGTGGCAGGTACAAAAGGAAAGCGGTATGGGTTGGAACATTCGCGGGTGATGCTTCACCAACCTCTTGGAGGGGTGCAGGGTCAAGCCTCTGACATCGAAATTGCCGCCCGAGAAATCCTGAAGGTAAAAAAGGAACTGTATACGATCATCTCCAAACATTCGGGAAAGACTTACGAAACAGTGGAACGAGATAGCGATCGTGACTATTGGATGACTTCTGCCGAAGCGCTTGATTACGGTATTATCGACAAAATATTCACTCGGAAAACCAACGACAAGGAGGCATGATCGAAAAAAGGAATGTTTGTGCTTTCTGCGGGCGATCGCCGGGTATGGACAATATAGTGACACTTGTCGATGGGGCGTTTGCCGCTATTTGTAATGTCTGTGTCGGCCACGTAGCTTCTGTTTTGATAGAGCAGGGAATTTTACAGGTAGATGGTACGGCCCCTATTGATCCGACACAGGAGAACGAGCAGGAGGATGGGGCGGAAGTGTCCCTGAGTATGGATAAATTGCCCAAGCCTGATGACATCAAAGGTACGCTGGACGAATATATCATCGGTCAAGATAATGCCAAACGACGTCTCGCCGTGGCTGTTTACAATCACTATAAACGAATCATGCAGAAAGGCGGAGATGATATTGAAATAGAAAAGTCTAATATCATTATGGTGGGGCCGACAGGGACTGGAAAAACGCTCCTGGCACGAACGATCGCTAAGGTGTTGGATGTTCCGTTCACGATCGTCGATGCGACGGTACTCACCGAGGCGGGTTATGTAGGCGAAGATATTGAAAGCCTCCTGACAAGGTTGCTCCAAGTGGCTAACTATAATGTAGAAGCGGCGGAGAGGGGTATTGTCTTCATTGATGAAATTGATAAGATTGCTCGTAAAGGAGATAACCCCTCTATCACGCGTGATGTCAGTGGTGAGGGTGTGCAGCAAGGCTTGCTCAAACTCCTCGAAGGAACTGTCGTGAATGTCCCGCCCCAAGGAGGCCGCAAGCATCCCGACCAGAAAATGATTCAGGTAAATACCAAAAATATCCTCTTCATCTGCGGAGGCGCTTTTGATGGAATTGAACGGAAAATTGCACGGCGGCTTAATACGCGCGTCATCGGTTATGCGGCACAGCGTACCACATTGACCGTTGATCGCGACAGTCTTCTCCAATATATTTCTCCGATTGACCTGAAAGCTTTTGGGCTTATCCCCGAAATTATCGGCCGTCTCCCTGTCCTCACATATCTTTTGCCCCTTGACCGTGCCGCGCTCCGTAAGATTCTTACAGAGCCTCGTAATGCTATCACCAAGCAATACGTCAAGCTTTTCGCCATGGACGATATTTGCCTCCGTTTCGACGATGCGGTCTATGAATATATCGTGGACAAAGCGATGGAATTCCATCTTGGTGCGCGTGGACTCCGTGCTATCGTCGAAGCCATCATGATAGATGCCATGTACGGGATGCCTTCTTCCGGTGAGAAAACTCTTCACGTGACGCTTGAATACGCGAAAGAAAAGTTGGAACAGTCGGAAGAGATAAATTATTTAAAATCTGCCTGATTCTCCCCTACACCTACTTACGTATATGGACATTGTCGCAAGGGATATCCTTTCTGATAAGCTGAAACAGCAGTTCGGTTTCGATTCTTTTAAGGGAAACCAAAAGGCTATCATGGAAAACTTGCTGGCCGGAAAAGACACATTTGTACTCATGCCCACTGGTGGTGGAAAATCACTCTGTTACCAACTTCCTGCCCTCTTGCTTGAAGGGACGGCAATTATTATTTCGCCCCTCATTGCCCTGATGAAAAATCAGGTGGATGCGATGCGTAATTTCAGCGAAGAAGACGGAATCGCTCACTTCCTCAACTCCTCCCTCAGTAAAAACGCCATTGAACAAGTTAAAGATGATGTCCTTTCAGGGAAAACCAAACTTCTTTATGTGGCTCCCGAATCTCTTACCAAAGACGAATATATTGACTTCCTCCGGCGCGCTACGATCTCTTTTTATGCCATAGACGAGGCCCACTGTATCTCTGAATGGGGTCATGATTTCCGCCCCGAGTATCGCCGTATTCGTCCTATTATTAATGAAATAAGTGTCCATGCTCTTATCGCCCTTACCGCTACCGCTACACCTAAAGTGCAACACGATATCCAGAAAAACCTCGGTATGACGGACGCTACCGTCTTCAAGTCTTCCTTCAATCGTCCCAATCTTTACTACGAAATACGCCCCAAGGATATAAATATTGATCGTGAGATTATCAGATACATTCGTGCCCACGAAGGAAAATCGGGTATCATCTATTGCCTCAGTCGACGTAAGGTAGAAGAACTTACCAATATCCTTGTCGCTAACAACATCAAGGCTCTTCCCTACCATGCTGGTATGGATACCCAACAACGGACGGCCAATCAGGATGCATTCCTTATGGAAAAAGTCGATGTCATCGTGGCCACCATTGCTTTTGGAATGGGAATTGATAAGCCCGATGTTCGCTATGTCATACACTACGATATGCCCAAAAGCCTGGAAGGTTATTATCAGGAAACAGGGCGTGCCGGACGTGATGGCGGAGAAGGACTTTGTATCGCTTTCTACTCGCACAAAGACTTGCAGAAACTGGAGAAATTCATGCAGGGTAAACCTATTGCCGAACAGGAAATAGGCAAACAACTTCTCATTGAGACTACCGCTTACGCAGAAACTTCCGTTTGTCGGCGTAAAGTTCTTCT
Source organism: Tannerellaceae bacterium (assembly GCA_031288175.1). GTDB lineage: Bacteria > Bacteroidota > Bacteroidia > Bacteroidales > Tannerellaceae > JAITAD01. The sequence continues at coordinate 27,125 of JAITRW010000026.1, forward strand.
CCATTACTTTGGTGAAATCTATCACGAAGAATCCTGCGGAAACTGCGATAATTGTCTTAACCCAAAAAAGCAAATCGAGGCCAAGGAATATCTTCTTACCATTCTTGAGATCGTTGTCCTTCTCCATGAACAGTTCAAAGCCGAGTATCTTGTCGACCTCCTTCTCGGAAACAAAACCTCGGAAATACAATGTTACAAACACGAAGCCCTGGAGGCTTTTGGTTCCGGAAAAGATGAAGGTGAAAGGACGTGGAATGCGGTTATCCGACAAGCTATCATTGCAGGTTATATTTCTAAAGAAATTGAGAACTACGGAATCCTTCGTATCACCGATAAAGGCCGTGATTTTCTTGTTGCTCCACAGTCTTTTAAGATCACCGAGGATAACGAATTTAGTACTGATGCTGATGAAGCGCTATTACAAAGTGGGGGTACTAGCGCGGCTGACCCTGTCCTCTACTCCATGATGAAAGATTTGCGTAAGCGTATCTCCAAACGTATGGATATCCCTCCTTTTGTCATCTTCCAGGATCCATCCCTTGAAGCGATGGCCACCACTTATCCCATCTCCATTGAGGAACTCCAAAATATTCCCGGTGTCGGAAACGGTAAGGCTAAACGTTATGGTATTGAGTTCATCGAACTCATCAAACGGCATGTTAAGGAAAATGAAATTGAACGGCCCGAAGATCTTCGCGTTCGGACTGTCGCAAACAAGTCCAAGGTCAAGGTTGCCATTATCCAGCGTATTGATCGTAAGATAGCCCTTGACGAGATAGCCCTTACCAGTGGCCTGGAGTTTTCCGAATTGCTGGATGAGATAGAGGCTATCGTCTATTCAGGTACCCGTATCAATATTGACTACTTTGTCAAAGATGTCATAGATGAAGAACGTATGGCCGAAATCTATGATTACTTCAAAGATTCCGAAACCGATAGCCTCTCCGAAGCCCTTGATACCCTCGGCGACAGCTTCTCTGAGGATGAAATCCGGCTTATCCGTATCAAGTTTCTTTCGGAGATGGCTAACTGACGTCGCATGAAAAAGCCTAAAAAAAGTTCCCTTACGGAATATAGTATTCAAAAAAAGTTACCTTTGTCCCCGCATGCGAGGGGCGTTTAGCTCAGCTGGTTCAGAGCATCTGCCTTACAAGCAGAGGGTCGGCGGTTCGAATCCGTCAACGCCCACTTCGTAGTGAAAAACACTTAGGTAGTTTGCACCGTGAAAAAGACATAGTTCACCAGGAACTATGTCTTTTTTTGTCCGCGAAAAGGAAGGATAACGGCTGTCTTTCAACGACTTACAAGTTATCCCTGACAGGTATACCGATGTAACCTGCTTATCTGAACTATTTCCCAATTCATTCATATCTAATCACTTATCTACTAAAACTCACCATAGTTCCTGGTGAACTACGGTAATTTGTTCGACTCTTGTGATGAGATGCTTACTATAAATGGGTGTGGGTACAGTGATTGGATAGGATATAGTAATTAACAAATAATTAACAAAAAGATGAATTTAGGAGTTAGACGCATTTTAGGTAAATGCTTATTGCAATGGTTATTGCGAGGAAATAATGTATTGCAAGGGAATAATGTATATTGTCCTTGCTGTGAAAAACATTTTGCTGTATTTTGGTTCTTTGGCAAACCGATACGATTTAATGCAATGTGCCCATCTTGCCGTTCTTTGGAGCGACACCGATTACTTTGGATGTTTCTTTTTAGAGAGAATCGTTTAATAACAAACGGCACAAAGTTACTACACATTGCTCCGGAAAATGCACTTTTTAAAAAATTTAAACAAGAAAAGAAAATATACTATTTTCCGGGTGATAAGTTTATGCCCGGTAACTACTATCCGCAAGGAACAAAGGAAATAGATATTTTAAATATCACGTATCCTGATAATTTTTTCGACGCCATACTGTGTTGCCATGTATTGGAGCATGTAGATAATGACCTGCAAGCCATGAAAGAATTTTATCGTGTACTGAAACCAAGCGGATGGGCAATACTGCAAGTGCCGATAGACTATAATAGAGCCGACACCTTTGAAGACAATAGCATTACCACACCCGAAGAACGAGAAAAATATTTCGGGCAACATGACCATTTGCGATTATATGGACGCGATTATCCACAACGATTGATGCAGGCAGGTTTTAAAGTAGAGTGTATTGACTTTTGCAATACTTTTTCAGAAGAAGAACAGAAGCTAATGGGATTTGACAAAAACGATGGAATTATCTATTTGTGTAAAAAAGGCTAAGGTAGCTCCAGCATGGCCGATGACATCAAGACGGTAACTGTTATGGTTACTTATTGACGCTGGAAACAACTTATGTTGTTTCTTCCATTGCCCTACTGACGGATTCTTCAAAGTTAAAAATAAGAAAACCCGGCCAATCTGGCTGAATTTTCTTGTTATCCTACGGTAAGTCATAATTGTTATTCCTGTATTTTGATTACATTGCAGCAGAAATTAATAAACAATCATGTCAGGTAGTACAATGATGAATAAGCACATTTGGGTAATTACTTTAGTCCTATTGGGTTTTACTACAGTGTTTGGTGAATATGCCAGATTGTCGTCGGGTAACATGAAGCATATTAGTGACCGGTCGGATGAGGTCTCGTACGTACCGGCCAACGAAGCCGTACCTGTACCTCCTTCTTCTGTTTATCGTTTTGAGGTATTGGATTCCGCAAAATTTTCTTCTCTTGTCTATCCGACGGATTTTTTCTACTATACGGACGGTTATATGCACCATCATGGCGTTTTGGTAAGTTCTATAGATGGCGTAGTGACATCGTTGCCGACAGTTCAATTGATCGGTGGGGAAGGTGTACTGACACGTTTCGGCGTGTTTTTGGTGTTGCCCTCCGATCCGTCAGGGAATATCCGAATAAACTTATTTGCGTTTCCGGAGGCAGAGTTCCTATACACGTGAAAGTTTCAATATTATCATTACTCAAACGGAGACAAGCAATGTGATTACGCTACCGGTGACGGTATCAAAGCAGCCCGTTTCACACAGTTTGAGCTTGGGTATAAATTTCAGTCCTTCATTGTCGGGCGGACAATCCTTTTCAGGAAGTCTCGTTTACGAAGCTGTGGATGGTACACATACGGATTATAACATACAAGCGTACAAGCAATATGCTAATGTTTTGGAAGGCTCGGAATTTACTCTCGCTGTGCAGATAGCTTACAGTTATGGGAAAAAGTTCACTAACGTAACGTGTTCGTCGTCTGGTGTGGTTTTGGGTAATATTCGTAAGATCTTTTCGCAAAATGTTTATAGTATAGTTGGCACGATAGTATCATGGCCTTCTGCGGGTACGCAAGCTACAATAACTGTGACCGGATATCTACAAAACAGGTAGGTATAGGGCCGCTTGGGAATATGGCCATCACTTCCCTATCAGGATTATTACTACCTTTGAGGTCGGAAATAACCGAATGGATATCAAGGTTGTTCTCTATTTTGTTGTGAACTCTCAATTATTATTACCTCCGATGCCGGAAACAACTGGTGTATCTTCCGGATGTTACAGGGTACTATAAAACAAGAATATGGAGTATGTCACGTGTCTGGTGTGATGAAGTGAAGTGGACTGGTGGTTATGGTTTTGATAATTTAAACAACTAATAAAATGAAGATAATTAATTGGCTACTGTGTTTATGTTTGCTGAGTTCATTCAATCTTGCGGGAAAGATGACGAGTTACCGGACTTAATAAAACAGAAATCCTTAGTTGGGTCTACGTGGTTTAGAATGGGAGATTACATAGGTGTTCCAACCTATTTTCGCTATATCTTTTCCCAGGATAGTGTATCTTATGAATCGTTACGGCTTCTATGATCGTTTTGTAAATAAAGATAGTGCTACATACAGCTATAAAAGATATGATTCAAGAGATGCGTTTTTAGAACGCTATTACATTCTGTACCCAGATACGTACCTTGACCCCGAAGATTATTACGATAGAGGGTATCTTGATGCAATTGAAGAATGCCTTCCTGTGTATGTATTATACAGAGTTATTGTTAGTGTTTACTATGGAGAGGAAAAGGATATTCAATTTATGCATATCAAGGATGGTATAATGTACATTGCTGAGTATCTTTCTGAGATTGATCGCGGTGTACTTTTTATACCTTTTATTTGGAATTAGTACACCATATTATCGCATAATAGAATGTATATATAGTATGGGTGTAGTTGTGAATTGCTTTCAATTATTATTACCTTCGATACTGGAAACAACGAGGTGATGAGACGGATATTAAGCCGTTTTGACTGTAGGCATTGTACGACGTAGAAGGAATGGCAGGCGGAGTGTCGGCAGTACTAGTCAGGGAACGGGGTTGGTGCATACAGATCCTTCTCATAAAAGCGGGCGTCAAAGCGGAAACGCTGGTACAAGGCGGGTAGCCACAGGGTACGCTTACAGGGTCGGTCTAATCAATAATGGCGGAGCCAACCTCTACCTCCGCCGTATCGTTCCGAAGGGTAAAGAAGGTTACGGAAAGCGGTGCCCATACTCCAGTCTTTGAACCAGAGTATTCTCAGGTGCAGTTGATGATCCGCGCAAAAGGCGATAGCCGCGCAGATGGATTGATACGATTGGCCATGCCCCGATAGGAACGCAGGTGAGGGATTGGGTAGGGGTCATGAGTTATTGAGAACAACACCTATGATTCTATTATAGACTACTTTACTATAAGTTTTTTTGTGGTGATGCCTGTAGCCCCGATAAGTTTGAGCATATAGATACCTGACCGGAAAATATTCAATGCCGAAATCGGTATTTGAATGGATGTATTTCCAATATGTTTGCATTGTATCTGGTGTCCGGAAAGATCATAAACTTCTATCGTGTCAAGCATTTTTTCCGAACGGATATTCAGTACGGAAGAGCAATCAACCGGATTCGGAGATATATCAAATGCTGATACGGAGAGTGGTATAATACTCGTAGGAGGGCTCTTTAAAATACGCTGAAAACTTTCCTGTGACGGCGTGAATTTAAATAAGCCGTTCAATTTTGTACCTACCCATATATTGCCGCGATCATCAAGTTCCAGGCATAAAATAAAATCTCCTTGGTTACTTTCCTGAAGCAACGGGATTGTATAGTCGGTAAATTCGCGTCCGTCAAATCGAACCAGATACTTGTTACAGGCCAGCCATAAAATACCTGATGCATCTTGCTTTATGTCGTAAATATCGGTGGCGGGAAGGCTGGAGTTTTCTGCATTCCAAGTAACAAATTGCCTGCCGTCATACTTAATCAATCCATCTGAGCTTGCCAGCCATTTATTGTTGTCTCTGTCGATTAGAATCCGGTGAACGGTTTTTGTTATTTCGGGAATGGGCTGAATTTCCTGTCCTGTAAATTTCGCAAAGCTCCATTCGGGGGAGCTACCACCCATCCATAAGTCCCCGTTGTGGTCGAATTTTAAATCATAGATAAACCAATAATTAGCGACAACGCTTTGTGGCGTAGTCCATGCCTGCCATGCCGTTCCATCAAACCTATTCAGGTGTAGTAAGGAACCAATCCATTTATTGTTGCTTGTATCAATAGCGATGGAAATGCAGTACTGATTGTCAGATAGGGCGGAATTGGAAGCTTTATAGTGCGCTACTATTTTCTGACCGTCATAGTTAACAATGCCGTTGCGTTGGGTAGTGATCCACAGGCTACCGTCATTATCTTTTGCGAGATTCCGAAAGCGTGGTAAATCGGAATCAATGTCTATCTTATGGACCGTTAGCTCTTCCGTTTCCGTATCTAAATGCAAAAGACCGGCATTACCCGCTATCCAAAGCGTTGTACCATCCTTCAGTATTTGGGAAACCATTTCTTCTCCATCGTAACTTATCCAATCTCCCAATTGCGAAGATGCTGTTGCCGCACGAAGTCCATACGTCCTTTCTGATAAAAGCGCCTTTACATATTTGATTGTGTTGGAATAAGGACTTCTTACGATAGTAGCGCCACTGCTTGTAACTTTCGTTTGTTTATTAAAATCTTTGATAGATTTCAATATAGATAGATTTTTCGCATTGTCGGTAAGAGTCAAGTCCTCAACCAACAACATGGCAAACTGTTCTCCGTTGCCTAATTTATCATATACAAGAAATATTAAATCCTGCTTTGATCGACAAAACTTTAACAGAGAGATATATTGAGTGTTCTTGAATGAATAGGGATTACTGAATGGGGTAGATTCCAACGTGGAAGCCCATGCCGCGAATAAAGTCTGAAAAATGAGAATATCGTTTGGAGACAGACTTGTAATACCATCCCTGATAATAGCTATTTCCTTATCATCAAACCTGACATCTTCCAAAACAGCTTTACCCTCTGCAATAGCTTCGGTTAACGTATAATTAGCAGTCTCCGTTCTTACATTACGATAGTAGGCTACGATATTACCATACGCAGTTCCAGTTAAAGCAGTTCTTGGGTGAAATGTTCTCATCAAATTACCGGGTTTACTTTCCCAGTCATATCCATGAGTATTTTCGTCAGCACCTCTCTTTATGGACGCATGAGTGTAGTCATAATTCCCAGCACTTCCCGTAGCCCATAAATCAACTACGCTATTCGCAGATGTGGCTCCGGCTCTGATATAGATTCCACACCCGGGATATCTTTCCGAAACATAAAACAGATCGAAAGAACCTATGGGATTGTTTGGTACATAATAATCAGACGTTGTAGAAAGTGGCCACTCCCAATAGTTGGTTATGCCACCCGACCAACTAATACAATTGTACACGGAAGATGAGGGAGCGGACTGAATTGCGTCATCAATTGTCAAACTTGGGAACGAAGACGTTATATTACTGTTTTGGCATTTTGCATATAGTTCACAAGTTCCCGTCGGATTATTCGTTCCATAACTTGACAGCAGTATTGCGTCCACCTGCCTTGGAAATTGTTTTTTGATTCGAGAATTAAGTCCCCAACTAAAATTTCCACCATGGTAACCATAGTCATCATTATAATGTGTTATCTTCTCAGTGCTTGCATATTCTGTGATCCAAATTCGAGGATCACCTGCCGAAAGAACGGTAAATGTATTGTAAACTGTGGTGGTATTTTGTATCGCTCTAACCCCAACTGAAAATACCGGAACGTCTGTTTCTACTGTTCCGTTGGTGGTTACTGTTGCAGTAGTCAATGTGTTATTTCGGTACGGTCTTACCCGCACATAATAAATTCCCTCAACCGGTATAGGTACACTTATACTTGGATTAGTTTGAATTGAGGTCGACCATGTGTATGTTTCCGGAGTAGAAAAACTAAATATTTCAATAACAAGTAGATCAGAATTGGGAGTGTATGCACTTACAGAAACTGTTTGATTGGCTGTAAAATAATGAGTGCGATAATAAGTATACGAGAAAGAAGCGTGTCCGAAGAACAAATAATTCTTTTCCGGATCTGCCTGTAAGAGGGAAGGCTCTACATTTGAAAGGCTAAAACTCAAAGAGTCGGTTATTTGCTTTTCTTGGTTTACAGGCTTTAACGAATTTGCTTTTGCACTCGCCAAATAATCATCATACTTTGCTGAGGATATTTTTACCTTGTCGGCGTCCGTGGACAACCGAATAAATTCTATTGCAGGGATTTCTTCTTTTCCTGCTGAAAAAACAATCACATTGTCTCCCTCTTTTACTTTTATCTTTTCAGATAAAGTAATTGCCTGCCAGTTTCCTTTTCTGAATTTAACCTGCTCTGATGTTTTTCTCCCGTTTACAAATACATCGTAAGAAGAGTAGGTGCCATCAGGATACATTACCGGCGACACCCACAAAGCTAAACTATAGCTCCCACTTTCTTTGGCCTGAATTTCAAAAGTTATGTAGGATTTTTCTCCTATCACTTCTTTTGTAGCTTTGCGGATAACCACATCCCCGCCCAGATCGGGATAGTGCTTAAAATACTGTGTCTCTATAATCTTTTCTTGAGAAAACAGGGATGTCGACAAGAAAGAAATCATAAAGACACAGGTACTGAGAGATAGAACTCTTGATCTCATAAGGTTTATTCTTTTTCTTTTGTTGTGAAATATATTCGGGGCGTTGTGAAATGTATTCGGAGCAAAGATAGGTAAATTATTCAAGTTAACGGATGTTGGCGATGGAGATGATTCGGCGAAAACACCGGCGGCAGTTACAGCAGCCCCGATGCCATAGCCCTTAATCACCATGGGTATTCATTATAGCGTTCGGTAGAGATCATGATGATGTTGTTACTACCCTCGAGTTCGTAAAAAGGGTGTCGGCTATAGACTTCCCGCAAATTGAGTGTACAGATCACTTATCCATGGTAGCGACAAAGCGGAGGCGCTTGTCTTCGGCAGAATTGGCGGCGGTGATTCCGTGAAGGTCATAGCTCACTCCTCCCTGGGAGGCAGCGATACCTTCAAGGTCAAAGTGGTGGCACCGCTAGTAGCCGTGACGCCGACCTTGTTGGAGAATGAAACGGCCTCGACCTTCCCTGCCGCAAAAGATACCACCCTGTCCCTCACTATCACAGCGGATACGAACGTCGTGCAAGTGAACAAGTCTCTGCAACTGGGCAGCCGCATAAGCGTCAACGGGGTGGAAGTGACCCCGGCCTCCCTGTCCGATGCGGCCGTCGCAGATTCTCTGGGCACGCTGTGGGTGTCTCTGGATAACATACAGCCGGTGTCTCAGCACTTGCTGGTGAATGAGGTGGGGCTGGCCACCATGCCTACAGGCCGTCAGGGAGAAAATTCGGCACGCATTGCCGGTCTGGTGAAGGCCTTCGCTGCGGAAGTGAGGGATACCTTCCTGGTCTATCCCAAGGAAGCCACGGTGGCGATAGAAGAAGTGTCGATGGCCTTGAAAGGCGTGATCTTGCGTTCTGATGGCCCTCTACCTGACCGGCTTCACCGGCAATGATCGTATCTCCATCTATACGGTAGAAGGTCGCCTGGTGCTGCAAGTTCGCGATACCGCATCACACACTCCCCATCCCTTCCAAGCCCACACCCTCTATATCGTCGAAACTCCCTCGGGTGTATCCAAATACATAGTCTGCGAGTTGTGAATTGCTTTCAATGATGTTTAAGAGCGGAAAATGTAGAAAGCAAAAGGGAGAAATTCAAGAAAGGAAAGCAATGATTAGGACGTTCCGGCTTTGCCGTTGGGCTATCCGCACTCACTCTTTTTCGAGAAAAAGAGTTCAAACATATTGTTCCTATCCCTAACGCTTTACCCCTTCCTTTAGCGGAATACTTGAATTGGAAAAACTGAAGGGAGAAGAAGATACTAAGGGAAGCGTTTCAACTTTTTCTTTGGTGTCAGCCTTCCGGAGGAACTGTTCCCTTCTTTCGACAAACCATCCTGAAAAAGACACAAAAAATTACATTACTTATTGTATAATTGAACAACATTTCGTATCTTTACCGCATGACCGCATGGAATGGATAGGAGAAGATTATAGCATATAAGAGCTATTTCGAAAAGTTCTACAACAGCTTGGACAAAAAGGTTCAAAAGAAAGTCTTATGTGTACTCATGTTATTAGAGACTCAAGACAGGATGCCTTTAAAGTTTATGCGAAGTAAAGAGGCCGGTTTATATGAACTAAGAAGGGCTAAAAGGTTAATGAAAGAATATTATGAAACAAAAGAAAAGTGAGGATTTTTTCGATGTGAGCGCTCTCATTGATGAGTGCTTCGGAGCAAAAGGGACAAAAAGCCGAATGGAGGCAGAAGAGGAAGCTTATGCTTTTTTACACCAGTTAGATCGTCGAAGATGCAAGAAAGAAAGCTAAGATCACCCAGGCGGAACTTGCCCGACGAATAGATGCTGATCGTTCTTATATATCAAAGGTGGAGCACGGACAAACAGATGGCGAAGAAAAACGAAATACCAGAAAAAAGAAGATTTACACTAAGACTTACAGATGTGGAGTGTACAGCAATAGAGGAGATTAAATCTATTGTTCATGAAACAACAGATTCGGCGGTTTTGGAAAAAAAATGAAGGAACAAAACGATGAGCTGTTGTGAATTGCTTTCAATTATTATTGCCTTCGAGGCCGGAAACAACACACATACCACGTATCCTTTATCGTAGGTTCAACTATCTATATGGGTAAAGTCTTTCGACAAGGTTCGTCCTTTCAGGGAAATGGAGCATATACGGAGATGTCGGACGAACAGCAGAAGGAGGTCTACAAAGTGGCTTTTGAAAAGGCGGTCAATTCAATTAAGCATTAATCAAAAAATCTCATGGAAAAGATTTGGAAACTTGTTTGGCTGAGTGTGGTTGCGCTTCCGTTTATGTTCACAGAATGTAGCAGCTACCCCCTCGCCGGAACAGAGTGGATAAATGAAGATGAGGGCTTTCGTAAACTTACTTTTGAGGAAAAGGAATTTAGCTATTATGGAGATAAAGTACATTCCATAGGTGCATATTCTTATGATCCCCCTTTCATAACATTCATAACAATTCATGAAGGGACGCAGCAGATAGAAAAACTATTGGGAACGGTGAAAGGAAAAGAACTAAAATTTGGAGAAATCATATATATTAAAAAATAGTTGAAAGATGACAAAGAAATTTTTTCATTTGGATAGGATGAGCCTATTTATCTATTTATTGGGTACAGTTGCCTTGGCATCCTGCGAGGCACTCGGCCTTGACGATGATGGCTATGACGAGGCTATGGCCGATGTGCGGGCGCGAACGGCGGACAAAGAAAAGGAAAGAGACGGGTATCTTGAAATGAAGGCGCTTTATGAGGATAGCGCAAAGTATTATACGGGATTAATTGGAACAGAGAGTACTGCGGGTGAACATGATAGAACTGTTCTGCTTGCTCACTATTACTACCCAAGATGGGCATCCCTTTATGAATACAAGGCGCAAATTGCCGCATGGGAGCGGAGTAAATTGATTACAGAAGGATGGGTTGTAGGAAATGAATATGAGGGTGCAACCTTGTTTGCAATTCAGAACAGGTTTGACTGGGAATGGGGTGAGTGGAATGAGGAGAGTCCGGATTTGGAGGTGTTAGTATGGGGAGAGGAAACTTGCATAGAGTACTATCAAGAAAATTTGCAAAATGACCGTTGGTATGACGAGATTACATCTTCAAATATGTGGGATGTGAGTAGTGCTATCCATTATTGGACAGATATGTATGGACACTTAGACCCATCTCATCCTTCTGCCAAATATCCTTATAGTGCCTATATTATGGAGACCGGATTGTATTATAGTCAAAAAGTGAGAGCAATACAGGACGAAGTATCCCGCCGACGGAAAGAAGTTAAGGCGTTCTTAGTCGAATGGCGCAAGGAAAAAGAAGAGGCGCGTAAGAAGATGTCAGAGGAAATTAAAGTTCTTGAAGCGAACGGAGCTAAGTGGGGGGATTAGCATTTTTCGTTACTTCGCTCCCTTGCATATTATCGCCCTTGATATTTGATTGGTTCACGCTGTTATTTCCTGTGGAGATTGCGTTGTTGTTTTCTGCTTTTTCTGCTTTTGGAGATTCTTCTTTTGTTTCTATTTCGCGGAATAGTTTTTCCAACTCTGATAAATCGTATTTGCTATTTATACATCGATATATAAGTTTTTCTTTATCTTCTTTTGAGTTGTGAATTGCTTTCAATTATTATTACCTTCGAGGTCGGAAACAACTGCGTGGGCGGGTACTTTATTTATACCTCCAAAAATCAAAAAATAGATAAAAGGTTGGTTATAAGATATATAAATGAATTACATTTGTTTCGTAAACAATTAAACGGAAATAGTTATGAACTTAGATTTTATCAACGTGGTTTTGGATGATGAAAAGAAATCATCTCCAAGAATGCCAAAAAAGAAATCCTCCAATCCACAGTTAGAACATTATACGACTGTGAGGGATGCTTTGGGGGTAATTCAAGAGAAATTACAAAAGGGATGGAGAATTAAACCCACCAGACACAGTATGAACGGTTTGTAAATCTGTTATCAATCGACTCCCCAGAACAAGTGTCTTTGGGTTTTTCCATTTCTGAATATGCGGAATTAAAGGATATATTAGACGTATCGTATTTTAAAAATAACTATTCTTTAATATCCGATTTTGAATATGACCTCTTGTTTCCTAATCACTTAGATGGTAAGGTTCCTTCAGACATAACAGGTGCTTTTGAGAAGGTAGAGCATCCCCTATCCAATCGGAGGGGTGAAGAAATATTATGAAGTTTCCAAAGTTAAGAAAAATATTTGGAATTACAGAGGGAGTCTTCATGCAACCAAAGTATGATGGGGTTTCACTTACTCTTTGGTATGAGGAGGGTAAATTGATAAAAGCCCTCACAAGGGGGGATGGAAAAGTAGGAGAAGACGTAATCCGTAATTGTAATATCCCTACGATTCCCCAAAACATTAATTACAATCAGACATTAATTGTACGGGAGGAATTAGTGTTAAGAGAGAAAAAGAGGAAAGCAAGGAATATTGTAAGTGGTGCTTTAAAAACCCAAGACAATCCAAATAAAGTAAATGAAGTTGGGGGAGTATTCATTGCTTTCGATATTCTCAATTCTGTGATGACATATAAAGACAAGTTAGACTTCTTGAGTAACATGTTTAATTGTTGTCACACAAAGGGATTTCCTAAAGCCACTATTTTCAAAGGGACGGTATTGGAAGATACGCTAAAAATATATAAAGGTATGACTAATGTCGATGGGTTGATTATACGCTCTGTGATTGGAAATACCCATGTGGCTTATAAAAACAATGAAGACCCCGTTTGGACGGACTTGATAGAAATCGAAACGAGAGTTGGGGATACGGGAAAGGTAACGTATCTTGCCCACTTTGAGTTATGAATTGCTTTCAATTATTATTACCTCCGAGGCCGGAAACAACATCAGTTTCGCCCTTTCTTTGTAGTTTTGTTCAAATAATAATTCAATATGAAGATATTAACGTTATCTATCAAGCAGAAGTACTTCGATGAAATCCTCGCCGGTACGAAAAAGGTCG
>JAITRW010000042.1 GCA_031288175.1 Tannerellaceae bacterium
ATACGATGTAGGAGAGAAACGTGTAGGGAAGATGTTACGGTTGTGTCGTCGATATTTACATTGGATCCAAAATTCGGTATTTGAAGGAGAGATAAGTGAAGTAAAGAAAAAAGAATTGATTTTGCGTGCTGAAGAGATCATGGAAAACGAGGATAGTCTGATTATTTTTTCCGGACGTCAAACCAATTGGATGGAGAAACAGGTAATAGGAAAGGAAAGAAACAACCTTACCCAGTTTTTGTAGTTATTGTGTAAGCAGTAACGAGTGAAAAACCATACGACGGGTGACGTCGAGTGTGAATATTTTCTCCTTTTCGTAAAGAGTGTCGATGAGTTCTTTGAGTTTCGAAATACATCCCTTTTTATAGAGTCTTTCAGTATATAAACAGGGTAGTTCTTTGACAATCAATGATTTGCAGATCATTGTCGAAGTCCATTCTTTTTAATACAAAGAGGTATCGACAGATTTTTTCAGCCTTGAGTGGGCTTTCAATTGTGCTTAACTTCGTAATTTTGAGAGTGAGAATCTGTCTCTATTGAATGAGTTATAATTGTACCTTAGTGGAATTGAAACCCGTTTCCTTATATGTATCCGATGCCGGTTGCTCGTTATAATTGTACCTTAGTGGAATTGAAACCTCTTTGATTTGTCTCGCCTTCTGCAAGGGGTGTATAGTTATAATTGTACCTTAGTGGAATTGAAAAGAGGGACTCTTCAATGAAGTATGAACAATGCGCTTTGTTATAATTGTACCTTAGTAAACTTACAACATTTCCGACAAAGTCAATGAGTAGATTGGAAAAAATTAGGATAGTATTGATATACAGCTCTTGAAAATAAAGAAGTAGCTGGTATTGCATAGTATACGGGAAAGGTTATCTTTGCAGCGCACAAAAAAAAATAAAGAAGTATGGATGCGGAGAATGCAAAGAGCCAGATGCGGAAGGGGACGTTGGAATACTGCGTACTGTTACTTCTGCGGGGAGAGGAGGCATATACATCGGATATAGTCAAGAAGTTACAGGAAGCGGAGTTGATCGTGGTAGAAGGGACGCTGTATCCTCTTTTGACACGGTTGAAGAACGGGGGATTGCTGGCTTATCAATGGGTAGAGTCCAATCAGGGGCCACCACGTAAGTATTACCGTCTGACATCCGAAGGCGAAGCCATTCTCCAGGAATTGGATGCGGCATGGAAAGCATTAAATGAAGCGATAGAAAAAATACGAATCAGTAAAGAATAGTGAAATGAAAACGACGTTATCGGTTAATCTGGGCGGTAAGATGTTCCACATAGATGAAGATGCCTATATTCTCTTAGACAAGTATGTAAAAAGTTTGCGAGGATACTTCGACAAGGAAGAAGGAGGCGAGGAGATCTTGCTGGACTTTGAGCAGCGTATTGCGGAGCTATTTGAGGGGAAGCTTCATCCGGGGTACGATGTGATAGGGATGAGAGAAGTGGAGGAAGTGATAGTAAAGATGGGAAAACCGGAGGAAATCTGTGGCGGTAAAACAGGTGAAAAGACAGGGAGACAGTGGAAACCGGAGAAAAAGAAGCTGTATAGGGATGTGTCGGATAAGATACTTGGCGGAGTGGCGAGCGGAGTGGCGGCTTATATGGGTTGGGATACCACAGCGGTACGGTTGGTGTTCATAGCACTGTTGTTTGTACCCATAGGTTTTCCTTTATATTTAATATTGTGGCTGATTATGCCGCCAGCCCGAACGGCAGCAGAACGTCTTCAAATGCGCGGAGAAGAAGTGACGGTGGAAAATATCGGTCGTACGATGACGATGCCGCCGGAAGATCAGGAAGAAACGGAGGATTCATGGATTCGAAAGGTGGGGCATGGGATTACACAGGTATTTGGATTTGTATTGAAAGGTCTTGTAGTGGTATTGGGTGTGTTGGTGGTGCCACCGATCGTATTCGCGTTAACAATAATGATTATCGTGTTGGTCTCCGTATCCACAGGACTGATGACCGGTAGTGTCGAATCTATTTTTTTCCCTGACTGGTGGGGACCATGGAATCCTGCCGTGATGGCTTTGGTATGTATCTGTGGGGTATTGGTGATAGTTCTTCCTATAGGAGCGTCAGGCTACGCCTTGGGGAGCAGGCTGTTCGGCTGGCGGGAAGTATCGAAGGCGATGAAGTGGACATTAGTGGGATTATGGGTAGTGTCGCTGATAGTGTCAAGCTTTTACATGGTACACTATGCCATACCGTTCTGGACTACTCACGAAGGCGTACAAATGGGATGACTTTGAGGGCGAGGTCGAAGAAAACAAATTTCGAGTTGACATTCCGATCAATGTCATTTTCGGCGTTGGCGAGGGCCTCCATGAGGGGCGTGACGTTGAGGGGCGTGATAAAGGGAGAGAAGTTTTGAGCGAAAGCGGTTTCCGGGGTATTCATGTAATTGAGTTCCGGCAATCGGAAGCGGCAGATGAAATTTTCGCGTAGCATCTGCTGGGCGTATCGGAGGAAATTCTTCTGTTCTTCCCGTCCGATAGCGGCGAGTGTTTCCGCCCATGTTTTAAGGTTCTTAACCTGCCGGGCGTAGGCATTACGCATGAGGTCTTGAAAATGCCGGAGAAAGAGATCCCGTTCTTCCGTAAGGCTAATAGCGTCGACAGCGCGGACATAATTTCCGGAAGAGAGGCGGGCAATATGGAGGGCCTCGTCAGGAGCAAGGGCATATCGCTGCACAAGATGTCCGGCCAACGTCTCCACAAGAATAGGGGGGATATGGATACGTTGGGAACGGGATCGAATGGTAGCGAGTATAAGGTCGGGAGCTTCGGAAATCATCAGGATAAGGGTATGCGGAGGCGGCTCTTCAATGACTTTGAGGAGTTTATTGGCACATTCGGTCTGCATCTTTTCGGGCATCCAGAGTAGGATAACGCGATAGTTGGCTTCTGCAGGCTTGAGGCTGAGGCACCGGATGAGATGATTACTTTCAGCGGCAAAAATATGAGGTTGTGCGTTACCGACATCAAGGAAGGACCGCCAATGGTCAAAGGTGAAATAAGGCGAAGAAGAAAGGAAGTCGCGCCATTTGTCAAGGTAGTCGTCACAAAGGGTAGGTTTGTCTTTCCGATCGTCTTTCCGTTTGATAATGGGGAAGACCAAGAAGAGGTCGGGGTGGGCGAGTTTATCGTACTTACGACAGGAGGGGCATTGTCCGCAAGCATCGTCTGGAGAGGGATGCAGGCAATTAAGGTAACGGGCATAGGCCAGGGCGAGCGGATAAGCACCAACGCCCCCTGCTTCGGAAAAAAGCTGAGCGTGCGGTATGGCTTGCGTAGTAGCTGTCCGTCGGAGGCGGGCTTTGATGTCTTCCTGTCCAATTATATCCTTGAAATACATACGGCCGTTTCAGCGTTGGGAGTACATGCGATCGTAATAAAGGAGGTAATCGCCGCCTGTGATGGTTTCGACCCAAGATTGGTTGTCAAGATACCAGCGTATGGTTTGCATTAATCCCTGTTCGAAAGATGTTTCGGGTGTCCATCCAAGTTCGGCAGTGATCTTGGCAGGGTCAATGGCATAACGATGATCGTGCCCGAGTCGATCTCTGACAAAGGTAATCAGGGAGTCATCCATCCAATCAACAGCGATCGAACCGTCGGGATCCATGTCACGTCGTTTGAGAGCTTGCCGGTAAACAGGGTTTTCTTCCATAAGAGTACGAATGGTACGAATGGTGAGGCGGACGATATCTATGTTACGCCGCTCATTATGTCCCCCGACATTGTAGACCTCACCGATACGTCCGTGGTGAAGGACAAGATCAATGGCCTTGCAGTGATCACGGACAAAAAGCCAGTCGCGTACATTGCTACCGTCGCCGTAAACGGGAAGAGGCCGTCCTTCGAGGATATTTTTGATGATAAGAGGGATGAGCTTTTCGGGGAAGTGGTAAGGGCCGTAGTTATTGGAACAACGAGTGATAGTGACAGGGAGGCGGTAGGTATCGTAATAGGCTTTGACAATAAAATCGGCAGCCGCTTTGGAGGCACTATAAGGGCTATGCGGGTCCAGGGGGGTCGTTTCATGAAAGAGACCTTCGTCGCCGAGACTACCGTATACTTCATCGGTGGATACTTGATGAAAGCGTACATCGGAAGGCCAGAGCGTATAACCGTAGGTATCCTTAGCGGCGCTCCATGCGTGCCGTGCAGCGTCAAGAAGGTTTTGGGTGCCGAGGATATTGGTGGTGAGGAAAAGTTGAGGGTTTTCAATACTGCGATCCACATGACTTTCGGCTGCAAAGTTAACGACATAGCGAATGTCATAACGGGTGAACAGGTCGTTGACAAGTACAGGGTCACCAATGTCCCCTCGTATAAAAATACAACGGTGCCCGTCGATATCCTCATGGATAGTGGCGAGGTTACCGGCATAGGTCAAGAGGTCGAGGGCAATGACACGGATGTCTTCACGGATGGTAAGCAGGTGTTTGAGGAAATTGGCGCCGATAAACCCGGCGGCTCCGGTAATCAGGTAGGTCGTCATAGAGCTTTGCTGTGTTCAGGTAAGAGGGGGGAAAGCGCCCCATGCTCTATCTTTGGGGGAGAGGAGAGGCGGATTGTCGGGAGATAGTTGCCAGTCAATGGCAAGGGTTGGGTCGTTGTAGAGGATACCGCCTTCTCCGGCAGGTACGTAAGGGTTGTCTACCTTATACTGGAAGATAGCCACGTCACTCAACACTTTGAATCCGTGTGCAAATCCCTTCGGAATGAAAAACTGCAGCTTATTGTTTCCCGAAAGGAGAACGGCGGCGTGCTTCCCGTAAGTAGGCGAATGGAGACGGATATCTACGGCAATGTCCAATACTTCTCCCTGCACCACACGGATGAGTTTAGACTGTGCGTAAGGCTCCCGCTGGTAATGTAAGCCGCGCAACACATTTTTAACGGAACAGGATTCGTTTTCCTGCACAAAAGTAATGTTGCCGATATGTTCACGGAAGCTTTCGGATTGAAAGGATTCCATAAAATAGCCGCGTTCGTCATGGAACACTTGCGGCTCAATGAGCCAAAGTCCTGAGATATCTAACGGTATAAATTTCATAGCAGAGGCAAAGGTAGGCGAAATCCCCATACATTTGAATGGGAACAACGTATAGGTTGTTTTATAGGATATTAATAAATGTATAGTCTTATGAGGTTGTATGTTTGTATGTCTATCTTTTTGTGGATTGTAGGAAATGTCTTTGCCCAGACGTTTAGTGGAAAAGTATTGGATGTTGGATGAAGGAAAGCAGGCGGTTGCTTTTGCCAATGTAATGTTGCTGAGTTTGCCGGACAGCGGGTTTGTGGGAGGAGTAGCGACGCAAGTATCTGTTAAAAATCACGGCGTTAGGTTATGAACTTTTTAGTCAATCATTTGATAAAGGTAGTGGGCATATGTTAGGGGATATTGTACTGAAGACAGCGGTAGTCCAGGTACAGGAGGTGTCGGTAGTGGCGATCAGACCGACAATTCGTATGGAGCGGGGCGTCTATATTGCCGATATTGAGAATAGTATAGCAGCCTCAGGTAATACGGTCAAAACGTTGCTTAATCAGTTACCGGGTGTTTGGGCAACTGATTCCTACATCTCTCTCAACGGTAAAGCTGTCACCGTCTATATCAATAAACGTTCATATCAAGTTAGAAGAGGAGCAATTGGCAAAATACCTGAAGACCTTGCGTTCGGAGACGGTTGAAAACAATTATTCCCATCAAGAAAAAGAGGCGCAGGATAGCCCTTGAGAAACCCTTCCTAACAATAGTTACGATCTCCGGTATGGCGAGCGCCTGACGGCTGTATTTTATCGCTATGATTTGTCAAGAGATAAATGATCGATTATGGCTGGGCTGCGGGGAAGGGAATATACTGATGCTCAGGTAAAAAGTATGGACACATCCTTCCGGCGTTTCAACCTCTTTCCTTCCTTTGATTATACTTACCAAGCGAACGAGAGCCATAGTTTGAGTCTTGCCTTTTCGAGACGTATCCGGCGTATCTGTTAACGTTGATGTCGTACAAGTATTATGACTCGCGCTACACGATCCGGGAAGGTAACCCCGAATCGAAGCCCAACATATTGAATAATCTCAAATTCAATTATGGCCTTCTGAGGAAATATTATTTGTCATTGAATACCTCATGGAGTTATAACGCGGTATCTCAATATAATAGAACCGAATGGATTAAAGAGGATCATTATTCAGTGATTATATCCACTTTAAAGGATAGTGTTAAAACTCAGAGTTATAACCTAAACACCTATACCCTTGTTAGCTTGGCATCATGGTGGAGTACAACCAATCAGGCGAATATATATGTCAACTCCTATCAAACGCCGGAGCCTTCGTCCTTTTCCAATTTCAATTACAGCCTTTTTACACAGTATGATTTTCTATTTCCTTTGAAGATAATGGGACAGGGATTGTACAGGTATAACTCTAAATCCAAGAATGCCTACACGACGGAGTATCCTTTTCATTTACTGAATGTTTCCTTGTAACATGCATTTCTAAAGGAGGAGAGATTGGAATTTAAATTATCAGCCGATTACTTGATCTTCAATAAAAACGGCTATGAAACTACCACGAAAGATGCATGGGTACAGCATTACATCTATATAAAAGATCCTATACTCCAGCTGACTCTTTCCTACATATTAAGCGGCGGAAAAACCAAATCCATGCAGAAAATCAGTAATAGTAATGAGCAGGAAAGAAATAGAGCAAATTGATGATTGATGTTATATTGTTATGAAAAAGAGGAGGTATAGTCTGTTTTTTGAGTAGGGAAAGTGAAGCAGTTGTGGCAAGTACAGAATATCAATAAATAGATAAGGAAGGAAAGTTGTTGATTTACAGATAGAAATGAATGTAAATGTCATTATTTACGTGTACAGATGCAAATTAATGCTCGAAACGCTTGCAATATGAAAATACTTGATTACCTTTATGACGTGTGCGGCGTCCAACGAGAAGTTAGGATTATGGTTAAACGTTTAATTTAATGTAGTAAAGATGAACAAAGGTATGGAAAAGGTCTTCTCAATTGAAGACGTGGTTCTGGAAGAAGGTGAACTTATCCAGATCAAGGGCGGCAAAGAAGCAGCCTTAGAGGTAACTGTAAATATTGGTTGTAGCAGCAACCATAATTGTGGTCAGTGCAGTTCGGAAGAATCAGCGTAACGGCCAATAGAGTATTACTTTATCCGGTTAATTAACGTCAGACACGAAAAATTTCGTGTCTGACGTGTTTTTAGAATAAATGGTTATGCAAGTATTGGTTTGCGTATTTTTTTTAGGGATAAGCGGAGGGTCGTTGCTTGGGCAAACGTTTAGCGGGAAGGTAGTGGATGAGGGGAAAGAGCCGATAGCTTTTGCCAATGCAGTGTTGCTGAGTTTGCCGGACAGCACCTTTATCACGGGAGTGGCGACAGATGAGGTGGGGAAATTTGTATTGGAGGCAAAAAATCAGGCAAGCATATATTTATTAAAGATTACAGCTTTAGGTTATACGCCCTTTAGTCAATCCTTTGATAAGGGGAGCGGAGATAAGTTGGAGGAGATTGTACTGAAGACGGCAGTGGTGGAGGTAGAAGAGGTGTCGGTGGTGGCCACACGGCCAAAAATCCGTATGGAGCGGGGAGTTTATATCGCTGATATAGAGAATAGTCTGGTAGCGATAGGGAATACGGTGGAAACACTACTTAATCAATTGCCGGGGGGGGGTATGGGTGAGTCGCAGTGGCATCGTGGTCAACGGTAAGGAGGTAGTGGTGTATGTGGATAATCAACAGAACTTGAATTAGAGGGGGAACAATTAATGCAGTATCTGCGCACTTTTCGTTCGGAGGAGATCCGAAAGATAGAGATTATCCCACAAGCGACGGCTGAATTTTCGGCGGAGGGGTCGGGCGGGGTGTTACGTATTATCACGAAGCGTGTTGTGGAGAAAGGGTGGCAAGGGAGGATAGGGAGTACCGCGTCCTATTCCTACAAGGTAACCATTTCGCCCCAGGTTGCTTTTCAATATAGCGGTAATAAACTGGGGATTCGTTGTGTAATGAGTATAGATGAAGAAAGAAACCAGGGATATAGCCGTACACGTACGCAAGATAAAGGAAGTGGAATAGCGTACGATATGGAGAATGAGAATAAAGAGTTGTTGCGTTCATACAGTCCCACAATTACCATGAATTATGATTTCAATCAATCCCATCGATTAGTTTTTAGTGGATTTGCGGGTAAATATAATTATGATGTAGTCAACGATCAACGTACTAATGTCATTGAAGGGGAGGATGTGATTGGTCATACGTATAATGATTATAAATCTAGGCAAGATGTATATACGTATATAGGTTCTATGAATTATGATTGGCTATTAGACAGTTTAGGTAGGCAGAAAATCACCTGGCTGGTCAAATACCTTAGACAGCCTAAATACAATCAAGATGAACGTTTTATTTACCAGAATAGGGATAGCGCCGGTGAATTGGAGTCGGAGGAGGAATTTTTGCATGAACAAGACAGGCCAAACATACGTTATTATGTGGAAGTACAGTATGCACACGATTTTGGGAAAAGGGGATCGGGATTGGCGGGTATTAAATATGGTCATACCAGTGCTGAAAATGTGTCCAAGGGCAAGGGCCACGAAACTATAGAAGGCATAGAGATTTCCCGTCCCGGGTTCGGCTATAATTACCAGTATAAAGAACGGTCGGTTGCACCCTTTTACCGTTATGATCTTTCCGGCAAAGGGTGGTCTCTCAACGTAGGATTACGAGGGGAATATGCGGATAGAAAAGCAGAAGGGGGATATGACTATAAAATTTTAAATTTCCTTCTTTCAATGTGAACTACACAATAAAAGAGGGTCATGATTTACATTTTTCATTCAACAAACGTATCAATTATATCGGATATTATCTATTACTTCCATTAAAATACTATACATCACGTTATAACATCACACAAGGTAATCCCGATTTGAAGCCCAATATTCTGTACAACGTCTCGTTGAATTATGGTCTCTTGGGGAAATATTATTTTTCGGCGAACTATTCATGGAGCGGTAATGCGTTGTCTGATTATAATTACAGTGATTCGACAATGATGGAAGATTATCCGGTGATTGTTTCCACGTGGAAGGACGGAATCAAGCGGCAAAGTTTTAACATGAATGGCTATATCCCGATCACGTTTACGAGTTGGTGGAGCAACGTAAATCAAGGGAATATTTATTGGAATGGCTATCAAACAGAAGATATGGGGAATGTTTCCAATTTTAAATATGGTTTTTTTACACAGCATGATTTCAATCTGCCCTTCGGTGTAAAATCACAAGTATTGTATAAATATAATTCCGGAGGTAAAAGTAGCGCTTATGTGGAAACGGGTTCGTATCATCACTTAGGTGTTTCTTTGCAAAAATCTTTCCTAAAAGATGAAAGCCTGAGGTTTAAGTTAGAGGCCAATAATCTCCTATATAATAGAAGTGATAGGACGGTAAGAACGGGACAGACGTTCACTCATTCTTATGATTACAAATACCATCCTACTTTTCAACTCACTTTTTCCTATACCATCAATAAAGGAAAAATCAAGAAGCTACGACAAGTTCAAGATAGCGATAAATAAATAAGAAAGAAAATTCATTGATTTACAGATAGAAAGGAATGTGAAGGTTGTTTTTTTGCGTGTGCAGATGCAAATTAATGCCAGAAACACTTGCAATATGAAAATAGTTGATTGCTTTTGTGGCGTCTCTCGTGTGAGAGGTGTTGTTTAACTTAATACATACATTTATGAAAGAAGTTGGTGTAGAAAAAGTCTTCTCAATTGAAGACGTGGTTCTGGAAGAAGGTGAACTTATCTAGATCAAAGGCGGCAGGGAAGAGGCTACTCCAAATGACGCGCGGGCAATCGTGAGGTATGTATAGGTCAAGGATGTAGTTGTCGTTGAGCTTCTGAAGAAATCACTATTGTCATAGTGATAGAGGAGTAGCTACTGTAAAAGTCTCTAAACGAGACAAACACACTTGTGTATGGACAGGTTCCATGTATGGTGTGTTTGTCTTTTGTATTTAATTGTATAAGTATGAAAAAGTTACTATTGTATCTATTTTGCAGTTTTTCAATTGGAGAATTGTTAGTGGCACAGATATTTAATGGGAAGGTGGTGGATGAGGGGCAGGAGCCGGTAGCGTTTGCCAATGCGGTGTTGATAAGTTTGCCGGACAGTGGGTTTGTGGCCGGAACGGCGACGAATGATGCAGGGGAGTTTGTGTTGGAAGCAACCGGCCAGGCAAACAACTATTTGTTAAAAATCACGGCATTAGGGTATGAGCCGTTTAGTCAGACATTTGATAAAGGGAGTGAGCAGAAGTTAGGGGAAATTGTACTGAAGACGGCGATGGTGCAGATGGAGGAGGTGTCGGTGGTGGTCGTACGGCCGAAGATCCGTATGGAGAAAGGTACATACATCGCAGATATTGAGAACAGTATAGCCGCCTCAGGTAATACGGTCGAGATGTTGCTTAATCAGTTACCGGGTGTTTGGGCAACCGGTTCCCACATCTCCCTCAATGGTAAAGCCGTCACCGTCTATATCAATAACGTTCATATCAAGTTAGAAGTTGAACAAAAGGTAATTTCAGTTCGCGACTTGCTGTAGAGGTTCATAAAACGAACGGCGGTTTGCTGTTTGGAGAGGAGCATTCACGAGATATTCTGAACAAGGTAGCGTATAGCAATGTTGTTACGGATACGATTTATGACAAAGACTATTCAACTTCATTGACTTTGAATTATGATTTTAATCCATCCCATAGGCTGGCGGTTGATGCAAATTATAATCATTTTATAAAAGATGAGTATCTCGGTGGAAAAACGGACATTACAGGTACAGCTATTGACCAAACTGAAAGCTACCATACCTCAGCACATAAGACATACAATTATTCCTTTGCACTAAATTATGATTGGTTGTTGGATACTTTGGGTAACCGGAAAATCACCCTGCTGTCCGATTATGTCAATCAATACAAAAATAGTTTGCAGGATTATTTTCACTACGTTAATTGTACTACTTCTGAAGAGCCGGAATTCCTGAATGAGTTTTTAATGAACGACCAACACCGTCCTTATCAACTGTATTCCACCGAGTTACGTTACAAACACAATTTTGGTGAGGCAGGGGAAGGTTTGGCAGGTGTGAAGTACAGCGATTCTACGGTTGAGAACAATTATTTCCATCAAGAAAAAGAGGCGTAGGATAGCCCTTGGGAAGCCTTGACCGGAAGTAATTACGCCTGACGGTACGACGAACGCCTGACGGTTGCGTTTTATCGCTATGATTTGGCAAGAGAGAGATGGTCGATTATGGCCGGACTACGGGGAGAATATACGGATGCCCAGGTAAAGGGTGTAGCTGCGCCCTTCCGTCGTTTTGACCTCTTTCCTTCTTTCAATTACAGTTACCAGATAAATGAAAATCATGATCTAAGCCTTTCCTACTCAAGACGTATCCGACGTATCAGTTATTTTACGTTAATGGCATATAGATGGTATGACTCCCGTTATACCCTTCGGGAAGGTAACCCTGATTTGAAACCCAATGTATTAAATAACCTCAAATTCAATTATGGCCTTCTGGGAAAATATTATTTGTCATTGAATTGTATGTGGAGTTATAATGCAGTATCTCAATATAATAAAACCGAAAAGATTGAAAGCGACAATCGGTTGGTGATCATCTCCACCTTAAAGGATGGTGTTAAAACTCAGAGTTACAACTTGAACGCCTATATCCCTATTAGCTTGGCGTCATGGTGGAACACAACCAATCAGGCAGATATCTATGTCAATTCCTATCAAACGTCGAAGCCGGAAAGTGAGACCTTTTCCAATTTCAATTACAGCTTTTTTACGCAACATGATTTTTTGTTTCCTTTAAAGATTGTGGGATAGGTATTGTATAAGTATAATTCCAAGTCTAAGAATGCCTACACGACGAACTATCCTTTTCACTTGCTGAATGTTTCTTTGCAACGTGCATTTTTAAAGGAGGATAAATTGAAGCTTGATTTGGCGGCCAATCCATTGATTTTCAATAAAAATGGCGATAAAACTACTACAAAGGATGCATGGGTACAGCGTTATATCTATCTAAAATATCCAATACTCCAGCTGACTCTTTCCTACACATTAAGTGGCGGAAAAACCAAATCCATGCAGAAAATCAGGAATAGCAACGATCAGGAAAGAAACAGAGCAAACTGATTTATAGATCAAAAGGAGGGAAATATCATTATTTTCATGTGCAGATGCAAATAAATACCCGAAACGCTTGCAAGATGGGGATAATTGATTACTTTTGAGGCGGTTGCTCATGTGGGTGGATGTAATACATTACATTATGGGTATAGAGAATAGTATGGAAAAGGTCTTCTCAATCGAAGACGTGGTTCTGGAAGAAGGTGAGCTTATCCAGATCAAGGGCGGCAGTCAAGATAAGACCGAAGACGAAGAGGCCAGTGACAAGGGGAATTGTGGTTGCAACGGAAAGTGTGGTATTATTTGTTGTTAGCGTCTTCATCGTAGGATAGCAGAGGCGGCTGATAGAATGCGTCTGTCCTTTTACACTTAGCCGGACACGGAATTCTTTTTCTGTGTCCGGCGAGTGTTTTAAAACATTGGGTATGCGAGTTTGTGTGTTTGTTTTGATGTGGATTGGAGGGAACGTCTTTGCGCAGACGTTTAGCGGGAGAGTGGTGGACGAGGGGAAAGAGGGGGTGGCGTTTGCGAATGCGGTGTTGGTGAGTCTGCCGGACAGTGGGTTTGTGTGCGGAACGGCGGCGAATGAGGTGGGGGAGTTTGTGCTGGAGGCAGGTGGCAAAGCCAACAAATACCTATTGAAAATCACGGCGTTAGGGTATGAGCCGTTTAACCAAGCATTTGACAAGGGGCAGAGGCTGGGGGATATTGTGCTGAAGGCGGGGGTGGTGCAGGTACAGGAGGTGTCGGTGGTGGCCGTACGGCCGAAGATTCGCATGGAAAGGGGCATATATATCGCAGATATAGAGAATACAATCGCGGCGATAGGAAATACGGTTGAAACGTTGCTCAAGCAATTGCCGGGAGTTAGGGTATACCGTGACGGCATATCGGT
>JAITRW010000036.1 GCA_031288175.1 Tannerellaceae bacterium
ACGGGTAGCGGCACGCGGGTCTATAAATACTTTGTGCGGGAAGACGGGTGTTTATCGGAAGTCGTGTACCCCGAAGGAGCCGTTATTGTGCGAGAGGTGTATGAATACATCGGTTTTAACGACCCTCCGAACGAAGTTTCTCCCATACCCCTCCCTGCAAGCAATGAATGGGCTTTGAGTGTGGTGGAGGGCGGCCTACGGCTAAGCCTGACCGCTCCGACGGATGTGGAGGTTTTCCAGCCGACAGGTCGGCAAATACTGAGTCGCCGGTTGAGCGGCGACACAATCCTCCCCCTCCCTTCGGGCGTTTATTTAGTCCGTATCAATGGACAAGTTGTCCGCCGCATAGTTATTCACTGATGGTTTTTGCACATTACCGATTAAAGGTTTCTTAGCAGCAAGTTATATATTTATTGATAAAAATCCAAGAGAAAGAAGTCATTATAGTAGCAAAAAAAGGAGATGGAGAGTTACAGATTACAATATTTTTCTAATTTTGTTGTCAAGCTTGTCAAGAGCTTGTTGAGAGGACGTAATTAGGGAATAAAAAAGACTTGGTAATGAAAAAGATAGCTATCCTCACGGTATTACTGTCGGCAGGCGTCGTTCACGCGCAGTTAGGGAAACCGTTTACAATAGGAGATATTCAGTCACGAATTGCCGGAAACTCTTTGAACGTCTCTTCCGCTGATCTGGCTGTAGAGGATGTTTTTGATGTATTTCTTGATTTCCCAGGTGTGTTTACCATAGACGGGCTTCAGTTACAGAAGGTAGACTACAAAGAAAGGCGGGCTCCCCATAGTGGAGACGGTGGATATTCTGCTACGCGGGTTTTTCGTGCTGTCGATGGCCGGACAGATACCTTGAGGCGAGTCTGGAAAGCCGGAATTGATGACGAGTATGTCTACAATGGTAGCGATAGAACGATATACCGTTATTCCGAAGACGATAAGATTCTGTCCTGTATGAAGTATTATAATAGTGAGGTGCACGATTCACTCGGTGCGTACGAGGAGTTTGATTTCGAATACGATGCTTTGGGACGCGTGAGCAGTTGGAAGGTAAGTACTTACGTGATGCTTCAAGATTGGGCATCATTTTTTGGCGAAGACTTTCTCTTTCCTGTAGGTGGGTATCCCGACATCGTAGAAGGCCTCCCTATTTGGAGGGGTCTTCGAAAATCCGTACAGACAGTGTATGATTATGAAGCCAATCTCATTGCCGTAAGCCGCGAAGGATTTGCAGATAACGGCCAACCCGCATGGAACGACACGATCCGCCTCCGCCCTACTGAGGACGGTCACATCGCGGAGAAGAAACAATATGATCCGGGAAGTTCCACCCCATTTTTCCCAACGGCATGGTTAAAGGAGGGAGCAAAGATTAGATACATACTTGACGATAAGGGGCGGCTTCTCCACGTAATGGATGAATATACGGGTGAAGGTATTGCTTATACCTATCTTGAAGACGGTTATGAAATGGAGATGACCTTTGAGAGAAATCTGACAGGGGATGGGAGCGAGAAAGCGATATGTCGTTTCTATCCAAACGGATACGTGTCGGAGATCCTATACCAAACACAGAGAGTTTCCACTGGTAATAAATATGAATACATCGGTTTTAACAATCCTCCAAACGAAGTCTCTCCCATACCCCTCCCTGCAAGCAATGAATGGGCTTTGAGTGTGGTGGAGGGCGGCTTACGGCTAAGCCTGACCGCTCCGACGGATGTGGAGGTCTTCCAGCCGACAGGCCGACTCGTACTGAGCCGCCAGTTGAGCGGCGACACAATCCTCTCTCTCCCTTCGGGTGTTTATTTAGTCCGTATCGGTGGACAAACCACCCGCCGCATAGTTATTCGTTAATGGTTTTCGCGCATTGCCGAAGATAAGCTAATGTAACAGGTCCGCGAGCAATAAGCAAAGTCAGTGGAGGGAAATTATGGTGGAGCGCAAAGAAGGCATCAACCGTAGAAGGCGAAGTAAAAACGATCTTACGGAAAGGACGGAGGTCTAAGGAGTGTACCTCAGGATTGGAGACAGTATCATAAAGAGGAATCTCCGTCACAGAGTGTCCCAAGGCAACCAATGCGGCTGGCAATCCCGGAAGTCCCCGTGACGACCGTGGCAAGAGGATACGTTGTACTTCCACGACCGGGGGAGTAAGCAGTTCGACCAATCCCTTAGCCGTTTGGGTCGGCGATTCCATGTCGGGATTCAGTCCATGTTCACGCAAAGCCGCGCTTGTGGCAGGTCCGACAGTAGCAATAGTAATGCCGGTAGGAAGGGAAATGCGGTATATACGAAAAAAGTGATGTACGGCATGGCGCGAAGTGAAGATAATGCGGTCAAAATCCTTCTGTAATGAACCAAGTACCTGGAAAACCTTTGGAGGAAGCGGCTTTATTGGCCGGATACAAATCAGAGGAATGTGGACAGCGTAACGATATTGCAGATAATCGTCTCGTGAAATCCCTGTCAGTAGTACCGGCTGAAGCTGCGCCACATAGTTTTCGAATGAAACGACTTTGCCGACCACCATAAGAAGCGGCGTAGCCTGTAAGATAACACTATAGCGTAATTCTCCCAAGGTCGTATACAGCTTTTGTTCGCAAGGAAGAGAAGTGCGGTGTACCAATACCGTAGACGTATCCGCCGCCCGTCCGCTGTCAATAAGCGCTTTGGCGATATCAGATAAAGTGGCGGCAGGCATGAAGTAAACAAGGGTATCGGCCGAGGGAGTCGTTATCGCGTCCACAGAATGCCCCGTTACGAAAGCTACGGAAGAAGCCGTCCCCCGATGCGTCAAAGGTATGTGGGTAGCAGAAGCCATTGCAATGGCGGAGGGTATGCCGGGAATGACAGTAACAGGAATGAAACGGCTCTGCAAATAATCTATTTCCTCCCTTCCATGCGCAAATAACATCGGATCGCCACCTTTAAGGCGGACAACCTTCTTCCCATTCACGGCAGCCGCATACACTTGCCGATTGATCTCATCCTGTCGGAACCGGTGTATCAAGCGCCGTTTACCGACGTAAATTTTTTCGGCAGAATATCGCTTAAGAAAAGACAAGTCGACTAAATCGTCATGGAAAATAACTTCCGCTTCGGCCAACGCTTTATCTCCGCCGATTGTAAGGAGATCGGGATCGCCAGGACCAAAACCTACGAGCGTAACCCCTCCATAATATCGTCGACAATCCTGTTCTGCAAAAATAGCGGCCAGATCATCCCGTTCTTGTCGGGCAACGATAGCCAAGTGTCCTTGTAAAGGGTGCGTCTCAAAAGGAAGGATATGGGTAATACGGTGATCAAGGCCGAGCCGCTGCAAAGCACAAGTAGCCACGATGAGAGCATCAATATGACCGTTATCAATCAGCGCAAGTCTCTCTTCAATGTTACCGCGTATGGGTACTACTTCCAGATCGCCACGTTGGGCAAGCAATTCCTGTTTGCGTTTGGAAGAAGATGTCCCGATACGGGCATTGGCAGGAAGTTGGTCAAGTCGCCGTCCGTCACGGCTCACAAGGGCGTCGCTCTGGTCACGCGCCGACAAGAGAGCTACTACAGCCAGACCCGGCGTCAGGGGATAAGGAAGATCTTTGGCAGAGTGAACTGCAATGTCAGCTTTTTCATCAAGAAGAGATTCATCAAGTTCACGAGTGAAAAAATCTCCCGGTACAGAGGGATCCATCAACGAAATATCACGGTGCTTGTCTCCTAAAGTATCAAGAGAAATGAGTTCGTAACTGCCGGTGAACGAAGGGAAAAGCGCCATTGCCTCTTCAACTTGCATAAGTGAGAGACAACTCTTCCGGCTAATTACTCGTAATTCCATGACTGTGCTTGGTGAAGAAATTTCTGCGATTTATTTTCCTGTGAAAGCACGTAGCTTAATTTCAGTCAAAGCTTGCTTGGTGTCAAGCGGAAAGTTACCGTCTATGATCCAACTATAATACGAGGGGTCTTCACGAAGAACGTCCGTCACAGGCCGTCCTTTATACTTTCCGAAATTGATAATTTCACGCCCTTTGTCGTCATAAACCATTCTGCCGGCAAAATCGACATTATGAGTGTGTGCAGAAAACTTGGAGAGAGCAGGGACATTGTTCTCAAGCGTCGGGTAACGGTCCAGTTGAGCCTGAAGAACCTCGTAAGTGGCGCGTACGTCAACCTTGGCCGAATGAGCATTTTCCAATTCTTTTTGACAGTAGAATTTGTAGGCTGCCGCAAGGGTACGCTGTTCCATTTTATGGAAAATGGTCTGCACATCAATGAAATTATGCCTACGCAAGTTGATACTAATACCTGCACGTAAGAATTCTTCGGCAAGAATAGGGACGTCAAATCGGTTGGAATTGTATCCCGCAATGTCAGCGCCTTCAAGGAACTGCGCAAGGCTGTTGGCGATCTGTCTGAAAGTAGGACAATCTCTGACATCGTCATCGGATATACCGTGTATGGCGGTAGCTTCGGCTGGGATAGGGATCTGAGGATTCAATCGCCGTTCTTTAGTTTCTTCCGTGCCGTCGGGGAGGATTTTGATGAGGGCTATTTCGATGATACGGTCGGTGGCAATATCAATCCCCGTGGTTTCCACATCCAGGAAGACTACGGGATTCTTGAGCTTAAGTTGCATGTTTCCGGATTAGTCGTTGAGCATCATCGGCATGATGAGCATGAGTAAGTCCTCATCCTCGCCATTTTCCGCGGGTAGCACGAGGGCGGCGCGGGAGGGATCGGCCAGTTCAAAAATGACGTCTTCCGCATAGATGTTGGTTAAGATTTCGATGAGAAAAGTAGATTTGAAGCCGATATTCAACTCATCTCCTTCGTATTGACAGGGGATACGTTCTTCGGCGCGTCGGGCAAAATCAATATCCTGCCCAACGATGAGCAATTCGTTGTCTTTGAATTGAAGTTTGACTAAATAGGTACTGGGACTAGTAAAAGACGAAGCACGTTTAAGGGCGGAAGAAAGCGCCAGTCGATTGATAGTGACCTTGTGCGGATTGTCTTTAGGGATAACGCTATTGTAGTTAGGATAACGTCCCTCAATAAGGCGGCAAGCTAACTCGAAACTTTTTCCGGATACTATGGCTTTGTCGTTATCAAAAGCAATGGTGACAGGTTCGGTTTCCCGTACAAGCAGATTCCGTAACAGATTGGCGGCTTTTTTGGGGAAAATGAAAGCCCCGTGATTTTCGGAATGGACGGTAGTGTTACAGAGGCGTATCAGCTTATGGCCGTCGGAAGCGACGAAAGTAAGTCCTTCGGGCAGGAAGTCGAAATAGATGCCGTTCATTACGGGACGCAATTCATCGTCGGCGGTGGCAAAAAGAGAACGACTGATGCCACTAAGAAATATCTGCCCGTCAATAGAAAGAGAATCAGAGTTTTCACCAAGCTCGGGCTTGAGGGGATAGGTTTCACCGTCTTCGCCGACGAGATCATACTTACCTCCCTGAAAGTGAATAGATATTTCCTTGCTTTCGTTATTGACGTTGAACGTGATAGGTTGCTCCGGCAGTTCCTTGATAGGGTCAAGCAATGATTTGGAAGAGATAGCCACAGTGCCCTCCCCTTCGGGATTGATCACATTGACGGATGTAGTGATCCGTACATCCCCGTCGGAAGCCGTAAGAACGAGGGTGTCACCTTCCAACCGGAAAAGAAAACACTCCAGTACGGGAAGCGTGTTCTTCGAAGCGATGACTTTGCTAATGGACTGCAAACGCGAAAGGAGAGCTGTGCTGGATACGCTGAAATTCATAGGTTTTATGTTTATGTGTTTTAATGATAGCTATTTCAAAAATCGGCGTTACGCGGCGTACGGGGGAAAGGTATGACATCGCGGATATTATTCATTCCCGTCACGAAAAGGAGCAGCCTCTCGAAACCAAGTCCAAATCCGGAATGAGGAGCGGCGCCGAAGCGTCGAGTGTCAAGGTACCACCAGATATCCTTTGCCGGAATACCCAATTCCCGGATACGTGCAGAGAGTTTGTCATAATTTTCCTCACGCTGAGACCCTCCGATGATCTCTCCGATTTTTGGAAAAAGGACATCCATAGCACGTACCGTTTTTCCATCTTCGTTCAGCTTCATATAAAAAGCTTTGATTTCCTTTGGATAATTTGTCAAAATGACGGGGCTGTGGAAATGTTCTTCTACTAAATAACGTTCATGTTCTGCCGACAAGTCGGTACCCCAGAAAACAGGAAATTCAAACTTGTACCCATGAGCTATTGCCTGCTCCAATATTGCTATTCCCTCTGTGTAAGACAACCTGACGAAATCGTCTTTTGCCACGCTTTGCAATCGCTCAATCAATTCCGCATCATAATGGTCATTAAGAAATCGGAGGTCATCCGGGCAATTGTCCAACGCCCATTGGATACAGTATTTGATGAAGTCTTCGGCCAATTGCATGTTTTCTTCGATCTCGTTGAAAGCGACTTCCGGTTCGATCATCCAAAACTCTGCTAGGTGACGCGGCGTGTTTGAGTTTTCTGCCCGAAAAGTAGGACCGAAGGTGTAGATAGCTCCCAGCGCTAAGGCGGCTGTCTCGCCTTCCAGCTGTCCGGAGACAGTCAAATTGGCCTGCTTCCCGAAAAAATCGTTATCAAACGAAATTGTACCGTCACCAGTCTGTTCCATTCCCTGTTCAAGCGTTGTGACGCGAAACATCTGTCCGGCTCCCTCGCAGTCAGAGGCGGTGATGATGGGAGTATGGAAGTAAAAAAATCCCCTGTCATGAAAAAACTTGTGGATAGCAAAGGCCAGATGGTGTCGAAGTCGAAAAACGGCGCCGAACGTATTTGTGCGTCCCCTGAGGTGAGCTATCTCCCGTAAGAATTCCAGAGAATGACCTTTCTTCTGCAAAGGATAGGTATCGGGATCAGCGGTTCCGTATACTGTGATGTGCGTTGCTTGTATTTCTACCTGCTGTCCTTGCCCTTGTGAATCCACAAGGATCCCATCCACACTGATACAAGCGCCGGTGGTTATGGACTTCAAAAGCTCATCCTCTATCTGCCCTACCGCGGCTACTACTTGTATGTTATGTATTGTCGAACCATCGTTCAATGCAATAAAACAGACCTGCTTCCCCCCGCGGCGCGTACGCACCCACCCCTTCACATTCACTTCTATGCCACGCTCGGCATATTTCAGCGCTTCAACAATTTTTGTCCGCTTCATGTTGCTCGTTTGCCTGCAAAGGTAGTAAAAACCAAAGCTACATACTCTTCCTCCGCCCACTTGTCTGTAATATAAAGAGGAGTGTTCGAGAGAATGGTTGTTTTAAAGAGGGGCGTTGTGTAAGAGAGAGGAGTTTTTAGGGAGCGAGAGGAATAATAAATACAACCGTATTCCTAAAAATCAAAAAGAGAGAATACCTTTGTGGATGAAAAGAAGAAGGAAACGATATTGTCCAATAAGGGACTAAGCCATGGAGTATAGAATAAGGAGGGCAAAAAGAGGGCCTGTTTTTAGGTGGCAGTACGGTGAGAAAACCGGGAGGACACTTGCTGGAATTAATTATTTTGCTCTCTCTCTCTCTCTCTCTCTCTCTCTCTCTCTCTCTCTCTCTCTCATAGCCTCGCGCGAGGAATATAGGATATTTTTAAAAAGGTCGGGGACCCCGGATAGGCAAAAAGTCTATGGA
>JAITRW010000045.1 GCA_031288175.1 Tannerellaceae bacterium
AGATCGTAACGGTGATAGACAAGGAAAATGGACACTATGGTTCCTGTATTAATGCTGCCCTTCCCGTAGCCAAAGGAAAGTACGTCAAGGTACTTGACGCCGATGACTGGTTCGATCCCGAAGGTTTTGGCTATCTAGTTGATAAATTACAAAGCCTAGATAACGACCTGGTTATTACTAACTACACTAAACGGTATGTTTCCGAAAGCACACAAATACGTTATTGTTCACATGATTACATGGTTGGTTGTGACGTACTGACTTCTTTCTCTTCTATGCTTCCCAACCTATCAATGCATGCTGTCGCTTATCGGATGAAATTACTCCGGAAGATGAATTATAAACAATCGGAAGGAGTTCATCATTCCGACGTCGAATGGTTTTTTTGTCCGCTTTTTTTCGTTAAAACACTGGCTTTCGTGAATGCGGATGTTTACCAACACTTTTTGGCGAGAGTTGGGCAGTCTTCGGATCCTGCTGTGTTTAAGAAAAACCTTTCACATCGGCAAGTAGTGGCACTTCGTATATTGGAATACTATTTTACAGTCAACAGAGATTCTTTGTCCAAACAGACGGATGCTTACCTTTTTCGCTTAATGAAAGAGTTTATTGCCTCTATATATAAGTCTTATTTATGGCAATCAGACAACGACTTTGTCCCCAATACGTTGGAATCGTTTGATCAAGCCATACGGGAAATAAATGAACCCTTTTATAATAGTTTATTGGAAGAGGTGGTACACAGATGGATACCCATTCATTATATCCGCTATTGGAGAACTCATTCAAAGCGTTTTCCGATACAGTGTATCTTGAAAACAATAAAGCAAATAGCAGATCTTATACGTTTTCATAAAACCTATGTCTAAAAGTTGCCATTTGTTTCTTTTTGACATATATCTAATATAGTCAACACATGATATAGGAAAATAGACTGCCCGTAATATAGCAATAAAATCATTTTCTACCTTTGTGTAGAATATTTTTTGGCGTAATTTCACACATAAAACGGCCAGTTTTATATACGCAACGATTCCTTTTTGTGATTGATATAAAGCCATTTTTGTCACATTGACTTTATCTTGATTTTCTCCAGGTAATGATTTTAATAATTTATATATCTCCTTGAAACGGAACGAAAGAGCATTCCGCAATTCAATATATAAAAAAATTGTACGAAAAGTCGTTTTTATGCTATTTTTAAAATTAAAATTTATGTTAATGGGGGGGGGTATACGTAGCTGCCTTATAGTGCCTTCTTTGATGTACAAGTATTTGGTTACAAAAATCTATTTTACCATAAGCTGCCGTTACCATTTGAAACAGATGATCATACATAAAGTATTTTTTACTTTCCTCTGATACCATTGGGATTATTTCTCTTTTCAAAAGCATTGTATGTCCGGGTATAGGTCCCTGATAAATAACACGTTCTATACCATAATTAGGCTGTCTGTCGTCAAAATAAACAACAGAACCATCTTCCGAAAAAGGTTTGGAAAAATGAAATGACAACCAATTGTCTCCAATAGAGGCAATTTGTTTCTCTATTTTATGTGATTCCCATATATCGTCCTGATCCGAAATAGCAATATAATCCCCTGTTGCTCGATTCATAGCAGAGAAAAAATTTCCGTTTATCCCTATGGTTTGTTGATTCACACTTATGGATATATGTGAATATTTTTTGGAATATTCCTTCAAAATCTCAAATGTATTATCGGTGGAACAATCATCTTGAATAATTATTTCATAAATAGGATAAGTTTGTCGGATAATTGATTCCAACTGCTCTCTCAAATATTTGGCACCATTATAGGTACACATTACAACTGAAACTTTATTTCCCATAATGTGCTATCCGTTTATAAATATATCCTTTCCGAGAGGTAACAAACTACGACAATGAGGAAAACTACTATATTTGCAGGAGGAATACTAATATCCGTACACCTATGGGGAGTCGAACCCCAATCGTCGGAACCGGAATCCGATATTCTATCCATTGAACTATAGGTGCTCGGAAAGCGGCACAAAGGTAGCATTCCTTTTGGAATTTAGATTTACGTACCGGATAAAGTTGACCAAGTCATGGATGTAAAGATCGAACCGAGTTGGAAAGCTCAGTTAGCAGACGAGTTTGAGAAAGACTACTTCCGGCAATTGACGGACTTTGTAAGGGAAGAGTACCGGCGAGGACGGGTTTATCCTTCGGCAGGACTTATCTTTAATGCATTCGACCGTTGTCCTTTCGACCGTGTCAAAGTGGTCATACTTGGGCAAGATCCTTATCATGAGCCGGGACAGGCGCACGGACTATGTTTTTCGGTACGGGAGGGCATGACTTTCCCTCCTTCGTTAGTGAATATCTTTAAGGAAATTGAAAGCGATACGGAAAGTTCTTCACCGGCAAGCGGTGACTTGACGCGGTGGGCGAAACAGGGTGTCTTGCTTCTCAATGCTACCCTGACAGTGCGTGCCGGACAAGCCGGTTCCCATCAAAACCAGGGGTGGGAAACCTTTACAGACGCTGTTATTCACCGTCTGACCGAACGACGGAAACACATCGTCTACATCCTTTGGGGAGCTTACGCGCAACGAAAAGCAGCCTTCATGGATATCTCATGCAATCTGGTTTTGAAGTCGCCCCACCCTTCGCCTCTTTCCGCCCACAGGGGCTTTTTCGGTAACAAACATTTCAGCAGAACCAATGATTATCTGATGGCGACAGGGCAGGAGCCTATCGCTTGGTAAAAGAGCGGCGGTGAAGGTTTTCCTCACAGGTTATATTTTCCGGTAATGCCTCTTTTCCCATGTATGTATCCCAACAACAAACTTTTATACTTCACCATTTTGTTCTCCTCATACAATAGGATCAACAACAGCTGTACATAAAGGCCTATCAAAATTCTTCTCCAAATCTTTTCTTTCGGATAAATCCGTTTTGTTATCAGGACATTCCTTATTAAGTAGTAATATCTTACAGGATGTGATTCCCTATGGAAGATAGTTCTC
The DNA here is from genome assembly GCA_031288175.1 of Tannerellaceae bacterium. Taxonomy (GTDB): domain Bacteria; phylum Bacteroidota; class Bacteroidia; order Bacteroidales; family Tannerellaceae; genus JAITAD01. Next base: position 3,016 of record JAITRW010000045.1, read on the forward strand.
CACAGCAATCTACGTTTTTTTCTTTGTTCATTCAATTGATGTAGCAAGTTAATGGAACAGATAACTATCGTAGGGATATGGTATTGCTTGGCACGCAGTGAGAATTCATAATCAATCACCTCTATGAAAAAATCATCGCGGAACATCCCCACCTCATCAAAGATGGATACCGGATAAAACGTTCCCGACGATATCGTGACAGGTACCTCTTTTATCCCTTCGCAGGTCATAAATCTTTTTTTGCCACTATCATGAACGGTATAATTGGGAGAAAAGATAGCCAATTTCTTTACTTGAATCACTTCGTCAATGTACTTATGAAAGCCTCCTTGCTCAAAGCAACTGTCCTGATCCATCGTCAACAAGCAAGTATACTGATGTTCGCGTGCATAATCCACAGCTACGTTATAGGCTTTTCCAAGTCCTACATTGACACCGTCTCCCATCTCGACAACCTTCTCTCCGTATTCATCCCCACTCCCTGTAAAATCTATCTCACTACAAGGCGAATTCTTCCAGATAATCAGTTTATCCAAACCGGACAGGTAAGACAAAATATTATCCCTGACACAAGGTTGAGGACGATACAAGACAACTATCCCCAATATCTTCCCTTTCCACTGAGGTACATGGGGAACTATGGTAGTCTATACAACTGACGAAAATAAATATAATCGACTGATTCATAATGAATACGAACCCCTCCAAAGGCAACGGAAAACCGAAGGAATGCTATGTTTCCGATCAGACTTCATTCTCTAACTTTCCACTATCCATGCCCTTTCCGAAGGAAAAAACTACCATAGTTCCCCATGAACTATGGTGGATCCTGAACGGCTTACGAAGATAACAAAAAATAAAGATTATTGTTTTCATACCAGGGGGGGGGGAGTCAAGTTTATATTGTTACTTTCGCGCCCATGAAAGGAGTGGTCCTCATCCTGCTTACTATTGTCTCTTTGATTGTTATTTGGTTATGCATCCTCGCTTTCCAACCGAACTTCGACCCTGAAGAGACGGTCTACGTCTATATTGACAATACTACGGATTTCGATAAACTTTGCCGCCAGCTCAGTGATACTGCCTGTTGCCGTCACATTGATCGGTTTCGTCTCCTCTCTTGCCTATTGCATTATCCTGAATCCATGCACGTAGGCAGGTATGCCGTTCATCCCAGCATGGGGAATTTTATACTCCTCAGATCCCTTCGCCATGGACAACAAGCTCCGATGCGCCTCACTTTTTCCACTGTGCGCAATACCGATAAGTTGGCCGACCGCATCGGTTCCGTTCTAATGCTTCAGGCTGACAGTCTCAAGGTACTCCTTGCCGATTCGGCATACTGCCGTTCCCTCGGCTTCACTCCGGAAACCGTCAAGGCTCTCTTTATTCCCAACACTTACGAGGTATTCTGGAATATCACCCCCGAAGCTTTCCTTGTCCGTATGCAACACGAATACAAATCTTTCTGGAACTCCTACCGACGTGCCGCCGCCGACTCTCTCCGGCTCACACCCCTCGAGGTAGCAACCCTCGCCTCTATCGTGGAAGAAGAGAGTAATTGTCTTGAGGAATATTCCATCATCGCAGGTCTCTATCTTAACCGTCTCCGCCGGAAAATGCCTCTGCAAGCCGATCCTACTGTCCGTTATGCGGTCGGTGATTTCTCACTCCGCCGTATCCGGCACAGTCACCTCCATACTCCTTCACCGTACAACACGTACCTCCACACCGGACTACCTCCCGCCCCATTGCATATCCCTTCACCACAAGCTATTGACAGCGTACTCCACGCTACCGACCACTCTTATCTTTTTATGGTTGCCTGCCCTGACTTTTCCGGGCGGCACACCTTTACAGTTACCCATACCGAACATTCCCGTGCTGCCGCCTTATATCGTGCTGCTCTCAACCGGCGACATATCCGTTAATGGACAATCACGCGGCTAACCTTTCCACCTATTTCTATGATATAGATACCTTTTGTGAGGGGAACAAAAGCCGTTCCACATACTATGCGTTTTACTTTCAATTCACCTGTCAAGGTGTAGATAGACACCGTCCGGACATCCGACATTTCTACTTTCACCCCTTGAGCCGAAGTAGTAAACTGTGTTTCAGTAAGCCGAGGGGAAGGGGTAACAGCAAGGTTCTCCATGACGAGTTGTACTTCCATGTTCCCTACAACAGTACCGAGTGACAACTCAAAAATACCGGATTTTTCCGTCGGGAATAAATTGGTCGGCCGACCATTGACGTAGGCTTTCAACTGCCCTGAAATAGGGCGACCTGTATATAATATCTCAATATAGGGGTTTTCACCGGCAGCAACCGCTAACGGTTCGGCGAGGTTCAAAGATTGTCCATGTAAAAAGAGAGAGACATTCGCAGGACATTCAAGAAACGAGAGTGTAAAAGCCGACACAGGGGAGATAGAGGTATTTTCTTTCGTCAATGAGACTAGGCAACGGTACCGACCGTCACCCAACATGTCCGGCTCGTAAAACTTCCCGTTTACATTCACTCGAATGAGGTCACGGTGTCCCTCGGCTACGGTAAAGTTAAACTCGAACGGTTCCTCGGCATATACTTCATACTTTCCTACGGGCAACTCCGTTTCTACAAAGTCTGCAGATTTGATAGAAACACTGACAAAAATACCAACATCTACTATCTTGTCTTCCCTAATATTCTGCAACCCGGGAACAGTAATGGGGCCTGTCGTTCCTTTGTCGACCGGCAACGACTCTCCGTTGACAATGATAGCAGCCTTGCCTACCGAAGAAAGGGAACCAATATGCAGGTAGGCCATCACGTCAAAGTCGTCACCATCGGACACCTCGTAGTTACCCGACCCATAATTCAGAGAGAAGTAAGGGGTAGACTTAAGTGTCACCGTATGGGTCAAGTTGGGGGGATAGACGCCATTCCCAATGGCCTCGCCTCTTCCTGTGGTTGCCATATTGTTATAAATGACTGCACTACCTTCGGCGGTCATAAAAGAAGCTTCCGAACCATCCGCTTTACCGCAGTAAATACCGCCGCCATAACCGTTAGAATGTGCAAAGGCATTAAGAACGGCTGTGTTACGTTCCACTGTTCCCGTGACCGTCAATTTACTTCCTCCCCGTACACTGCTGATGCCGCCGCCGTGACCGTCGCCAATACCGGCCGTCGCTACGTTGTCGCGTATGATGGAGGGAAAGAACACCGATAGTTTTCCCCCATCTTCATTATGTATTCCACCTCCGTAGGCAGGAAGACCATTCCCTACATCCGCTACCGCGTAATTTTCGGAGATTGTACCACCATATATCAGCGTTTCGGCATTTTCTCCGTGGTTCAAGATACCGCCGCCGAAACCGCCAAAAGCCTCTTCCTCCGACGGCACCACCCCTCCGGTACCCGCTTTACAAGCTATATTAGCGCGGATAGTCACTTGCCCTTCCAGGCGAAGCGTTCCTTCGTTATAGATACCCCCCCCGAAACCTACTCCCCCATACAGCGAAGCTATATTGTCCGACACAGAGACAGTTTCCGAGATCACAAGATTTCCTCCCTCATTGTAGATACCCCCTCCCCATCCGGCAGCAATACCACTTGAGCCGGCAACATTGTAGGCCACTACGGAATTTCCTGTAAGTGTCAATCGCCCAAGGCAGTTATAGATACCGCCGCCCCGCCCTTCTTCTTCCCCGAAAGAAGCTTTATTATCTCGTACTTCCACATCTCGCAGTTCCGTATCGGCATAGTTATAGATACCCCCTCCGCAACGTGCCAAAGTATCTCCCGTAGCATCACCGCCGGTAATCGTCAGGTTACGGATAAGTACCTGAATATTGGGATTCTCATAACTACCGATAAGAAACACTCTACAACGAATGTCGTAAGAAGGTTTCAATATTGTCCTGAAAGCTTGATTTGTCGGCTCAGCGCCTTCGCTCTCTTCACCGGTATAACCGCCGATGAGGGTGAGGTTGTCGTTGATATGAAAAGACGACAGACCAGTGTAGTAGGTTCCCACAGTAAGTAAAATTACATCGCCGGATCCCGCTCTGTTCAAGGCTTCGCCCAATGAACGAAGGGGCTCTTTCCAAGATGTACCTGCGGCAACGTCATCTCCTTTTTTCGCTGCCACATGGTAGGTCTCCGCAAATCCCATCAAACTGAGGCTCAAACCCGAAAGCACCCACAAATATCTCCACACCATAGCTCTATATCTTTAACCACTGTCTACATGTGCTATCCACGCTCGCAAATGTATTCAAATCTATCCACGTTACAAAAACTATACAGGCTCTTAAACACCGTGTGAATGATTATTCGCCTCTACACCGGTAGAAAGGTACATCTGTTCAATCCGGATTGGTGATAATCTGACTGAAGTAGTCAATTGTCGGGCGAAGGCCTTCTTCCAAAGGGACAAGGGGTTGCCATCCATTCAGTCGACTGCGGGCAAGTGTGATATCAGGACGACGTTGGCGCGGATCATCGGGTGGCAGGGGACGGAAAATGATGCGTGACGTGGAGCCAGTCAGGCGAATTACCAATTCTGCCAGTTCCAACATGGTAAACTCACCGGGATTACCAATGTTCACCGGCCCGATGAAATTTTCCGCATCCATCATCCGAACCATTCCCTCGACGAGGTCATCCACGTACTGGAAACTGCGGGTCTGTGAACCGTCACCGTATACGGTAAGATCTTCGCCCCGTAGTGCCTGTACGATAAAATTGGAAATGACTCTTCCGTCGTCAGGGCGCATTCGCGGTCCATAGGTATTAAAGATACGGATGATACGGATATCTACGCCATGCTGACGATAGTAGTCCATAAAGAGGGTTTCTGCACAGCGCTTACCTTCGTCATAACAGGAACGGAGGCCGACAGGATTGACATTACCCCAATAATCCTCCGTCTGCGGGTGGACGGACGGATCGCCGTACACCTCACTCGTCGAAGCTTGCAGAATACGGGCATGCACCCGCTTGGCCAAGCCCAGCATATTGATAGCGCCGGAAATAGAGGTCTTCACCGTACTGACAGGGTCGAACTGATAGTGTACAGGGGAAGCCGGACAGGCAAGGTTGAATATCCTGTCCACTTCCACGTAATAGGGGAAAGTGACGTCGTGCCGTATCAATTCGAAGTTCCTGCTTTCCATCAGGTGCAAGACATTCCGTTTCCTGCCCGTAAAATAATTGTCCATACAGACCACACCGTACCCTTCTTTCAACAGCCGTTCACATAGATGCGATCCTATAAAACCTGCCCCTCCCGTTACTAAAACCTGTTTCATACTCTTTATGTCGTCAATTGACTTTGTCAAACGGAGCGTAAAGATAGGCAAAGAAAGACTATCTTTGCCCCTCTGATACTGTAATATTATAAACAAAAAATAGAATGAGTCTCCTTTCAAAATTACCGGGGAGAGAACAGGATCCGGCAGAAGAACAGACAGAGCACGCTGAACCTTCGGTGGAAGAGTTTGTGACCATGCTACGGATCTATTGCCAATCTGTCATGGCTATCAATCTCGGCATCACGAACCTCAATATGGTACCCGATATGGCGCTTTTCAAGCGAATGCTTAAGATACCTACCCAGAATAACAAGCCGGGGCTGGCGGAAAGGGCACGTGCACGAAAAGTGATTATGCAAGATTACGGCCTTGACGAAGATTTCTTCAAAGAAATTGATGCCTCTATCAAACGCATTTGCAAGACACAGATGCAGATGCAGACTTATTTCGGGCAGTTTCAAGGTTTTTGCAACGATCTTTTTCTTTTCCTGGATACGGGGGGAAATTGGAGGTTGCGCTTCTCTTTGTTAATTAAACGATGGCTACGCAAGGAAACGGGAAAGATCGTCCGCAATATCCTCCACAAAGCTACATGGAAAGAAGGGGATATACAAAAAATAGCGTGGCGAATACGCAAATATGCCGAGGTGCTCCATTTTTCTGAGAAATGGGTCGCCGACTTTATATATACTATCCTCATCCTTGCCCGTTCCGAAAGCCGCCGTACGGCAAAGCAGAATAAAAAGGATTAGCGGGATTGTTTTCGGAGCATGAAGAAAAGACTGGTCGTGCTAAGCGGAGCGGGGATGAGCGCGGAAAGTGGGATTGCGACGTTTCGCGACTCTAACGGACTGTGGAATAATTACAAAGTGGAAGATGTGGCGACACCGGAGGGGTTTCACGCCAATCCGGAGTTGGTGCTGGAGTTCTATAACCAAAGAAGGAGGGAACTGCTGAAAGTGCAGCCTAACGCAGGACACTATGGTCTGACAGCGTTAGAAAAGGATTTCGATGTACATATCATCACCCAGAATGTGGATAACTTGCATGAACGGGCAGGAAGCACGAAAGTCATTCACCTGCACGGTGAGTTGATGAAAGTCCGTCCGGTGAACGATGTGAATACGGTGTACGAGCTACCGGCAGAGACGCCGGAGATTCACGTGGGGGATACGGATGCAAAGGGCGTTCAATTGCGGCCGTTCATTGTTTGGTTCGGCGAAGATGTCCCGCTGATCAACGAGGCAGCAGAGATCACCCGCAATGCGGAGATTCTTGTGGTGGTTGGGACATCGCTGGCGGTCTATCCGGCTGCCGGCTTACTGCATTATGCACCGGCTAATATTCCTGTATTTGTAATCGACCCCAAACAAGTGCCCACCCCTTACCGCCGCATCACCTACAT
>JAITRW010000003.1 GCA_031288175.1 Tannerellaceae bacterium
ATCCGTAGTCTTGGGGACATGGAAGGCCGTGTGAAGCGTGATCTGTGGTATATCAACCATTGGTCGTTTGGGCTGGATATACGTATTATCGTTAGGACGGTCATTAATATGTTTCGAAATAGATAAGAATACTGTTAATAAACCGTATTTATGAAGTGTGAGTGAAAGTGAAGGCGTATCTACCTTGTACACTTTTGTTCATGAGATTTTTTCCTTTCTTGTGATAACAGAGAGGTAAAAATAACGACCTTTGCAAGGCGTACGTGAGGAGGCGTATTGCGAAACGCGTAAAGGTAGGCATGAACCATGAAGGAGAAATTTACTGTCTTGACTGCTACTTGTGTCCCACTTCCACTGGAAAATGTGGATACCGACCAAATCATCCCTGCACGGTTTCTCAAAGCAACCACAAAAGAAGGTTTTGGGGATAATCTTTTCCGTGACTGGCGTTACCATAAGGATGGTCGCCTGAACCTTGATTTCGTACTTAATCAAGGAGTGTATAGGGGAGAGATACTTGTGGCAGGTAAAAACTTTGGGAGTGGAAGTAGCCGTGAACATGCAGCGTGGGCTATCGGCGGCGCCGGTTTTCGAGCAGTAGTCAGCAGTTTCTTTGCCGATATTTTCAAAAATAATTCTCTCAACAATGGCCTCTTGCCTGTCGTCGTTTCGCCGGTTTTCCTTGCTGAGGTTTTTGACAGTCTCCGTGAAGATCCTCAAGCCACTCTCACTATTGATCTTCCCGCCCAAACCATCACTAACAATGTGTCCGCTCGTAGTGAACATTTTGACATCAACCCCTATAAGAAAAACTGTCTTATCTTTGGGCTTGACGACATTGATTACCTACTCGCCAATAAACATAGAATTGAAGCCTTTGAACAACGAAAGTCTGCCTGACGTTATTCTGAAGGTGGTATTCAGATAACGACCGAACGATTATGTGTGCGAACAGATTCTTTGCCGTGTGGACAGCGATTGTCGCTCTCGTAACTGTTCCTGTTGTAGCTGTAGCCCAGCAAGGTATAACCCTCTTGCACAATCTCCCTTCCGATACTTTGTCGTGTGACGACATATTGGTGGTGACAGCAGTATCGTCGCAAGTGGGATCTTCCTTTTCGCAGGAGCGTGATCCTGTTATTTGGGGGTATGATGAAAATATTCTTGAGCTGGTTGACACGGAAAATGACACTGTGTGGAAATTTCGCCCATTAGTTGCCGATACGTTTGCAACTATTGTTGTAAAGAAAAGGGGTAACCCCGATGTGTATGGCGTTCTTCATCTTGAGATAAGACCTACCACTGTGACAAGGATCTATGTAACCGATGAAAAAAAGAAGGAATCTGCTACGATTGCAGTGAATGGAAGTCCATTGTCTCTTACGATAAAAGTGGAAACTCGCTGTTCCCAAGTGGAATTTATCGGACGAATGAAGATTGACGGATGGATCATTGAACCGAAAGATTGGGATAAGGGGGCAGGTATTGAGTTTGTGGACGACAATAAAAATGCCTCCCAACGTTCTATCCGTGCAAAGGCTAACGGTTACGCTACCGATTCGACGAAAGTGATAGTTGTCTATCGGCAGGAGCCGACGGCAACATATCCTATATCTGTCTTCCTTAGAGATACATTCTATGTTTCCGTGGCGCCGGTCTATGTTTCGAGAATAACCCTTAGGGACAGTAATGGTAAGGAGGAAAGCCGTGTCCGCTATGATGAAAGTGTCACTCTTCGAGCTATGATCGAACCTTCCGACGCTACAGACAATAGTATGAAATGGGAGTGTGACAAGGTGTTGCTTGATTCTGTAGCTGGGCCTGGTGATAATGAATTCATTTTCTCCCCCCGTGGGATAGGGGTTACTACTATTTCCGTGACAGCATTGTCAACTCTTCCTTCCTCTACGGTTAAACCAGCAGTCTATACACTGCACGCCTTCCCAAATGTCACACTTACTGACGAGAATGGAAAAACGGATACAACGATTCATCGCCACGGTACTGTTAAACTGACAGCAAAAATAGCGCCAGATAACGTACTCAATCAGGACCTAAGTTGGGAAATTCCTCAGGGACTTGATCTCATATCCCCAGTACAGGAGGATGGGAAACGCATTATCCAGCCGACTAAATCCGATACCGCCATCAAAGTAAGAGTCAAGATTCCTGATGAGTCCGGAATTGAAGAAGCGGTATATACGGTTAAGATCTTGCCTGTGAGTGTGGCTACCATTGAGCTCGTTGACGCCGACGGTGGAACCAGTACCATTGCAAACAGAGGAGATACTGTTTCCCTCACGGCAACCGCTTTCCCTACTGATGCAGTAAACAAAAAACTTGTATGGGATATCGTCCCAAATACCGAACTTGTCAAGTTTGTTTCACTCAAAAAGAGTGGAAATATAAATGGTATTGATACGGGTGTGGTTATCAAGCAGGGAGATGCTTCGATAGAGGTAAAAGTGAGCCTCTTGGATGATCCGAAGATAGGGGCATCGTACTATATTTCCGCCCTCCCTGTTTCCGTCAATAGCCTCTCTTTATATACATATGATGGGGACACTATGCAGCAAGGTGAACGTCTTACTCTGTATGCTGAGCTTACTCCCCAAGATGCTGTTGATCGTCGTGTAGAGTGGTCGTTCTCTCCGTCGGATGCTGTTAAATTTGTCGACGTCAGTGAGGAGCGCCCTTACGAGCGTACGATTGAGGCTCTCCAGCCAAATACCGACGTCAAAATCACCGTTAAAACTCTTGACGGTATTTTTGTTGATCGTCGTGTGATTCATATTGAAAGAAGTTATCTTGAGGGTGTTTCCCTCCGACGGACCGACATGGAGGAGGCTCCTGTCAATTCTACTCTTCGTTCTTTCGACAATTGTTATCTCCAGGCCATCATTGATCCGGAGAATGTTACCAATCCTGAAGTCTCATGGCAAGCAGAGGGAGATGTTGCCATTACTCCCTCGAAGTCCGATCCTCTACGATGTTTAATTGAGCCGAAATATTCTAACACAAAGGGACGTGTCACTGTTACGGTGAAAACGGATGCCGGTGAACAAAAACAGGCCTCTCATACGTTTGTTGTCCCGTTGGAAGGTCTTAGCCTGAAGGATCTCGCAGGAAAGACTGACTCCATAGTGGATTTAGGAAAAACGTCGTTACCTACGGATGTGACATTAAAGCCGTTTTTACTCAAAGTGTCGGCTTCTCCCGTTGAAATAAAAGAAGATTACAGCAATATTGATTGGAAGATCTTGACTCCTGAGTATGCTTACTTCGACGAAGATGCAAATGCTGATGCTGATATATTTCCTTGTCGGCGGTTATGGATTTTTGAAGATGTAACGGGCGGGGATATACGTGTTCTCCTTTCCGCTAAAGGCGGCTCGGAATCGAAGGCTATTTATACCTTAACTATTAAACCCGTCGGTGTACAATCCCTCATTGTAAAAGATAAGAAAGGTTTATCTACATCGAACGTTGAGAAGGGGGACACTATTGAATTCATAGCTGACTATACACCGACCTCTATCATTCATCCCGAATTGGAATGGAATATTTCTCCTACCGGAGCCGCCGAGTTCATCAGTAAGAATCCAGCCTATAAAGAGTGGGAGTCTGCTGTCCGTGTACTTAAGTCTGATACGACGATTACGGTGACTGTTGTAGCCTCTGAGGAGGCTGTGCCCATCGGCGAGAGGGTAAAGGCTTCTTACCTTATCATGGTTCCGCCAATACAGGTAGATAGTATTGCTCTGACTGATACAGTTGGATCCCCTTTGGTTACCGAACTCAAAAATGGAGAAGAAATCACATTAAAAGGGAACGTTTTTCCTGCCGATGCAGACAATAAGCAATTGGCGTGGGATTACGAACCCAAAGCAGTTGCTTCGTTGCTACCTGCTTCTGACGGCATTTCCTACGTACTTAAGGCATTGCAACCGGATACTCAAGTGACGGTGACGGTTCAGTCGCGGGATGGTAGTGAAATCACAGTTTCCCACGTTGTTCGCATCCGGTCTGTTGCTTCCTCAGTGATTGATACGGAATTACCCTCAGGAACAGATCCTTTTGCCTTTTATCGTCAAGGTAACCTTTACCTGCGTAACGCCGAAGGTTACCTATGCTATATCACAACCCTCACCGGCCGATTGGTGACTGTTTTCCGTGAAACGACCCCTGCTTCTGTTCGTCCGTGTCACCTTTCACGCGGTGTCTATGTCTTTACCGTCTTGGATGGATCTCGAAAGTTCGTTTTCAAATTCTTCATTGACTGAGAGGCACTGAAGAGATATGAAGATGATTAAAAAGTATGTAGGGGGAATAGGATTGTTGATACTCTTTTTGGGAGGGAGGAAAGTATTCGGGCAAGAGAGTGTATCGGAGAGATTGAATAGGGAGATGACTTTAGAGAGAGAGTACAATCCTACGGTACAAGATGCAGACAAGGTAAATACGCTATCCATTTTCCAAGAGAAGGAAATGAAGAGAGTGGGTGTTCCCTGTGTAGATACGACCTTTTTACTATTACCGGAACGGGAATTTGATATACGGGCGACACAGGGAATGGCAGTGGAGATGATGTCCGGTTCGCAGAGAGGTTATTTGCACTTTGCGGGAGGTATGCTCATGTCTTTCAACGGAGATGCGGTCTATCGTCTCGTTGATACGGAAACTGATCAATTAGGTGTAGCTTTCTCCCATCATTCGACTAATGGGGAACGGAAATATTTACACTATGACGGTATTCCCTCGGATGTGAAAGAAGTAAAGGCCAAGTGGAACGATAATCTTGCCGAATTAAATTACAGTCATCGTCTTGATGGAGGAACGAAAATAAGGGCAGGAGCGGAGTATAATTACACGGGATTCAATTACTATGGAAATCCGGTTCTGCGGAATGGGACGCCTCCGGATGATGGGCAAGTGATGCAATTGTTTAAGGCAAAAGTGGGAGTAAATTCGATAGCTGACGCAGAAAGGTTATGTTACCGGTTGGATGTGGATTACAGGAATTTCTCTTATGGGAAGGAAATAAACGGAGTGACCGACATTGCGGAGCAAATGCTGGCGTTGGATTTCGATGCCAATATTACATTATTGGGCGAAGAAGAGCAACGATTCGGCATAAGCGGTGAACTACGTACGCATTTCAATATAGGTGTTGAGACGTCAGTCTCTCCTTATTATAAATTACGAGGAAAAGGATGGCAAGCCTTGCTCGGTGCAAATTTTGCTTTTCTCTCCGGAGAGAAAAAGACAACGATGGTTTCTCCCAACATTGCCGCTTCGTGGGAAGTGGCAAGAAGAACCGTTATCTATGCGGAAACACATGGTGCACTTTGCGCAAATACGGGGTACGATATATCGCGTATCAATCCCTTTGCAGCGCCAATAGGGCAATTGACGCCTTCGCGTCAATGGTTGGATGGACGCTTGGGTTTACGAAGCGGTGCACCGAAAGGGGGATGGTTGGATGTTTTTATTGGTTGCAAAATGACGGATGACGACTATCTCTTCTTTCCCGATAAAGCAGCTCTCCCTCTTAGGGTTATGGAAAAGATAGACACCCGTCTGTTTTTTATCGGAACAACGGTTCGATACTCTTACGGCGAGTGGGTAGAGACTTATCTGAAAGCTGTCTTTAACCAATGGGAAGTGATAGATGGAAATGAAGAAGTGTTGGAAGTTTATGAACGCCCGAAGGCGGAAGTAGCAGTAGGTGTTCGACTTTTTCTGTCGGAAAAACTGACATTTTCAATGGATTATAAACTCATAGCCGGACGGAAAAGTCGGTTTTTGGAAAAAGATATCCACTTACAAGATATCCACGCCCTCCACCTGAACGGTGGTTACGCCCTGACGGAAACTCTCAGTGCACACCTTGAACTTAATAATATTCTTTTCCGGCCTTACGAACTCTTTTATGGCCATCCTCTACGGAGTTTCCATACCTTAGCAGGGTTTAGCTTTACTTTCTGATTTTTTTCGATGCAACCGGCTGAACTTGCCCTCTCTTACATTCAGAGAACAGGACAAAACGTTTTCCTCACCGGAAAAGCCGGTACCGGGAAAACTACTTTCCTCAAAAAATTGCGCGAATTGTCGCTCAAGCGTATGGTAGTAGTGGCTCCTACCGGTGTGGCTGCTATTAATGCCGATGGGGTTACGGCACATTCTTTTTTCCAATTACCGTTCGGTCCTTATCTACCCTCTTCACCAATACCTTCGTCTTTCAATAAAAAATTTTCGAGGGAAAAACTGAATGTCATTCGTAGTATGGATTTGTTGGTTATTGATGAGATCAGCATGGTTCGTGCGGATATGCTGGATGCTATTAGTGACATTCTCTGTTTCCTCCGAAAACGTGCAAACCCTTTCGGCGGTCTGCAATTACTGCTTATCGGCGATTTACAACAACTTGCCCCTGTTGCTAAAGATGAAGAATGGGATTTGCTCAAAGAATATTATCCTTCCCCCTACTTTTTTGACAGTAAGGCTCTTTCTCAAACCGGTTATATCTGTGTTGAACTTACCCGTGTCTATCGGCAGAATGACAATAAGTTTCTTCGTATCCTTAATCAAATACGCAACAACTGTCCCGATGCCGAAACCATTCGCCTCTTGAATGAACGTTATATTCCTAATTTCCATCCTTGTGACAAAGAAGGTTACATCACTCTTACTACTCACGCCTATCAAGCGCAACAGATCAATCAACGTAAGCTCTCCGAACTATCCGGACATACAGTTACCTTCTCTGCCGAAATTTCCGGTGAGTTTTCCTCCTTATATTATCCGACAGACGAACCGCTCGATCTCAAAATCGGTGCACAAGTGATGTTCGTCAAAAATGACTCCTCGCCGGACAAACGCTATTACAATGGCAAGATCGGACGAATCCTTTCCATCAGTCCGCAAGAAATTGTTGTATACGATGATTCCAAAGGAGATGAGATCACTGTACATCGCGAAAAGTGGTCGAACATGCAATATACGATTGATCCGGTAACCAAAAGAATTAAAGAAACGGAAATAGGTTCTTTTATCCAATACCCTTTGAAAACGGCCTGGGCTATAACTATCCATAAAAGTCAAGGCTTGACTTTTGATAGGGCTATTATCAACGCTGCCCAATCTTTTTCGCACGGACAAGTTTATGTGGCCCTTAGCCGTTGTAAAACGTTGGAGGGCCTTGTTTTGAGCGCACCTATCTCGCGCTTCGCCTTAGTCAATGACAATCGTGTCGAACAATACATTACCAATGGACTTTCCCAGCGCCGTGCCAACGAGGAACGCCTCAATCAGGATGAACATTGTTATTACCTCACGCTTGTCGTCGAACTGTTCGATTTCCGCCCTATACAACGGCTTCTACAAAAGACCTCCGAAATGATCGCTATTACTCTCGCCAATGTCTATCCGGTGTGGAATGCTTCTTTTTCCCGCTTTCGTGACGATTTTTGTAATGAGGTAACAGAAGTCGGAGAGCGTTTTCAAAAGCAACTACAACAATTGATACAAACTTCTCCGGACTATCTCAACGATCTTTGTATAGCCGAACGCATAAATAAAGGCGTTAGTTATTTCCTTGAACATATTGTTCCCTGTGTCGACTTCATCGACCAAGCCTTTCATATAGACATCCAAAACAAAGAAACCCGTTTAACTCTCCTTAAATCTTTTACTTCGTTGCAAGAAGCTCTTGCTGAAAAAATAGCTGTCTTGAAGGTCAGTCTTGAAGGCTTTTCTGTTTCTGCTTATCTTACGGCTAAATCCGTATCCCGAATTCCTTCTGTAACTTCTCGACAAGCCCCATATCCTGATTCGAAAAAAGATAGCCTTGCCTCGAATTCTCCTGACCTTTCCTCTTCGTCTCAAACCCCCTTTCCTCTTGCCGAAGATATCCTCCATCCTGGTCTCTTTGCGGCGCTCCGGAAATGGCGTTACGAAACAGCGGCTAAAAAAGGATTCCCCGCATACACGGTTCTCGGGCAAAAAGCGCTTCTTGGAATTTGTAACGAGAATCCTGTTCCGCAGACTATCCCCCAACTCTGTGCTATACATGGAATCGGCAAAAAAATTGCTGCTTCATATGGCGAAGAAATTCTTACAATTATCCGTCAGTATCTGGACAATTCATCCGAAAAGCAAACCTTAACTTAAAGCAGATCTTCTAAATAAGATGAAAAAATTAGGAAGTCTCGAAACTCTGTACTTACCTTTACCACGTTTTTTTTCGACCACCTAATTTTATTAGAATGAAAAAACGGAATAAATTTTTGGGGATGGCCGGATTGTTGGGTTGTTTTATCACAGGGCAACTTTCCGCTCAAGAGGAGAAAGAGAGAGGAGGGGATTTGGAGAGAACTTTGGAATCGGAGATAGAGTTGGCGAAGGGTGACGATTCGGATTTTGGAAAGGAGAATGTCTTTGCCATAGATAATTTCCCCGTAGCTACATTGACAACAGAAGATCTTCCCCTCGGAGAAGGATTTGATGCAAAGATTGACGACTTGATGCGTCATCGTTTTGCGTGTTATTTTGCCGTTGTAGATGAGCAGTGTATAGAGGGTGTGACGCTCGTTTATCCGGATTCAGTGTATTGCCGGAGGCTTGAACGTTTGTATCAAGTGATCCCTATGACTTACAATGAAACTGTCAGGCGTTGCATTGATATCTATGCAACTAAGCGGGGAGAGCTTGTTCGCTACATGTTGGGAGCGGCGAATTATTATTTTCCTATTATGGAGCCTGTTCTTGAACGCTATGGTTTACCTCAGGAATTAAAGTATCTGCCTATCGTGGAAAGTGCTTTGAATCCCGGAGCGGTGTCACGTGTTGGAGCGGGCGGTCTTTGGCAATTTATGCTTTCAACAGGTAAGATTTATGGGTTGGAGATAAATAGTCTCGTGGATGAACGTTGCGATCCGGTGAAATCGACGGAAGCAGCTTGTCGATATTTTAAAGAAATGTACGAGATGTACGGTGATTGGTACTTGGCTTTGGCTTCGTTCAACTGCGGACCGGGCAATGTTCACAAAGCGATTCGTCGAGCCGGAGGGAAAAAGGATTTTTGGGCAATATATCCCTTTCTCCCACGTGAAACCCGTTCATATGTCCCTCTTTTTATTGCGGCCAACTACATCATGAATTATTATGAAGCCCATAATATCTGTCCCGTCAAGACAAGTTTACCTCTGGCGACGGACACAGTCATGGTAACGAAGATGCTGCACTTCGAACAAATCACCGATTTACTGAAAGTGGACATTGAGATGCTTCGTTTACTTAATCCGCAATACCGGCGCGATATTATACCTGGAAATATCCGTCCCTCTGCACTTCGTTTACCGTTAGTAACAGCTTACTCTTTCATAGACAAAGAAGACAGCATTTATGTACATCGCATGGAGGAATTACTTGCGCTCTGCATCCCATTAAACATCTTGGCATCCAACAAGTCTGCCATGCGGGAGAAAATTACCTATACGACAAAGGAACGGGAAAACTTGCATGTTATCGGTAATCGTTACGGTGTTACGGCCCGGGACATCCGTCGTTGGAATGGATTGAGCAGCAATCGAGTCCCACCTGAAAAGAAATTAACGCTCTATGTGAATAATGGTGGTTTCCGGTTTGCTCAACGGCAACAAGTTACCCCCGCCGTTTCTGGGATGGTGCAGATAAAAAACTTGCCTATATCAGTGGGTAATAACAGGCGTACTTACACTGTACAATCGGGCGACAGTCTTTACTCTATTTCCCGCAAGTACCCCGGATTGACGGTCGCCTCTTTGCAACGTGCTAATAATCTGACCAACTCTCGCCTCTATCCCGGACAGAAACTTCAAATACCCTCTTCTTGAAATAAATGCGTCTCACACCTTTTTGGTATCGGGGGATTGTCTACATTTGTGTGTTTAATGGTCTCCAATGAGGAAATTTCTCTTTTCGTTGATTGTTGTCGTTATGTGCTCTGCTTGCGGGGAGTATCAGAGGATATTGAAAAGTCCGGATTCGGAGTATAAGTACTCTTATGCAAAAAAATACTTTAATGCAAAAAAATATTCCAAATCGGTTCCTTTATTGGAAGAGTTGTATACCTTTTTTAAAGGGACATCCTACGCGGAAGAATCCCTCTATTTGTTAGCGCAATCTTACTACGGGATGCAAGACTATCAGATGGCATCCCAATATTTTGGTATTTATTATAACACTTATCCGAATGGTGAATTTACCGAGTTATCTCGCTATTATTCGGCTTATGGGCTTTACCTTAATTCTGCCGACCCACGTTTAGATCAGACTCAAACTTACAAGGCGCTTGAACAACTTCAGCTTTACATGGAGTATTATCCGCAGAGTGAACGGGCGGCGATGGTACAAAGTCTAATGTTCGAGTTGCAGGAGAAGTTAGCTTATAAGGAGTTATTAGCAGTACGATTGTACTATAATTTAGGAACATATATGGGGAATAACTATCTCTCTTGTGTCATAACCGCACGGAACGCGCTCAAGAATTATCCTTACACCAAGTATAGGGAGGATTTTCTTTTTTATACCATTCGGGCTAAGTACGAATTGGCCTTGGTTAGTGTGGACGAACTTTTGCAGGGTAGATACAGGGAAGTTGTAGATGAATACTATAACTATATGAATGAATTTCCCGAAGGAAAGTATGTCAGACAGGTACAGCGTTATCACGATTACGTTTCTCGATACATTGTGAGTAACTATTAATACTAAAAGTTGAATATAAATAGATAAATAAATGGACTACAAACACGTAAACGCTCCGACAAATACGGTAACCCGAGATATGATGCTCTTGTCGAAAGATACGGAGAATGTCTATGAAACCGTTAAAATTATCGCCAAACGCGCTAACCAAATTAGTACGGAAATGAAGCACGACCTGGAAAAAAAATTACAGGAGTTTGTTTCTTATAACGAGAGTTTGGATGAAGTTTTTGAAAATAGGGAACAGATAGAAATATCTCGTTTCTATGAAAAACTACCTAAGCCTACTTTGCTTGCCACGCAGGAACTGATAGAAAATAAAATCTATTACAAGAATCCTACGAAAGAAAAAGATAATATTTAAATTTCTTTTCTGTGTGGCAGCGTATACAGACTATTTATCTCCTCTTGGCAACGATAGGGGTATTCGGTATGTTCTTCTTCCCATTCGGTATAGTTTTATCAAATGGGCAAATTTATATGTTAGGGGTAATGGGCCTGAAGGAAGCTTTTGGTGAGAGAACTTTGGTTTGCCCCGTGTGGGGTTTTACCATTCTATTGATACTTATCATGTCCCTCTCAATAGTCACGATATTTTCGTTTAAACTACGAATACGGCAAATACGTTTATGTGTTTTTAATATTTGCCTGTTGGTAGGTTTTTACATTTTCTTTCTCTTCTTCTTTCTCGTTGTGGTCAGGGAACAGTATTTTGAGCCGGTGTTGAACGCTAAATTTACGCTCTCTCTTCCTTTTGTCTCAATAATACTTCATTGCCTTGCTATCCGTAGTATTGGGGCAGATGAAGCTTTGATACGCTCATTGAACCGTTTGCGATAATATTTCTGTTTTTTAGCTACCTTTGTTGATGAGGACGAGGAGAATGAAACTAAGATGAAGTGTAAGTTGCTGGTATTGGACGTAGACGGTACCTTGCTAACCGGAGAAAAAATAATAACGCAAGGGACGCGGACGGCTTTACTTAAAGTGCAGCAGTTAGGTATACGTATAGTTTTAGCTTCGGGACGGCCTTTGTACGGTTTATGGCCTCTGGCGAAAAAATTGGAATTAGATAAATTCGGTGGTTTCATCATGGCCTATAATGGAGGACAAATAGTTGATACCAGAACCAGTGAATCTTTATTTGACCGTCGTATAGACGCACAGATGTTACCTCAGCTTCATAAAACCGTCCGTAAATACGGTTGCTCTCTTTTTATTTATCGTGATGATACCTTGATAACGGATGCGCCGGACGACATACATGTCGCAACAGAGGCGACGCTGAACGGTATGAAGTTGCTCAAAGTGGACGACTTTACGACGTTGAGTGATTATTGTCCGCATGAATGTATTGTCTCCGGATCGGAAAAAGCTCTTGACGAGTTATCCGATCGATGGGCTAAGCGTTTGGCAGGAACGGCGGACGTGTTTCTCTCAGAAACGTTTTTCCTGGAGTTTGTACCTCCCTCGGTCAATAAAGGTGACTCGTTGGCTTTCCTCATAGGTTTGTTAGGCTTGGAGCGGGAAGAAATCATGACTATTGGCGATGGCGTATGCGATATTCCTATGTTGCAACTTGCAGGGATAGGAGTGGCAATGGCTAATGCAACGGATGCCGTTAAACGTTGTGCCGATTTCATTACCTCCTCTAACGAAGACGAAGGCCTGGCGGTCGCTATCGAACAACATATCATGTCCGAGTTTCGTGCCGAGCAAGTTCCGCTCCATATACTCAATGCACGTGCGCGGAATGCCCTCATGGGAAACCTTGGTATCCAATATACTTATGCTACGGTGGGACGTGTCGAGGCAACTATGCCGGTAGACGAGCGCACGCGTCAGCCTTTTGGGATACTACATGGTGGAGCCACTTTGGCGCTCGCCGAGACGGTAGCAGGGCTTGGTTCCATGATTATCGGAAAGCCTGACGAAATGATTGTCGGAATGCAAGTCAGTGGGAACCACTTGTCTTCCGCCTCCGAAGGAGATACGGTTCGTGCAGTGGCAACCATCCTGCATCAGGGGCGTACATCACACGTGTGGGATGTAAATGTCTATACTTCAACCGATAAACTTGTCTCTGCCGTTCGGGTTATAAATTGTGTAATCAGAAAGAAATAACTCTATGGGAGACATTGAGAGATTTCTTGCAATAGATGTAGCTATCAGGGATAATCACAGTCTTGCCGTGTGCCGCATACCTGGCGAGGGAAAATTACATCTCACAGTAGCCGATTATAATGCTACCTTCACTTGTTGCGATGCCTCTGAACTGAATGGAAAGGAAGGTTTCGTTATTGCCCCCTTTTTCACTTCCGAAGAATATCCCATCGTTTGTATACAGGCGGAAGAGTATGAGTTGCCAATTCCCGAGGATACTTTTCCCTCACCTGATGGAGACTATCCTTTCGCGCGTATTACTACTAGTTATCCCAAGCGTTTTCGTCGTTTTGCTGCGCCTCTCCGCGAAGGGGTCATGAATTCATTGATGTTAAGTCGTTGTGTCAAGACGGATAGACCTAATGACTTCTCTCCTGCGTTAACTTTTCTTAGAGCTTGCTGTCGTAACCCTCACACATATGTTTATCTTGTGCATTCTCCATATAGTGGAACTTGGATTGGTTTTTCGCCGGTTCCTTTTCTTTCGGGAGAAACTACTGATTGGCAAGTATCGGCGCTTGGAGGTATCCAACCGTTGATCAATGGTCTTGCTCCTCTGGCATGGACGGAGAAAAATTGTAACGAGCAGCAAATGATGGCTGATTGTATACAAGCTCAACTCGAACTTGCCGGTTTGGAGTGGAGCGCCGTAGGCCCTTATGCTATTCTATCTGAGGATGTCGCCCATCTTAAAAAAGATTTCCATTTCAAGTTTTCAGACAATAAATACATAGGTGATCTGCTCAAACTACTCTATCCTACACCCTCCGTATGTGGAATTCCTTGCAAAGAAGCCTACCAATTCATCATAAATCGTGAAGGATATGATCGACGTTATTATTCTGGTTTCGTGGGACGGATATCTCCGGACGGATGGAACGAGTTATTTTTGAACCTGCAATGTATGGAAGTCTTTCCGGATATACTCAACATGTATGTCGGTAGTAATTTGGTAGAGGATACTACTGCAGCGGAAGAATGGAGAATAACAGAAGCCAAACTGAGAACACTACGAACCTTGTTAGATTAATATCATGGACTTTGAACAACTTATTCGTCGACGGAGAAGTATCCGCCAATTTACTGATGAACCATTGACTGACAACGAGGTGGAAACTATTCTGCGCGCTGCTTTGATGGCTCCTTCGTCCAAAAATTCAACCCCCTGGACGTTCGTCGTCGTTTCCGACAAGGAGAAGCTCAGGCAGTTAGCCGCAAGTAAGACTTCTGGCGCTTCTTTCCTCGAAAGTTGCGTCATGGCTGTCGTTGTTCTCGCCGATTCCAACGCCTCCGATGCCTGGATTGCCGATGCCTCAATTGCATCCATTTACATGCAGTTGCAGGCTGAAGACATTGGCTTAGGTAGTTGCTGGTGTCACCTTCATAATCGTACCGCAGTCGACGGTTCCGATTCGGCTGTTTATGTGCGTCGTTTACTCCACATCGCTGAACCTCTTGAAATCCTTTCTATCATCGCTTTTGGTCATAAAAACCAGGAACGTAGACCTTTTGGTGACGAACGCTTTCAATGGAACAAAGTCATGAAGGCCTGAAATATTTGGAAGTCTCGCAAATCTTTGCTTCCTTTGCAGCGGGTAAGTCTAAAAGATAATTTCGGAGCTATGGATTTAATAAAGATTGTAGAGGAGGCTTTTTCTATAAAGAAGGAGTATCCGGACTTTAAGAGTGGAGACACGGTAACCGTTGCCTACCGTATCAAAGAAGGTAATAAAGAGCGTGTCCAGCAGTATCGCGGTGTAGTGATTGCTCTGTCTGGCCATGGGGAGAAACAGAGGTTTACAGTCCGCAAAATGTCGGAAAATATTGGGGTAGAGCGTATCTTTCCGATGAACTCGCCCTTTATTGATAGTATTACGGTGAATAAGATTGGTAAAGTGCGCCGGGCGAAATTGTATTATCTACGTGGACTGACGGGCAAGAAGGCTCGAATAAAAGAAAAACGTTTTTAAAAATTTTGATCGTCAAGAGAATAGGCCGTACTCAATTGATTGGGAAACTCATCAGTTATAATCAAAATTCCGAGGCAATGCTCTTACTGTTAATGGCGGGCCGTAACCTTTCGAGGTTTGCTCATCTGATAAAGGTTGGCACAACGGATTACAAAGGCGGTAAAGCTCTCAAATCTTGTTATTCGGAGTTTTTCCAAATCAGAGTACGGCTCTTTTACAAAGAGGCGTCCCCTAAGAAGAGGGACGCCTCTTTCGTTGTAAAGAAAGGAGATTACTTTCATTTGGGTAAAAAAGAAGGGTTACACCCTCTTTTTACGAAAAAAGGATATATCTTCGCACTGGAATTTTTAAACCCTTATCATATAATTAGGTATGAACTTGACACAGATTGAACACTTGGGCATTGCCGTGAAAAGTATTGAGGCTTGTTTGCCTTACTACGAAGGAGTACTTGGATTGAAGTGTTACAACATCGAAGTGGTGGAAGATCAGAAGGTTAAAACCGCTTTCTTCAAGATCGGAGAGACCAAAATTGAATTGCTTGAACCTACAAGTGAAGACAGTACAATTGCCAAGTTTATTGAAAAAAAGGGTGAAGGTGTCCATCATATTGCTTTTGCCGTTCCTTCCGTTCAAGATGCTTTGAACGAGGTAGCTGTAAAAGGTATACAGTTGATAGATAAGGCTCCGCGTAAAGGTGCAGAAGGCCTGAAAATCGCTTTCCTGCACCCCAAATCTACATGCAGTGTACTGACGGAGTTATGTGAGTAACAAAAAAAGAAGTATGCGTACAACCAAACTAAACAAAATACAATGAGTCATCAACTGGAGAAAGTGAAGGAGTTGATTGCCCTGCGTGAAAAAGCTCGCTTGGGCGGTGGAGAGAAGAGAATAGAAGCTCAACATCAGAAAGGTAAATATACGGCGAGAGAACGTATCGCCTTGTTATTGGACGAAGGAAGTTTCGAAGAGTTCGACATGTTCGTGCAGCATCGTAGTGTAAATTTCGGCATTGATAAAACCAAGTATCTCGGTGACGGTATTGTAACCGGCTATGGGACGATTGATGGGCGATTGGTCTACGTTTATGCGCAGGATTTCACAGTCTTCGGCGGTGCTTTATCGGAGACCTTAGCGCAGAAGATCTGTAAAGTGATGGATCAAGCCATGAAAGTAGGCGCTCCCGTCATTGGCTTGAACGATTCGGGGGGCGCACGTATTCAGGAAGGCGTCAATGCTCTGGCTGGATACGCCGAAATCTTCCAGCGTAACATTTTGGCCTCGGGAGTTATCCCGCAGATTTCCGGCATCTTTGGCCCTTGCGCGGGTGGTGCTGTTTATTCACCGGCTTTGACGGACTTCAACATCATGGCTAAGGGAACGAGCTACATGTTCCTGACAGGCCCAAAGGTCGTAAAGACCGTTACTGGTGAAGATGTCACGCAGGAAGAACTTGGCGGCGCAACGGTGCATACCACCAAATCTGGAGTTGCCCACTTTGCTGTTGATACGGAGGAAGAAGGTTTTGCCTTGATACGTAAATTACTTAGCTACCTTCCACAGAACAATCTGGAGGAAACCCCGTTGCTTGAGTGTACGGACGCCATTGACCGCATTGATGATTCTTTGAACGATATTATTCCCGACAGCCCCAATCGTTCCTACGACATGTACGACGTCATCGGAACCATTGTCGATAACCACGAGTTTCTTGAAGTACATGCCGATTACGCCGCCAATATCATCGTCGGTTTTGCCCGTTTCAATGGGCAGGCTGTGGGTATTGTCGCCAATCAGCCCAAAGTGATGGCCGGATGTTTGGATAGTAATGCTTCCCGCAAGGCCGGGCGGTTCGTGCGTTTTTGTGACGCTTTCAACATCCCCCTGGTAACTTTGGTAGACGTTCCGGGCTTTTTACCCGGCACGGGGCAGGAATACAATGGCGTCATTCTACACGGAGCCAAACTGCTCTATGCCTACGGCGAAGCCACTGTTCCTAAAGTAACCGTCACTTTGCGTAAATCTTATGGAGGTGCTTATTGTGTCATGAGTTCCAAGCATTTAAGAGGGGATATGAACTATGCTTGGCCAACAGCTGAGATTGCCGTCATGGGGCCCAGTGGCGCTGTGGAAGTCATTTTTTCCAAAGAAGTAGCTGCCTCTCCCGACCCTGCCAAGACGGCAGCCGAAAAAGAAGAAGAATACCGTAATGCTTTTGCCAATCCTTATAACGCTGCACAGTACGGTTATATTGATGACGTCATTGAACCGCGTAATACCCGCTTCCGCATCATCCGCGCCCTACAACAATTGCAGACCAAGAAACTCACCAATCCCGCCAAGAAGCATGACAATCTTCCCCTCTGAATTATACCCCATAAATAGTATAGTATGATGAGTATGAAGGTAAGAAGCTTACTGTTGCTCGCCGCTCTATTGTCCCCCTTTGCAGTAGAGGCGCAATTAGTGACTTCAATGAAGATTAATGAAGTTCTGGTCATCAACGAAGATAATTTCGTAGATGACTACGGGAAGCGGCATGCCTGGGTGGAGTTGTTCAACTCTTCCGCCGGTACTGTGAACATTGCAGGATGTTTTCTCACCAATGACAAGTCCAACCCGCGCATGTACCCTATTCCCAAGGGTGACGTCCTTACCCGTATCCCTCCACAACAGCACATCCTCTTTTGGGCTAACGGTGATCCCGGACGGGGTACCTTCTACACCAACTTTATCCTCGACCCCGATAAGGACAACTACATTGCCTTCTACGACGCCGACGGACTTACCCTGGTCGACGAAATCACCATCCCCGCCGGACAGTTTCCCGACATTAGTTTCGGACGTATCATAGATGGTAAAGAGGACTGGGCGCAGCTCACTAAGGTCACGCCCAGCACCAATAACCTGACGCTTGATTCCAACGAAAAGATTGACAACTTCAAACGCAACGATGCCTTTGGTATCGGTATGACCCTCTGTGCCATGGGGGTCGTCTTCCTGGGGCTGATTTTATTATACCTATGTTTCAAACAGTCAGCGCGTATTTCCGTATCTGCCGGTAAACGGAGGGCGGAAAAGGCAGCCAAGGCAGAGAGTGTGGAGGCGGCACCTGTCTTGCAATCTTCCGATTTATCCGGCGAGGTGTTAGCCGCCATCGCCACCGCTTTGCATGAGTTGGAAGAGGATACTCACGACATGGAGAATACTGTGCTGACAATTAACAAGGTGACGCGTAACTACTCTCCATGGAGCTCGAAGATTTATACCCTCAGGGAGACTCCTAAAAAACGTTGAAGTAGAGCGGTAAGTAACATTAGAGTATGGAATATTAAAGCAAAAAGAAATGAAGAGTTTCAAATACACTATCAATGGTAATGTCTACAAGGTGCATATCTCCTCGGTGATAGAGGATATCGCTGAGTTGGAGGTCAATGGAACCCCCTACAAAGTGAAGATGGAAAAACCGGCTAAGAAACAGCTCATTACCGTTATCAAGCCTGCCGCCTCTTCTTCGGCGCCCATCGTACCCGTCACCAAGCCTGCCGCTCCTGCCGGTGTCGGTACGGCGCTCAGATCACCCTTGCCCGGGGTCATCCTCGCTGTCAAGTGTGCGGTTGGCGATACGGTCAAAAAAGGACAGCCCCTCATTCTGCTTGAAGCCATGAAGATGGAAAACAACATCAATGCAGACCGTGACGGCGTGATCAAAGAAATAAAAGTAAACAAAGGTGATTCTGTGTTGGAAAATGCAGACCTCCTCGT
>JAITRW010000004.1 GCA_031288175.1 Tannerellaceae bacterium
CCTGAACTATTTCCCAATACATTCATAGCTAATCACTTATCTACTAAAACTCACCGTAGTTCCTAGTGAACTATGTCCTTTTTCGCAACGAGAGATCCGGATACACTACCGCCCCTCACTCCCAACGGAACGACTGACCCCGCACCTCTCCTACCTCCCACAAAGGTAAGATGTTTTTGCTTCCCTCTAATCTATTTACATCTTTTTCTTTCCCCTGAAATCCTCTCAACAAGTTTTATCAAAGGCAATGATTATAGCCCAATATAAAAGAATAGACGCTCCTCTCCCTAATTCCTTCACGCCGGATGTTGCTTACTTTGGTTCAACCAACAATACGCCTTGAAGTAATAACTGGCAATCTTTCCGCCAGAGTAGGAGGAAAATTCTATATTTGCGGAGGATATAGATACCCGTACACTTAAAGTAAATCACTGATTGGCAAGCTTGCTACGCATAGTGCGTCCGATCAATTCCTACCTCGGTGAAGGGCGGAAAGCAGAACAAGAAGCTGTCCGCCGACTTATTGGTGAATTGGCGCCAGGTAACAAGTTGTCGCATTTGCCCAACGGTGTTCCTTATATAGAAGGTTATCCTCACAATATCAGTCTTTCCCATACAAAAGGATTCATTGCTTTTGTAGCGCATCCCAAACCTCATCCGGCAGGGATAGACATAGAATACAGGGGAGAACGTGTCTTACGCATACGAGAACGTTTTTTGTCTCCGGAGGAGAACGCCGCCATTGATGAAAGCCATGTAGCCGAACATCTGCTCCTTCACTGGTGTGCCAAGGAAACACTCTACAAACTACTGAGTACCTCAGGTGTAGATTTTCGCCGTGAACTACACATCATGCCTTTCCCCTTTGGAATATCAGGGACAATTCAGGTGATGGAAACACACACATCTACCACACGGCAGCCCTTTTTACTTGATTTCGAGGTCAAGCCGGATTACGTATGTGTGTGGAACAAAGAATAAAAACTACGAACTGTGGGCTATCCTAGATAGTCTTTTAATAAACGACTCCTCTGATCACTCCGAAGTCTTCGTATAGATTTTTCTTTGATCTGGCGGACTCGTTCACGTGTAAGTCCAAACCTGTCACCTATCTCTTCAAGAGTCATCTCACGGCAACCTATTCCAAAGAATAGCCGGAGAATATCACTTTCCCGTTCGGTGAGGACGGACAGCACACGATCTATTTCTTTGGACAAAGACTCGTTCAAGAGCGTCGTATCGGCAACTGGGGCATCGTCATTGACAAGGACGTCAAGCAGACTGTTATCTTCTCCTTCTACGAAAGGCGCATCTACAGAAATATGTCTGCCCGACACTTTCAGCGTATCGGATATCTTCTCCACCGGCATATCCAACTGTTCGGATAACTCTTCGGGGGAGGGGCGACGCTCGTTTTCTTGCTCAAAACGCGAAAAAGCTTTGGTGATCTTGTTGAGCGAACCTACCTGATTCAAAGGCAGGCGGACAATACGGGATTGCTCGGCAAGAGCTTGAAGGATAGATTGACGTATCCACCACACTGCATAAGAAATGAACTTAAACCCGCGAGTTTCATCGAATTTTTCCGCTGCCTTTATCAGCCCCAGGTTCCCCTCATTGATTAAGTCGGGAAGACTTAATCCCTGATTTTGGTACTGTTTGGCTACGGAAACGACAAAACGCAGATTGGCACGGGTCAATTTTTCGAGCGCATTACGGTCTCCTTTTCTGATGAGTTGCGCTAATTCTACTTCTTCTTCTACGGAAATAAGCTCTTCACGCCCTATCTCTTGCAAATATTTGTCAAGGGATGCACTTTCTCGATTCGTGATTGACTTAGTAATTTTCAGCTGTCTCATTGGGAACTAAGAGTCAAATTTGGGTGCAAAGGTAAACCGTTCCTTCGGAAGCCGTACTTCGTCTGGTATTATTTTTATTAGGAAAAGCTCTTAATTTCCGTTCTTCTTTTTTCTGCGTACGAGCGTTTGGAGACACTCACGACAAGGTATGATCACAGAAACGCCTTCGTAGGCTATTTCTTCGCGAATAAGCTGTTTGAGAGCTTCTATGTTCTTTTTTAGCGGCACTACCTGTCTGATATGTTGAGGGGCAACGCCAAGACCGGTACAAATGGCAGCAAGACGACCGGTACCGGCAGAGTCTTGTCCGCCGGTCATGGCTGTAGTCTCATTGTCGGAAATAATAATGGTCACATTACTGTTTTCGTTGACGCAGTCAAGAAGTCCCGTCATACCGGAATGTGTGAAAGTAGAGTCTCCGATAACAGCCAATACAGGATGCAGTCCTGCATCCGATGCACCTTTGGCCATTGTAATAGAGGCACCCATATCTACACAAGTGTCTATTGCCTGAAAAGGGGGCAATGCTCCAAGTGTATAACAGCCAATGTCGCTGAATACTTTCGCAACGTCGGCATATTCAGTTACAACGGCATTAAGGGCTTCGTACATATCCCTGTGTCCACATCCCTGACAAAGGGCAGGCGGACGGGGGACAACCATATTGGGGATAGAATAATGAGAAATAACTGTACGACCCACTGCGTGGCCGACACTATCGGGCGTCAACTCGCCATCGCGAGACAATGTTCCGTCTAGTCTCCCATGAATAGCAGTTTTGTTGAAAAAAGCTGACAGCTGTTTTTCAACAAAAGGATAACCTTCTTCAAGGACAAGTACTTCCGGACAATCTTTCGCCAGCCGCTCTACCAAACGAACGGGAAGGGGATAGTGCGTGATTTTCAGTACTGGATGCAGGAACCCGTCGGGGTAATTTTCGGAAAGATAATTGAAAGCGATACCAGTTGTAAGGATGCCCAAAGAGTGGTCGGAAGCTTCATAATAACAATTGTAATGGGACTCTTCCGAAGCACGGAGAAAGTCATCCTGTGCCCGGAGGAGAGCTTTAAAACGTCGACGGGCAAGGGCTGGGAGAAGGATAAAACGCTGACGACCGTCTTCCGGCGTATGTAACGGATTCTGCGGCCGACAGGAACGGGTAATGACTCCTGAACGGGAATGTGCCATACGGGTAGTGATACGTACCAACACAGGGTAGCCAAGTTTTTCGGAAAGATCGAAACCTTCGTAAACCATATCGTAAGCTTCCTGTTGGTTCGATGGTTCAAGAATGGGTAGCATAGCAAAATCCCCGTAGAAACGGTTATCCTGCTCATTTTGGGAGGAGTGCATCGAAGGGTCGTCAGCAGTGACGATGAGTAATCCTCCGCCAATACCGCTCATGGCAACATTCAAAAAACAGTCAGCGGCGACGTTCAATCCTACATGCTTCATGCAACAGAGGGCGCGCTTACCGGCATAACTCATGCCGAGGGCAGCCTCCATAGCAGTTTTTTCATTCACGCTCCAACGGCAATGTATCTGTCCGCCTTCGATAGCCACAAAAGCTTGTATGTATTCAGTGATCTCTGTCGACGGTGTACCAGGGTAAGCATAGACACCTGACAATCCTGCATCAATCGCAGCCTGTGCAATGGCCTCGTCCCCTAAAAAAAGGCGTTTCTCCATGTCTCTCTGCTTTTTCAAAGGGTTATTTCGCAAGCGATATCCTTACAGACATTCATGTCATCGGGACGAATCACGATAATGGCTTTATCTCCTTCGGAAAAAGCATACATATATTCCACAAAAGCACCTTTCCGCGTAATCTTCTCCATGAGTTTACCAAGTGCTCCCGGTTCATTACGGCATTGCAAACAAACGACATCCGTCACACTGATCCCGTAGGAATGGGTTCGCAGGACTTGTATCGCCCGTTCCGTATCCGAAACAATGAGCCGAAGGATACCGAACTCCGAGTTTTCAGACACGGTGAGCGCCGTCATGTTAATACCTGCCTCTCCCAATATCTTCGCTACCTCAGTAAATCTCCCCCGTTTATTCTCTAAAAAGATTGATAACTGCTTTGCTACCATTGTTATTCTCTTTTTCCTGTTTACTTAATCCTTTAAAGATACGTCACACGAAGCGGCGGTTGTCCTGAACATGTTTGGCTTTACCCTGACTGCGTTCTATGCTATGCGGTTCCATAATCTTTATGTCGGGCTGTATCCCTATGGCACTTTGAAGACGATCGGTAATCATTTTCTTTAAAGTTAACATACGGCTCATTTCGTCGGAATAATATTCTGGACGAAGTTCTACCTGCACCTGGAAAGTGTCTATATTATTGATACGATCAACGACAATAAAGTAATGAGGTTCAAACTCAGGTAACTCCAATATGACGGATTCGACCTGAGAAGGAAAGACGTTCACGCCTCGTATGATCATCATATCATCACTTCTTCCAAGTATACGATCCATACGAACAGCCGTACGTCCACAAGCACAACGGTCGTAATGTAGTGCGGTCAAATCACGAGTACGATAACGTAACATCGGCATTCCCTCCTTTGTCAACGTAGTGAAGACGAGTTCACCCTTCATACCGAGTTCCACGGGTTTCAAAGTAACGGGATCTACTATTTCAGGGAAAAAGTGATCTTCCCAAAGGTGTGTTCCTTGCTGACACTCGCACTCTCCTCCTACTCCAGGTCCACAAATCTCTGTCAGTCCGTAGAGGTCGTAAGCTTTGATATGGAGCTTTTCTTCTAACTCCTTACGCATGTTTTCCGTCCAAGGTTCTGCACCGAAAGCTCCTATACGGAGACGGAATTCTTCAAGGGGAATGTTACCCTCATGGATAGTCTCCGCCAGATAAAGTGCGTAAGACGGCGTACAAGCGAGTGCTTTTGCACCAAAATCATGCATAAGCCGGATCTGTTTTTGCGTATTGCCGCTACTCATAGGGATAACCGTTCCGCCGATGGCTTCCACTCCGTTATGTGCTCCCAATCCACCGGTGAAAAGGCCATAACCGAAAGAAACTTGAACCAAGTCGTTACGCGTCACTCCGTAAGCCGTCAGACAACGGGCAACGCCTTCTGTCCAAACAGCTAAATCTTTTCGTGTATAACCAACTACAATGGGTTGCCCTGTTGTTCCGGAAGAGGCTTGCAACCTGACAATTTCTGCCATTGAAACAGCCATAAGCCCGAAGGGGTAATTGTCGCGGAGGTCTTGTTTGACGGTGAAAGGCAATTTCGTGATGTCCCCTATTCCCTGTATGTCTTCGGGGGAGAGGTCTATTTCTTGCATCTTTCGCCGATAAAAGGGCGAATTATGGTAAGCGTGCTTTACCACATTACGTAAGCGGACATCTTGCAATTTACGCATTTCGTCCCGCTCCATTGTCTCCATTCGCTCATTCCACATCATAGTATATAGTACACTTGTATCAGTTTTAAGGCAACCCCTTCGTGAACACACCAAATCGCACCAAAGGTATGAATTACTTTTTCATACCTTTGTTCCCGTTCCGAAAGGAAAAGTCGAGTGTCGGTGTCATGGACTATTGGCAAAAAGATGAAGGGCAAGGAGAAAGGAAGTAAAGTATATACTAAAGGTGGAGACAAGGGATGGACTTCACTGGTCGGAGGAGTACGAATACCCAAAAGTGACCTCCGGATTGAGAGTTATGGAACGGTGGATGAGTTGAACTCTTTCATCGGGCTTCTCAGAGTGACAGTGAACGAAAAAAGAGATAAAGACTTTCTGTTACTTGTCCAACACAAGCTGTTTTCTATCGGAGCTTACCTTGCGACCGACACGAAGAAGACAGATCCGGTAGCTCCAAGTAAACTCACAGAGGCAGATATTCAATGCGTGGAGGAGGAGATAGACCACCTTGATGGAGGGCTTCCTCCTATGAGGGCTTTTGTCCTTCCGGGTGGTAATTACAATGCCGCCATAGCGCATGTCTGCCGGACGATTTGCCGAAGGGCTGAACGAGGGATATGCCTCCTTGCTCAAAAGGCATCTGTGGACGATCTTTTATTAACCTTTATTAATCGCCTGTCGGATTATTTCTTTGTTCTTGCTCGTAAAGAAAGCCTGAATAATGGGGAAAATGAAATTGTTTGGGAGGCTGGATTTGCATAGTGAATATTATATACCTTTGCGGTGTTGCGCAGAGTTACCTTAAATTCGTGACAGTTTATGTATTGGACGTTAGAACTTGCCTCTAAAATGGAAGATGCTCCTTGGCCTGCTACAAAGGAAGAGTTGATAGACTACGCCCAACGCTCCGGCGCTCCCTTGGAAGTGATAGAGAACTTGCAAGAGATGGAGGACGAGGGTGAAATCTATGAATGTATGGAGGATATCTGGCCGGACTATCCGAGCAAAGAGGATTTCTTTTTCAATGAAGAGGAGTATTAGGTAAATTTCCGTTAAACACCTCACAAGAAGGTTGTGTACACCAGATTACATCAAGAGTAGCTTATGTACATTTAGGGTAACACCGATGTGCAATTTTCATTTAGAAGAAGTGTTTCCATTCATTTCTTGACGATGGCGGCGGACTTAATACAGATATCTTTAAGGGGACGATCCTGATTCCCTGTTGGGGAAGATTGTATCTCATCCACTATTTTCATCCCGTCTATAACTTCACCGAAAACTGTATAGGCACCATCCAAGTGGGGAGCACCGCCATCTTTCATATAAGCTTGCCGTTGTTCGGAAGTGAAGGCCATACCTGTTACCCGTTCCATCTTGTCTAACTCCATATCCGTATAATACTTGCCGGTGACAATATAAAACTGGCTGGCGGAAGAAGCCTTTTCAGGATTGACGTGATCACCGGTACGGGCTGCACAAAGCGCACCACGTTTGTGAAAATACTTGGGATAAATAAATTCGGCGGGGATAGTATAACCGAGATCGCCGTTGCCGAGTGGTGTGTCGGCCGTTGCCGTCTTTGAGTTTACATCTCCTGCTTGTATCATGAAGTGCTTGATCACGCGGTGGAAGAGGATACCATCGTATAGCTTGGCAGAGACATTCTTGATAAAATTATCCCGATGTTGAGGCGTTTCGTTGTAGAGCTTTACCTTGATCTTGCCCAGATCGGTTTCTATAAGTACTACTGTTTCTTTGGTTTGCGCCGTAAGCGATAGCAAAGAGAGGGTAGACGAATAAATGATAGTAAATAATACTCGTTTCATTTTTAGATAGTTACGTTAATAACCGAAGAGTTCCGCCTGTGTTAGTTTGGTGAGTGTACCGTAGGTGACAAGGGCACCGAGGTCAAGGTCGTGCGCATCACCAAGAATACAGTATGTATAATTGCGCCCTTTTATCCATTGCTTTTGGAAAGCGATGATATCGTCAAGGGTGAGGGTTTGGGCGGCTTCATAAAGGGCTTTCCGTGAATCAATCGTGCATCCGAGGTCTTTAGCAAGGAGGTAAGCCCAAAGGATATCGTCTTTGATGATACGGTCGGTACGAAGACGGGCGATAAGGGCTTCACGGGCAAGGGTAAAGGCGACGGGAGATTCGGGCATTTCATTGATGATGGTATTAAAAGCGGTGATGGCATCGGACACCTTGTCGTTTTGCGTGGCAATGAATGTCCTGTATATGTAGGGATGTTCA
The DNA here is from genome assembly GCA_031288175.1 of Tannerellaceae bacterium. GTDB lineage: Bacteria > Bacteroidota > Bacteroidia > Bacteroidales > Tannerellaceae > JAITAD01. Next base: position 7,521 of record JAITRW010000004.1, read on the forward strand.
AGGCGGATAGGGGAAATAAGGGAAGCGGCGGCAGAATAGGCCAACCCGCGCGCCTCACGCATCTCCTGAAAAACAATGGCATTCATGCTCCCGCTGAAATATTCGTTGTACAAATCTATGGTAGGTTGTATGGCGGGATCATAAGTCTCTCCTCGGTTGGAAACAGCTGCAAAATAGATTTGTTTGGCATCATACTGGGCAAGGAACACTTTGTTCTTCGTTGTTTGTTCATGGCGGAAAGGGGAAGCTGTGGGAATAGGGAGAAGCGTCACGGGAGTAGTGTGATATTGGGTAAGAACGGCAAGAAGGGCATCAGGAGTGTCAGGACCATAATAAAGGATGGTGTGTTCGAAGGTGTTCATTGCATGGATACGTCCGGTGAATTCGGCGGGATCCATACAGTGAAGCTCGTCAGTAGAAAGGATATTCGTAAACGGGGACTTCGGTCCCCACATGGCATACTGGAGCAAGGCGTTGAAATTGGCAGACTGATTGTGTTTCGCGTCGGCACGGCGTTTGAGGATATCGTCAACAAGGTTGGCGTATTTATCTGTATCGGGTTGGGCATCGGCAATCAGTTCTTCGAGGAGAGCAAGGGCTTGCGGCATCTTCTCGGCTAACCCACTGAGGGTTACGTAAGTACGATCGGTACTATAAGAGACGTCGAAATGACAAGCCAGCTTGTAAAAAGCTTCATTGATGTCTTTGAGGCTACGAGTAGAAGTACCTAAGTACTTCATGTACTGGAAAGCTGTACCGATAGCTTTGTCATGATCACTACCCATATTGAAAAGGAAGGTCAGGGAAAAGACCTGATTTGTCGTATTTTGTTTGTAAAGGAGTGGAATATTGGCATGAGTAGCTTGCAACTTGGTTATTTCAGTATCAAAGTCTATGAAAACCGGTTCTACAGGGGGGACTGCAGCAGCGGCGAGCTGAATGTCGCGAAGGAAAGCACTCACCGTGTCGCGATTGGTCTGTATGGGTGTAATAACGGGTTTGTCTATCTTTTTCTCGTTAGGATCTTTCCCTTGACGCTTGTATATGACGGCGTAGTTCTCCGCAAGGTATTTAGATGCAAATTCGGTTACATTGACCTTAGATATTTTACTGAGGCGGTCGATAGTTTCTACTTCGTCTTTCCATTCGGTACGATTAATGAAAGAAGAGACGAACATATCGGCGCGAGAGGCATTATTTTCAAGCTGCTGCATGAGGTAGAGCTTGTAGTTGTTGACAATAGCTTCCAATAAATCGTCATCAAACTCTCCGTGACGGAGCTTATGCACTTCGCCGAGCAAGAGATCCCTGACTTGCTCTACCGTTTGCCCTGCTTTCGGACGTCCTCCGATGACAAACATAGAATAATCCGACATCAAATAGTTCCCCGCATAGGCCGACAGTACCTTTTGTTCTTGTAAAAGGTTTATATCCACCAAGCCGGCTTGCCCATTACTCAAGATTTCACTCACAATGGCCAGCAGATCGCTTTCTTTACTGTTTGCACCGGGCATACGCCAACCGATAGTTACATTTTCGGCTTCTAATCCTATTACTTCCTTTTCTTCCACTCCTTTCAGGGGATTCTCATTTACTGTGGGGGGAGAGGGGAGTTCGGGATTGGGTTTCAGGTGTCCGAAATATTTGTCAATAAGGGCGACGACTGTATCGGGATCAAAATCACCTGAAAGACAAATCGCCATATTGTTGGGTACATACCATATATCATGGTATTTTTTAATGTTCTTTATGGAAGGATTTTTGAGATGTTCCTGCGTACCGAGCACAGTTTGCGTGCCGTAAGGATGGTCAGGAAAAAGTACGGAAAGCATTCCTTCATAGACTTTTCGAGAGTCGCGTGTCAGAGACATATTTTTTTCCTCATAGACCGTTTCCAGCTCAGTGTGGAAACCTCGTATCACATTGTTTTCAAAACGATCGGCTTGTATGCGCGCCCAATTTTCCACTTGATTGGAAGGGATATCTTCAGTATAAACGGTCATATCAAAGCCTGTATAAGCGTTCGTTCCGTTGGCTCCGATAGCGGACAAGAGCTTGTCGTATTCGTTAGGAATGGCAATCTTTGAGGCTTCAAAACTCAGGCTATCTATAGTATAGTAGAGAACTTTACGTTCACAGGAATCAGTTGTCAATCGATAGGTCTCAAAAAGGTCTTCGATAGCGTCAAGCAGAGGAAGCTCTTGATCGTAATTCTGTGTACCGAACTGCTTGGTACCTTTGAACATAAGGTGTTCAAAGTAATGCGCCAAGCCTGTAGTCTCTGCAGGATCGTTCTTCCCTCCTACTCTAACGGCGATATAGGTCTGTATCCTCGGCGTTTCTTTATTGATAGTGGTATATATTTTCAGACCGTTGTCCAATGTGTAGATACGGGCATTGAGGGGGTCTCCCTTTACTTCTTCGTAGCGGTACATTTTTCCTGTACAAGCCAACAATCCTATTGACAAGATTAACCACGATATCCACACTCTCATTCCTTGCCTTACCATAAATTTACTCTTTTCGGAAGACAAAGGTAATGAATTCATTACTGGTATCAACATTCCCGGCATATTTATGACGTAGTTATGTATTTTGAGTAGGACATGCAGGTAGTGAATCAGGGGTACAAGTTTTTTCCTTGGAAAAAGTAACCAATTCCGAAGTTTTAGGTAACATTGCACCTTAGATAATGGAGTAAATTGGAAATCGCTGTCTCGCGAAGGTGGACAGTCTGTTTCCATCAACACTTAAAGTAAACATCTAACAACTAAATAATCATGAAAAATTCTTTGACGGTTGCGGCAGGAGTAGCAGTTGCTTTCTTTTCATGCAGTGGCGATGACAATGAAGCGCAAAAAACGGCAGATCTTGATGAAGCGCAAAAGACAGAGGTATTGGTTGTTCTATCAAGGACAACAGATACAACAATTATTGATCCTGAAAATTCCAATCATCCGAACCATCCGGATTATTGGCCAACAAAACCGCCTACTCCGACAGGAGGAGGGGAGCTTCTTCCGTATGAAGGACCCTTTGAAGGGGAAAATATCGTTTTTAGTGGAAATGATATTAAATCCTTTAATGTTGCCACTGGGGAAATTGTATTTACTGGTTCATCAACGGCAAATAACCTTAATAAACGTATTGTAGGGCTTTTTGTTAAACTGGCTTTTTACTTGGGCGAGAAGCCCTTATTGGTGGCAGATGTATATTCTCCAATAGCCAGTTTCTTCTATAACGATTTGGTATTTGTGATAGAAGATTCTAAATTCTATCTACTGGATGGCTATCCCTCACTTGACAAGTTTGCTAACTTGGGAGAAGATGGTAGTAAAAAAAACGCAATCCAACGGATACGGGAAGATAATGCCCAAAAGAGAGAGGCCGAATGGAATGCGTTTATTCGGTATCTTACCGATGCGGGAAAGATTGTAAAATAAAGACAACGTATGTTTTTTTGATTATTCGGAAGGAGTAGAGGAAAAATGAAAAGTTCCTCTCCCTTCGGGGTATCACTAGAAGAATTTATCTTGGCATGGTTAAGAGACTTGGAACCGGATTAAACACACAAGAATAAAAATCAATGAAAATTGCAATCAGGTATTTTTCAAAGACTGGCCACACAGCAAAGATGGCCGAAGTGGTGTCCAAGGTGACAGGTATTAAAGCGGAAACGGTAGATGTTCCCATCACCGAAGAGGTAGATATACTTTTCCTGGGAAGTGCCGTCTATATGGCGGGCATTGACAATAAAATAAAAGAGTTTTTTTTCTCTTTAGATAAAAAGGTTAAGAATGTGGTATGTTTTAGCTCTGCCGCGGTTTTATCTGGTTCCTATACACAGGTAAAAAGACTTTTGAAAAAGCAAAACCTCCCTGTTGATGAAAGAGAATTTCATTGCCGAGGGCAATTCAAAGCGCTACACAAGGGACACCCCAATCAGGAGGAACTGGATAAGCTAAGCACTTTTATAAAAGGCATAATCCAGTAATCCATCCTTATTAGGGCAATTAATCGTCAAACTTAATCGTTCCCTTATTGTTTATGAAATACTGTCATTCATATCTTCCTTGCCTAAAAATCTGTCCGAAAATCCGGTAGATTTCGGATAAAAAATAGTTATTTATGGATCAGGCGGGAGAAAGTGATGCGAGGGTCGGATGTCCAGCGATAGTTACCGTAGAAGAGCTGGATAAAAGGTTTTGGGAGGAATTTTTCAAGCGTGCGGAGCAGGACGATGTCGTATTTCCTATGGAAATTGATCCAGCATCCGTTACAATTTCTAGCGTAATACTTCGGATTTACTTCCCCTTTGTTTCTACGTGTGTTATAGATTTGATCAAGGGTGTTGTTATAAATATTACCCAGACTGACGTCTAGCTTCTGGCACACAGGGACATTCCCGTCGGGATGAATGACGAGGGAATCGAAGATACTGTGACAGTTAAGTTTCAGTCTACCAGTGCGCCATTCGTTGTAAAGAATCAAAAAGTCGTAATTTTCGGAAGTATTTTTGACGTTTTCGGGAATACGGTTGACAAAGTCGTAAAATTCATCTTTTTTATGATCGAGGGGGGGGGGATATCGACGGTATTAAAAAAAGCGATGTCATTATAGATACCTATGCGCACATCTATATTGTATTGCTTGGCAAGGTCTACTACAAACTCCATATCTTCAAGGCTATTGAAAGGAGAAAGGGTAAACATCAGGGAGATGGGGACGGCATCCTTACAGGCCTTAATAACCTGAATGACTTTGTCGAAGCCATCTCTTCCACGCATATAGAGATAGGTTTTTCTCTCGCCGTCCAAGGAAAGGTAAAGGCGTTTTGGGGGATATTTCTTAACACTTCCGATAAGGCGTTGAGGCGTGAGGCAGTTGGACAGTAATTCGAAATTGGGATGATTCTGTGCGAACCAGGCAAGGATCTCCTCCGCCTCAGGATGTAACAGAAACTCACCGCCTTCAAGACCTACGGTGGTATTTTTTGAGATGCAACGACTTTTCATAATCTCGACGATCTTATCCTTGGGAATGTGGACAGTCGGCTGTTGTGTCCACACCCGACAATGCTTACACCTGGAGTTGCAGGCATTGGTGGAGTAGAACATAAGGGTAGCCAACTTTTTGTGCCGGGGAAAGAGGGCATTGTTCGCAAAAAGAAGCCCCCTGGTTAGGTAGTCTTTGACGTCGTACATGAACTTGCTATAGATTTTATAAGTTTATAGGTGGCCGATAATGATGAAAGTGTGGAGAGGTTTTCTGCTTTCTTCTTCTCACAGAGCCGGACAAAGGTTTTTATTTCGGAGAAATAACCTTGCGACACGAGCTGGTTGTTCTCAAAAACAGGCAGAAAGCTGTTCCCATCGAAGAGGTATATCTTTTCGGGAGGAGTATGGAAGATCTTCTCCCGCGGAATAGAAAAGAAGGGGCGGCTTTTAGGTTCAAAGATCAACGATCGGTGATCCTGCAGGGAGTAAATACCGCCGCCGGTATTCACGGACAAGGTTTCTTGCGTCCGGTTCCAAGCGTATTGTGTAGACAGTTCGAGGATACCGGCGGCATGCCTGTGCCGCACTTGTAGGAAGAGCGTGTTGACGGCACGCGATGGGCCGGTCTCAATGACCGACACCTGTTCCGGCTCACCGAACAGGAAGGAGATCAGGTCAAGGGGATGGATATAAATATCACGCAAGGTATCACCTTCGGGGTATGCCCCCACGAGGAAACGGTAATTATAAGAAATGACGTCCGCAGATTGCAGCCGCGTGCGCAGGATATTCACGCAGGAGGAGTACCTCTTTTGCAGACCGGCGAGGCAAAAACGTTGGGATGCTTTTTCGGCAGCGATCAGATCCGTCAACTCACCGAAGGTTTGGCAAGGCGGCTTTTCGACAAAGACATTTTTCCCCTGCTGGAGGCATTTTTTGACAAGTCCGTAATGGGATTGGGGAGCGGCAGAGATAAAGATGCCGTTTATGTCTCTGTCCTGTAATACGGCCTCCAGGTCTGTTGTAGCCGATACACCGAAATGGGAGCTGTTCACCAAGTCTGCCGTTCCCTTGTTTTTCACCACTATGTATTTGAGCGGGACATGCAGGTAGTGAATCACGGGGTATAAGTTATGCAAGCTATGGTTACCAATACCCACGAAAGCATACGCCCCACAGCAACTGTCCAGAAAGTGCTGTCGTTTGCGTACTCTCTTTAAGAGCTCAATAGGATTTTCCATAAGTGCAAAAGTAGCCAAAGTTTAAGATTTTTGCTAACAGGGAGAAGACGGTAGGGAAAATGAGATCCAACAAATACAGGCGGATAATGCCCAAAGGAGAGAGACCGAATGGAAGTTTACGGAGGTTGGGTGTTTTCCTTTCACAAGATGCTAATACTGCTGCTAATGGATAATATTTTCTTCATGTTGTATGGTATTTTATTTAGAAGCGCCAATAAACTTGTGCATCATACTTCTTTCCTTTCTGGGCAATAGGACTAAAAGCAAAGTTCATTTGATAGGGTCCATCGTTATATGTAGAAAATCCATGCGGTATAGAAACATTTAACGTAAACCGTTGGTCTGACAGTGACAGGCACAGTAAGTACATTTCCTGTCTCAGGCTGTCAAATGAACATAGTCCAACTCTCTGTCACGAGAAGTTCTGTACCGGGTACGGTTTGAAAGTCCAACCGGAAGTTGTCGGTAGACATAGGACCCTGATTAAAGCACCAACCCCCCCCATGTGCAAGTGGAGTGGCGGAATCGAACCAAACGAAAGGCATCTCACCCCGTACTCCATCAAAGGAAGAGATTAACTCCCTATGCAGATGATAGGCATTATCCGGCGGATAAAAGAAAAAATCATTCGGGAACACCAATTTGTTCAAGGTATACGCGTCCACTAACTCAAACCGTACCACCTGCGTAGGAGAAGAGGTATTAGCAATACCTGATCCCTTTACTTCATTTGTCGAAGAAATTTGTTTTCCATTTCCTCTGTTTTCAGCTTCATTGTGTATGATTCGATCTTTTTTACAACTATTATTTAACGTCCGGATTGCCACGATGTCTCTACGAAAGTGGCGTATTCTAAAATCATCACAAATGTAAGAATTCTTTCCAAATATCTCGCTATGACGACCTGTTTTTAACACAATTTTATGTGAATATTTACAACAGACGCCTACATTTACAGTATCAACTTACAACAATGCTATAGGTATTGCTGGATAGAGCGTTTCAATACTACCTTGACAATCAAGGAGAACTGGTAAAGAAATACAATAGTTATTACTCTCGTCATCATCGGAGAACAAATTTTTGGTGACTATGTAAGTTACGAGGATGCCCTTTTCGATTCAATAAAAAATACAAACTATATACTTTCCTTATCCAGAAATGTACCGAAGGAAAAGAAGTTTATACTCAAACATCTCATTCGGGTAACCTTCGCATAGAATGATAGATAATAATAGGCAATTCCATGCATTTACCGTTACGTATGCCAAGATTGTTACTACACTTGAAACGAACTTAGCATCCTCTTTTCGCCTGATTTCGCCATGACCATTCTGAGCATTCCTTCGAAATGCCCACTTTATATCGTTACCCTCAACGACATAAAATACGCGCTTTTTCACTGCTAAGTTACTGCAAAAAAGTGAATAATCATTGCCCACCTTATTTCTTTTTCCCTTTGTTTTTCGTTATTCCCTCTGTAATTAAACCTCCTTTCAAAACCATTAAAATGCCCTGCCAATTAGCCTTTCTTCTCTCTCCGCCCCTCACCTCAACTTTTAAAAGTACTGCGCATGACTCAAATTCTTATAGGATAAAACTAGTGTACAGATCTCTATCAGAACTCTGTCTTTTTAATCTATGGATTTACTGAGGAGTAGTAGAACTCTCCGATACCGGAAGGAGGATCGCAGGGGGTATATCTTTCCCACCCCAAAAATAGGTATTCTTCATGGAAAAGATACAGGACTTGTCCTAATATTTCTGTTGCCATGGGTCTTTCCGGAGAGTCATTGCCTTTGATAAAACTT
>JAITRW010000025.1 GCA_031288175.1 Tannerellaceae bacterium
TGAAATTGGATTTGACTACAACCGGTTATTTCCTGCTCTTACCATGGTTAGGGTTATTGTTCAGCATTTTCTTTTACAAGATGAACTTGCGGATGATTTTATTACCCTATTATGTAATAATATCCCTGTTTACCGCCATCGTTTTTGTGGCAGATGCTTCGCTTTATGGCTTTTGGGATTTCAAGTTGGACGCCATGGCGTTGTTCTATCTTGACTCTCCTTCTAATGCAATGGCAAACATATCGGTTATATTTATTATTGTCCGCGTACTTGTTATTTTGTTGTTATGTGGATTGTATATGTGGTTGTTCTTGAAAATTACGCCTGCGAGGTTTTTACCGGTAAAGACTGTGGCGAGAAAATTAAGGGGGGGGGTATTGTCAATGTTATTAACAGGGATCGTTCTGTTTGGCTTTATCCGCGGCGGATTCAAAGATTCGACGGCAAATGTGGGAAGAGTGTATTTCAGCGACAATCAGTTTTTGAATCACTCGGCTGTCAATCCTGTATTCAGTTTCATGTACTCTTTCAATAAATCGGAGAATTTTTCCGAACGGTTCAATTTTTTCACGGAAGATGAACGAAAGGAAATTTTCAAAGATTTATATTCCAAAGGAGGAGTGACACCTGTTCGCCTGTTGAACACCTATCGTCCCAATTTAGTAATTGTCCTCTTAGAAGGGTTTTCGGCAAGCATGATCGAAGTGCTTAGCGGAGAACCGGACATTACTCCCAATATTAACCGTTTGTCCGAAGAAGGAATTTCTTTCACGCAATTTTATTCCAACAGCTTCCGTACAGACAGAGGTATCGTAAGCGCTTTAAGCGGATACCCTGGTTTGCCGACGGTGTCTGTAATGAAACTACCTGTTAAAAGCAGGAACTTAGCCGCCATCGCCAAGAGTTTGGGTATAGTAGGATACCACTCCGATTTTCTGTACGGTGGAGACATTGATTTCACCAATATGAGGAGCTATTTTTGGAGTTCCGGATACAAGAAAATAGTCTCGGATGAAGATTTCACGTTGAAGGAGCAACATACTCATGCATGGGGTGTGAACGACGATATTACATTCAACTATCTGTACAATAAAATCAGTACACACAAGGATTCCCTCTGGCATACCGGTTTTCTGACTTTGAGCAGTCACGAACCGTTTATTGTGCCCTACTATCGTTTGGAAAACAAAATTGCCAATGCCTTTGCCTATACGGACGAATGTGTCGGACAGTTTATTGACAAGCTAAAAAAGACGCCTGTGTGGGATAATCTGTTGATTATTTTCTTATCCGACCATGGTTGCCCGTATCCCGAGAGGCGGACTGTTCGCGATCCGGATTTTTTCCATACTCCGATGTTGTGGTTAGGGGGAGCAGTCGCTAAGCCTCTGAAAGTGGATATTCTAATGAATCAAACCGACCTCGCGGCTACTTTACTCGGACAGTTGGACATTCCGCACGATGATTTTGTGTTCAGCCGCGATGTTTTCAGTACGTCATACACTTATCCGTTTGTGTTTTTTTGCTTCAACAACGGTTTTGGATTTAAGGACAGTACGGGCGTGTCGGTTTATGACAATCATCCGGATAAGGTGATCCTGGAAGAGCCCACATCCAATCCCGATCGTGTCACAAAAGGAAAAGCGATATTACAAACTCTATATGATGATTTAGGGGGGGGGGAGATGGGGAGGTATCTGAAATAAAGAGTTCACAATCCATGAATTTATATGTTCAATAAGTATTAGAGATATATGACCGAACAACTGTAAAGAAAAGAAAGAGCGAATCATCATATATTTTAAACGAAGGATTGAAGAGAGTAAAAATATTTTGATTATTCTCTCTCAAAATCTATTCTTGTCATACTATGTATTTTGCAACTAAATAAGGTAATTTCTCATGATTAAAAGCAACGAACATGGAGCTGTTTGAAAACAAAATAAGAATAGATACACTTCTTTTCTCCATTGGTAGAGTAGCTCCAATAGTTACCAGCCGCTCCATCGTTTTATTTTTGGAGGACATACGACCGTCAGGAAATAGACCTTATCGAAGACCGTTCGGATTCACTGACCGCCTTGGAGTTTAAATGGGGAAATAAGAAACCGAATATTCAGGGTATTTTTATGGAGACCTACCCAAACGCCGTTTTTGATGTGGTAAGCAGAGATAATTACCTGAACTATATCTAAATAAAATAATTTTAAGTTATAGATTTCAAAAAGAAAATAGTGAGTTGGTGAGTGCCTCTTATTATGAGGAGGCTGATGGCTACGGGTCTCGTCATAGACAGGCATGAACAGGAATGAACAGGAATGACAGGCTGTATGGGGATTATGACGACGATTTCTTCACAAACTAAAAAGGATGGTAGTGATCGTCATATAGATCATCATGCCTATGAGGTCATTGGTGATAGTGATGAACGGCCCCGTAGCTAATGCAGGATCTATCTTCACCCGTTCCAGTGCCAGTGGGACAAGGGTGCCAAAGAGGCTGGCAAACATCACGACGGTAAACAAGCTCAATGAAACGGAGGTAGTGATATCCGGATCGCCAAGAGTAAAGTAGTTGTAAGCAAAAACAACAAGGCTTATGATACCGGCATTGATAAGAGACACTAAGGTCTCTTTAAACACCTGCGCCCAAATATTTTTTGGTTTGAGAGATTTGTTTGCTAAACCCTGTACAACAATAGCAGAAGACTGTATCCCCACGTTTCCTCCCGTCCCACCGATAAGAGGAATGAAAAAAGCCATCTTCGGATGGAGGGCAAGATTAGCTTCAAAACCGCCCAGGAGGACAGAGTTGCTTATACCTCCTATCATACCGATAAGCAACCACGGCAAGCGGGCAGCTGTCTGTAGGAGAACGTTATCAGAAGTCTCCACATCCTGCGAGATACCTGAAGCTTGGCGATAATCTCGTTCATGTTGCTCGCGGACTTCATCCATCACGTCGTCAATAGTGATGCACCCAACTAGCCGTCCTATGCTGTCGATTACCGGAACGGCGACAAGGTCGTATTTTTCAATTATTTGTGCCACTTCTTCAATGCTGTCGCTATCATGCACTGCAACAGGATCTTTTTTCATGACATGCTTAATCTTCGATACTGAAGGGTGTGTAATCAAGTGATGGAGAGGCAGGAGACCCAGTAGACGTTCATCATCATCTACCACATAGACGTAGTATACCTCTTCCATCTCCTCAGCCTGGATACGCATCTCATCAATACACCGAGGCATACTCCAATTGGCGTTCACCACGATCATCTCCGTCCCCATAAGTCCCCCGGCGGTATCCCTGTCGTATTTAAGGAGGTCAACAATATCCCCTGCCTGCTCAACGTCTTCCAAATGGGAGAGAACCTCATCACGAATATCTTCGTCAAGCTCTTGAATGAGGTCGACGGCATCGTCGGTATCAAGGTTATCTATAAAACGTCCTGCAATAAGCTCCGGAGGCAGTTCTTTAAGGATACGACGACGATCTTCCTCATCAAGTTCCATGAGGACATCCGCCGCTTTATCCTCGTCCATAAAAGGATAGAGGGCGATAACCTCCTCAAGATCAAGTTCTTGAAGTAATTCGGCAATATCGGCGGGGTGCAACTCTTCGAGGAGTGTGCACACCTTGTCGCTTTCGTGTGCAGCAACAAGCTCTCTAAGGCGGGAGAGATATTCTTGATTTAGCTCAATCATTGTTTCTATGGAAATGGGAAAGAAGGTTCTGCACTCCGCGGTTGCAAAAGTATCACTTTTACCCTGTGAATATACTCTTTCAAAAGGGTGTAAATGTTATCTTTGCACCGCTAATGGCGGTGTCGACGGAAGAGACAGTAAGGAAAGAAGCTTGTATGAGTTTTGAAATGATAGCTAAGACCCTGCAAGGATTGGAAGGTATACTTGCGGATGAATTGCGGGAACTTGGTGCGGAACAAGTGCAGGAAGGTTGCCGTTCGGTATCATTCCGTGGAGACAAGGCGATGTTGTATAAGGCTAATTTCCATTGTCGGACAGCCTTACGTATCTTGTTGCCATTGGTGGAGTTCAAGGTAGTCGAACCCAGCCACATCTATGATGCATTATCGCAGTTTGAGTGGAGTAAATATATGCAACCTACAATGTCTTTTGTCGTTGATACGGTAGCATATTCCTCTTGTGTCACCAACACTCGCTTTGCCTGCTATCGAGTGAAAGACGCCGTAGTAGACTACTGGAAAAAAAAAGGTGACATACGCCCCGCAGTTAATGCCGAATCCCCCGACCTTTATCTTCATCTTCATGTCTCCGAAGACAAGGCAACCTTGTCACTAGATAGTTCAGGCGAAAGCCTGCACAAGAGAGGGTATCGTGTAGTACAATTGGAAACGCCTCTTAACGAGGTCCTTGCCGCAGGACTTATCCTCCTGACAGGGTGGCGGGGAGAGACTAATTTCATAGATCCGATGTGTGGATCGGGTACCTTCTTGACAGAAGCCGCCATGATAGCTCTCAATATCCCACCTGGAATGTATCGCAAATCATTTGCTTTCGAAAAATGGTTGGATTTTGATGCAGGGCTTTTTGCCGAAATCTCCGAAGATGACAGCAAGGAACGTCCTTTCGATTTCTGTTGTTATGGTTATGACATCTCCCCTATGGCGGTTGATGCCACTAAAAAAAATGTAGAAAGTGCCGGACTTTCCCAATATGTCAAAGTGAGTCGTCGGCCGTTACAACTTTTTTCCGATCCACCCCTTCCGGCTATTCTCGTAACCAACCCACCTTATGGGGAACGCTTAAAAGTGCGTGACTTAACGGAAGTCTATAAATTGCTCGGTGAACGTTTGAAACACCAGTTTACAGGTGGTTCGGCATGGGTACTCGGCTATCGAGACGAATGTTTTGTGCAGATAGGTCTGCACCCGTCGGCCAAATTTCATGTTTTCAATGGGCAATTGCCATGTGAATTTCGTAGTTATGAGTTATTTGCTGGTACGAACAAGGAACACAAAACGCTTATGGCTCAAAGTTTCACTCCAAAAAAAGGAGGAACAAGATGAACATAATGGTAATTGGTTCGGGAGCGAGAGAACACGTTCTGGCATGGAAACTTAAGCAAGATGAAGATCTGATAAAGAAACTGTTTACCATACCCGGTAACGCAGGAACAGCACAAATAAGTATCTCTCACGATATAGCGGTAGACGATTTCCACCGCATAGCTTTGGTAACGATTGATCATAATATTGAAATGGTTGTTGTCGGCCCCGAAGTGCCTCTGGTCAATGGGCTCCGTGAGTTCTTCCGGAAAGACTCTCGCTTGGACACCGTACACTTCATTGGCCCCGATCAGGCTGGTGCCAGATTGGAAGGCAGTAAACGTTTTGCAAAAGATTTTATGCGGAGGCACCATATCCCAACCGCAGAGAGTATTGCCATCGTCGCCGCCAATCTTGACGAAGGAATAGCTTTTCTCAGGGAACGTACCCCTCCTTATGTCCTGAAAGCCGATGGGTTGGCTGCCGGAAAAGGAGTGGTTATTTCACAAACTTTGAAAGAAGCCGAAACGGAACTGAGAGCTATGCTTGGAGGTAAATTTGGGGAGGCGGGTACAACGGTGGTGATCGAAGAATTTCTCGACGGCGAAGAAGTCTCTTTCTTCATCCTGACAGATGGTAATCATTACAAGATGTTACCAAACGCAAAGGATTACAAACGAATAGGTGAAGGTCATACTGGAGCTAATACTGGAGGAATGGGTGCCATTTCGCCTGTTCCTTTTGTGAATGATGCATTCTCAAAAAAGGTCGAAGAACGTATCATCAAACCGACTGTCATCGGTTTGCAGGCGGAAGGCGTTGTCTATAAAGGTTTTCTTTACTTCGGCTTGATGAATGTAGATGGAAACCCCTTTCTCATTGAGTATAACTGCCGGATGGGAGACCCTGAGGCGGCAGTCGTCATTCCTCGCATCAAAAGCAGTCTTACCGACTTATTCGAAGGGGTATCCATTGGTGATTTACACAAACGTGACATGGTGATTGACGAGCGGGCTGCTGCCACTGTGGTATTGGCAAGCAAGGGCTATCCCGAAACTTATGAAACAGGCAAAGCCATCACCGGCTTCGATAAACTACCGCCTGAAGCTCTCGTCTTCCATGCCGGAACCAAGTTGGAGAGAGAAACTCACCAAGTATTGACAAGCGGCGGGCGCGTCCTGGCTGTGGGTGCTTTCGGTACAAATGTTGCCGAAGCGCTTGAACATGCCTACTCTTACATCCCGCAAATTCATTTTGAAGGCAAATATTTTCGCCGTGACATCGGTTCATAACCCCTGTACAACGGCTCAATGCGGAAGGTTACAGTGAGTTTACATACTCTGTGAGAGCCTCCAAATCCACCGGAGACAAATGGTGGTCAACACCATGGCGGTGAGTGGAAAAGACACTCTCCATGGTAGGCGCTCTCCCGTCAAAAAGATACGGAGCGGTACGCCATACCTCGCGAAGAGTGGGTGTATCCCAGCCTTCGGTAAACTCCACATCGTCACCGATACAATATCGTTTCCCGTCTGTGTAATAAGCGCCGCTGTGGCAATTCCCGCAATGCAATCGCTCAAAGACTTTCTTCCCCGCTTCCGCCTTACTCGAAAGGCGACCGTTCACCAGGAAAGGGCTTGGCATCGGGCAAAGCGAACGCAAGTAAGCGTTTACCGTATCTAATGCCTCTTCCGGTAACTCATGGAATTGGATGAAACGAAAACCGGCATCCACGGCAATCTCTGCCGAAGGGCGTATACCGGAAATCATGCTCGGCGGTGTTACGTGACTAAACAGCAAACTCTTACAATTCTTAGGGTTCCCGACACCGTCATTCATCAAATCCCAATTCAGTCCGTCAGGACGTCCATCTTCGGGATGACATCCACTGCAACTTTGCCATTGTTGATAGCAATAAGCTGCATCATTAAAGTAACGCTCACCGGCCTGTTCTTTCGTTTCCTTCCGATAAGGATTCAAGTGAAAGAAAGAAAGAGTAAACGAAGGAATATCTATGACGTTCAAGACATCGGCAAAGTAGGTAGGGACAAGGAGTTTTGACGAAGTAAGGCTAAGACAACGGGGTCCATTCCCTTGGAGAGTCAAACGGCGGCGAATACCATAGAGAAAAGAGAGATCGGACGACAAAGCTTGATAATCGGCACAGTATGCCAAGCGTTTATGTAAAGCTAAACGGTTTATAATACTTACCTCGTGTGTTCCTGAATGGGCGAGGAAAAGCGTTTCCTGATTACAGGCAATTCCCCAGATACCGGCAACGCCCCGTTCAGGCTCGTCAGCTATGATAGTGGCAACAAGAGAAAGGCCTTCCGTTTCGATAACGCTGAAAGCACTCGTATTCATCCACCCCTGTTGAAGTTGGGAGGTAGGAAGGGTAAACCGGCCGAGGTTGTGAGACACATAGATGAAACGTCCGTCCGGCGAACAGCAAATATCTCGTAAGGCGTTACTGCCATTGGTTAAGGAAATGTCTTTGATACGACGGAAAGTACACCTATCTATTACCGAAACACAAGATGCAACGATATCCGTATCCGCGCGTCCCGATGGGAGAAAGTTGGCAACAAAGAGATATCGCCCCGAAGGTTCGATCACAGTGACACACGGCTCCCGCATCATAGAAATACTCCGCCGAATATTTCCCTTTGTGATGTCCACTTCAGATATTGTTCCCGCAAACCGATTACATACGTACAAGTATGTGTTGTCGGGGGAAAGGATGGGGGAACAGGCGCCTGCGCCTATTTTGATATCATACTCCCCCCGTCAATGCATCAAGAACGGTCAAGTCTCCTCCCCTTGCTTCAGTTGTCACATAAAGTTGCCTGCCACTAAAAGCAATACCTGTCGGAGCGGCGGCAAGCGGAAAAGTACGAAGCGGTGTGACCGAACCATCGGTATAGACGTCTATCCTTGGATAATCCCCACGACGGGCGAAAAAGACTTCCCCCGACGGACTGGTAGCAATGGCAACCGTGAAATGCGGCGCCATCGTCACTGCCCCTGCCAAAAGGCATACCAATGGTAGAAGGAGGGTTACAAACCGTTTCATAGTGACCGGTATCAACCGTCCGTCTGTTTAATCGGAAGTCAGATCAATTGCATAATATTTCGCACGTCCATTTGGATAAATCCCTTTGATAAAGAGCACTTTATCAGCCGAAGCGTTTTTGAGGAGTTTTTCCACTACAGATTCCAATTCATCGGGGGTAGAGACTGGTTGTTCGTTAACACGGAGGATGATATATCCTTTGATAATGCCGACTTCTTTGAGTTTACCCGACGACACGGCTACCACTTCGATACCATAGTTAAGGCCTAACAATCGGCGTTGTTTCTCAGGAAGTTCACGGAAAGCAGCCCCTAATACCTCAGCTACATCCTCTTTTTTCTTTACCATACTCGTACCTCCCTGCATATTGCGAAGAGTAACCGTATAGGTTTTCACAACACCGTAACGATCAACGGTAACTTTCACTTTATCCCCCGGGCGATACTTATTCACTTGCTCCTGCAAAGCGTTTCCCGATTTAATAGTCACACCATTCACTTCTACAATTACGTCTCCCTTTTCAATACCCGCTTCCCTGGCGGCACTACGATCAGAAAAATCAGCTATAAACGCCCCTTCCAGTACTTTCAACTTTCTCCGTTCCCCTTCGGGTACAAACTGCACATCCGTCATCTGTACGCCTAAGAATCCACGTTGTACGGTACCGAACTCTTTCAGATCAGCCACTACTTTTCCGGCAATAGTGACAGGTACAGCAAAGGAGTATCCCGTGAAGTTACCTGTCTCGGAGTAAATGGCCGTATTGATACCTACGAGTTCTCCGCGTGTGTTCACCAAGGCGCCTCCACTGTTTCCGGGATTTACGGCTGCATCTGTTTGAATGAACGACTCAATGTTACCCCCCGTCCGTGTGATACCGCCTCTCCCTTTGGCACTGACGATACCGGCGGTCACTGTAGAAGTAAGGTTGAATGGATTCCCTACAGCCAACACCCATTCGCCGACTTTCAGGTTTTCGGAATTTCCAAAGGGAATAGTCGGCAAGTCGGAGGCCTCAATTTTCAGTAAGGCAATGTCCGTGGTTGGATCTGCTCCTACGACAAGAGCTGTGAACTTACGGTTGTCATTAAGCGTCACCTCAAGCTCATCAGCACCCTCTATAACGTGATTATTGGTCATTACATAACCGTCGGTCGAAATAATTACCCCTGATCCGGCACCTACACGGGGTTGAGGTTGACGTAATTCTCCACCGCCAAAACCGAAAAAATATTCAAACGGCGAGAGCTGCAAATTGCCTGGATACCCCTGTTGTTTGGCGACAGACTTGATATGGACAACTGCATGTATTGTACGTTCCGCCGCCTCGGTGAAATCAATATTCTCTGCGCTTGGCGGTAAACCGACCGTTCGCAAAACAGTCGACTGTTGTATGAAGCCGTACTCATTCATCGTTCCCGATATCATTTTCTCCTTTTTCCCGACTATCCATAAGCAGGCGACGACAGCAATACCGGCACTGAGTGCCACCAAAACAACTCCTTTCAATACACTTTTCATTGTATTATTCATATCTTTTTATTTTTGTAGTTAAAAAATAAGAAATACACTACCCCTATTGAAGTTTGATGGTGCAAATATAACGCGGTGTGTGGTAAAATATTACCTTTGTGAGGTGGATTTTGCTATGCAAAACTGCCATTACAGGAAACCAGAAAAAGATAACAGTAGAGTATGAGCAGGCAGTCATGGTTGACTATAGCCCTAGTCGTCACCTTTCTCCTATTAGTAGGCGGAGTTTTTTATTTTTTCCACCAGAAGAAACAGATAGACGCTTTGGTAGAGGGTTTCGAATTGGAGAAAGAGATGCTCGAAGACGATTACAATGAGCTTTCCATACAATACGAAGGTTACAAATTTTCGGTAGACAACGACTCGTTGATCTCTTTGTTAGTAACCGAACAGGAAAAGGTACAGCGTCTGCAAGAGGAACTCCGGACGATGAAGTCCACTAATGCCAGACGTATTACTGAACTGAAAAAGGAGCTTGAGACCCTCCGTGCCATTATGCGGGATTATGTGATACAGATAGATTCTCTGAATCGCGAAAACGAACAACTCCGTCGGGAGAAACAGGTCGTGACTACACAGTATGAAGCTGTTTCCGTACAGGCAGCGACGCTCCGCAAGGAAAAGGAACGTCTTTCAAAACGTGTTACCTTGGCCGAACGTTTAGTTGCTACCGGTATAACCGTGACACCTGTGAACGGGCGAGGGAAGATAGCCAAACATATCCGTCAGACCCAACAAATTATCGTTTCCTTTAATGTGAGTAAGAATATAACTGCTACAACAGGAGAGAAGATACTCTACGTACGCCTTACGAGACCTAACGATGAAGCCATAGTAAAAAGTCGTGCCAATACTTTCTTCTTTGAGGGAAAGGATGTCCCTTATTCCATGAAGCGCCTTATTGAATACAATGGCGAAGAAACTTCCGTCACCCTATATTGGGATGTTGAAGAATTCCTCTCTCCCGGTACCTATCGCGTTGACGTCTTCGCAGAGGGGAACCACATAGGTGGATCCACTTTCTTTTTGAAAGATTGATTATCGGCAAGAAAAGAAGAGTCGTGTGAAGAGACTTGTCACTTGCTGGATGATAGCAGGAGGGACATTTGTCTCGGCGGCGGAATTTTCATCTGTAATAGATACGGTAAGCGGCGGTAACAGAGCGGTAGAAGACATGTTACCGGCGGCAGAATTGGAAGAGGTGGTGGTGACGGCGATGAATATTCCTCATTTACGCAAACAACTTGGTTATACCACACAACGGCTTGATGCGAGGCGATTGACGGAAGCGCAGACGATGAACATTGGTAATGCGTTATCGGGTCAAGTTGCAGGATTGACGGTGTTCAACCGCACAGGTTTATTTCAAGCGCCGACACTCTCGCTAAGGGGACGGATACCTCTTGTTGTGCTCGACGGTATTCCTGTCGAAACAAATCTTTTCAGTCTTAACACCGAAGACGTCGAATCCGTCAATGTCTTGAAAGGTCCCACAGCTTCCGCACTTTATGGTGCACGAGGCAAGAACGGTGCCATCCTGTTCACTACCCGTTCTGCCAAGAAGGAAGGTATCGAAGTAATGCTCTCCACCACCACAATGGTGACGACAGGCTTTACCGTATACCCTAAAGCTCAAAATGTCTATGGTAGCGGTTCCAACTATCAATACGAGTTCTGGGACGGACAAAACGGCGGCATCTCCGACGGGGATATGACTTGGGGACCGAGACTTAACACCGGAGTCAAAATCCCGCAATGGAACAGTCCGTTACGGAATAAAACGACAGGTGAAACTATCCCTTGGTGGGGCGACGTTTCAGGTACACCGTACAATGACAAATCACTCTATGAACGGGTACCTATTGACTTTGTTTCCCATGGAGATAATCTCCGTCACTTCCTCCGTACCGGCATTGTTACCCGCAACAATCTTGCCATAACCTATCGTAGTACCTTGACTTCATATTATTTCTCCACGCATTATGATTTCCAACAAGGACAAGTACCTTATACCTCCCTTACTACCGGCGGGTTACTGTTTAAGGCTGGCTTTACTCTTTCTCCTTCCTTCAAGCTTGAAGCCTCCCTCTCCGCCGATCAACTTCATACGCCCAACTATCCCCGTTATGGTTACGGTCCAAAGAATCATATCTATACCCTCCTTCTTTGGATGGGTAGCGACATAGATATCCGCGAACTGGAACGACATCGTTACGTGACGGGGCAAGAAGGCTACCGACAGGCCAATTATAACTACGCATGGTATAACAATCCCTATTTTGCTGCTGCCGAATGGCAACAACAACAACATACCCGCCTGACCGATACTAAAGTATCCTTCCAGTGGAAAATTCTACCTGATTTTTCTCTGCAAGGACGAGCCGCTCTGAACGAAAATCGCCTTTTTGAAGACATCAAAAGCCCTAAATCGTACCTCAACTTCGACGACCCCCGTAACGGTAATTACAGCACTCACAACTCCTACACCCAAATTCTTGACGCCGACCTCCTTTTTTCCTATTCCCGTTCTTTGACTGAGAAACTGACTTTTACTCTCAATACTGGTGCATCTGTCTACAGGAAGACCTTTCACGAAGAAAATCAATCTACCGATGGACTGATTCTTCCCAATCTTTATTCGTTGGCCAATTCTGCTGCTCCTACTACCGCTACGAATGACTTTACCGAACAACAAACGCGAAGTGCCTATTTCACGGTTAATCTTGATTTCGACGATGCCCTCTTTCTCTATCTCACTGCCCGTGCCGACAACTCTTCCACCCTCCCTTCGGCACATGACACTTATTTTTATCCTTCCCTATCACTTAGCGCCCTCCTTTCCCGTTATCTGCGGCTTCCGTCTTTTGTTGATTATCTCCGCTTCTCTTCCTCCGTTGTCAATGTTTCCGCTTCCCTCCCTCCTTACAGTATTTATCCGCTTTATCAAAAAGGAGTTACTTATGGGCAGACACCTTCCGTGACGTATTCCGGTACGATAGTGAACGGCAATATTCGTCCCGATCGTTCTATCTCTTACGAAGCCGGACTTTCCACCGCCCTTTTTTGTAACCGCCTGTCTATCAGTTTTGCCGCTTACCGTATCATCGACGACAATCAAATTATAGATCTTCCTCTTTCCGAAGCATCAGGGTTCAGTGCGCGTCGTGTTAATGGAAACCGTTACAGTACTGGGGGTATCGAAGCTGTTGTTCGCGGACATCTCCTCTCCTTACAATCCTTGGATTGGTACGTCACATTCAATTGGAGTCATTACGTGACCCGCTTGACAGACATTTATGGCGGAGGAGATCATTACGGGAACCTCCACCTGGGTGATCGCGCCGATACTTACTACGCTACCGTTTGGCAACGTGATGCCGACAAACGCCTCCTTCTTGACGTGAACGGCCTTCCTTCAAAAGATCCTGTTCCGCAACAACTCGGACATACCAATCCTGACTGGACTTTTGGGCTATTGAACAATTGCCGCATTGGGCAGTTTGAGATCGGAGTGGATATAGACGGAGCTGTCGGCGGAGTGTTTCGCTCTATCACGACGGAAAAACTCTGGTGGGGTGGGAGACACCCCGAATCTGTGGCTATCCGCGATGCGGAGTTAGCCGCCGGAGGAGCCGCCGTGTTTATACCCCAAGGGGTGGTCATGACTGAAGGTACAACCTCTACCAATACCCGTCCTGTCCGCTGGCAGACGTGGTGCCAAGTCTATCCTTACCAAGCAGCTATTACGTTGTCCGAAGACCCTATCTTTGCCAACGTTTTTCCTCGTACTTTTGTGAAATTACGTCGTCTTTCAATCACTTACACTTTTCCACGCCTCTCTATCACCTTGTTCGGCAATAACCTCGCTGTATGGAAGCGCGTCCCTTATGTAGATCCCGACTTCGGGGACGATGACAATCTTCAAGATCCTTCGGCGCGTTACGTCGGCCTTTCTTTCAGTTATAAGTTTTAAAGCCCTTCACTCTGGAAAAGGAGGGCGACGGCATAGGCAGCAATACCTTCCTTCCTTCCGGCGAAACCGAGTTGTTCGGTGGTAGTGGCTTTGATGGAAAGCTCATTGACCGATATCCGGAGGATGGGTGCAAGGGTTGTCCGCATGTCAGGGATGTGGGGCGCTAGGCGCGGAGCCTGGGCAACGACGGTGGTATCGATGTTACCGACACTGTAACCGGCTTGCCGGATGAGTTCGGCAGTACGTTTGAGGATGAACTTACTGTCGATATCCTTGTACTCGGCAGAAGTATCGGGAAAGTGACGACCGATATCTCCCAATGCGGCGGCGCCAAGTAGTGCGTCACAGATAGCGTGTATGAGGACGTCGGCATCGCTGTGCCCTTGCAGTCCGAAAGGATGTTCAATACGTATACCCCCTACCCAAAGAGGGCGTCCGGAAACGAGAGGATGAACATCGTAACCGAAACCTACCCGCAGGGGATACATTATTTATAGGGATTGGGTTAGCGGAAGAGGGCTTTAATACCGTCCATATCGAAGGAAAGGGTGAGGCGGAGGGTCTGGTCAAGCGGATTAGAGGGAACTGTACTGATGAGGTAGGCGGCATCTAACTGGAAAACATTCATGCGGAAACCGGCTCCGGCAGAGAAGTAACGACGGTTTCCCATATTTTCGTTCTCGTGATAGTATCCCCCTCGAAGGAAGAAACGGTCGTCATAGGTGTATTCAACGCCGATAGAGGCCATGATCTCTTTAAGTTCGCCGGATAGTCCTCCGGGTGAATCGGAGAAAGAACGGAAGATACCGTTAATGGAGCCGGTATTATTGTATTTGTCGCGGGCAGCGACAAAAGCCTCATCACTCTCATACATGTCACTGAGGGGTTCGCTGGGGACAAGGTATTTGGAGAGGTCGAGGTAAAAACCGATACGGTTGTATTCATCTAAGGGATAAAGAATGCCTGTTCCCAAGTGCAGGCGGGCTGGGAGAAACTGATTAGAGGTACCACCATCATAAGAAATTTTGGTACCGATATTGGAGATATTGAATCCGTAGCTCCAAAGACTTTCGGAGGCTCCGAGTACAATATATCGTTCGCCATAACCCGATACGTCAGCGGCATAGGCATTGTCGGGAAACATCTCATCCGTATTCTGGACCCCCATGTCGGAACGGACAAAACGAAGTGCGACGCCCATGGCAAACTCTTCGGTGAGCTTGCGGCTGTAATTGACGTCAAGAGCCATCTCATAGGGATAGATAAAAATGGGAACATCATTACTATTACGGCTATCTTGTACTGCTCCAAGTGTGAAGTAACGAAGCGAACCACCGATGGCCTGCAAGTCGTTGTCACCTATTTTATAGTATCCGGACAAGCAAGCGAGGGCCACGTCACTGACAAGTTTGCGAAGCCAAGGGGTGTAAGAAAGGGCAACACCGGCCTGACTATATTGAAAGGCATTCTTGGAAGGATTCCAAAATTGGGCGTTCACATCAGGAGGGGTAGCGATACCGTTATCCCCCATGGAACCACCACGGGCATCGGGTGCAATGGTGAGCGAAGGGATAGCGGTGTTAATGGGTGCAAACTCTATACCATTCTTTTCAGTGAATTGTGCCCGGGTATATGTGGAGGCGAGGAGAAAGGCAAAAATGGGAAAAACCAGTTTGTTCATCGGCGGAAATTTTTTGTCCTGACGGGTATAAAACAGTGGGGTAGGGTAGTTTATTGTGCGAGGATGACTAATTTATAACTTTTCGAAACTTGCCGGGAACCTTCGGAAGCAATTGCCGCACGGCAGAAATAAAGTCCGGGTCTGAGTCGAATACCGTGATTATCAGTTAAATTCCAAGAAATGACATAATCTTGAGAGAAGTCGGAGGTACCCTTTTCCTCAATCGTTCGGACAAGGCGTCCGGATGTGTTATAGATATATAACCGGACAGTAAGTTCCGTTTCGGGACGGTCATGTGCGAAAAGGAACCGTACTTGTTCGCGTGCAGGGTTGGGGAACGCGGTGAGAGAAGCAAAATGAGGAGCGAGTGTCTCGGCGACATGGAAGGAGAAGGAGGCGTGAGTGGAGTTGTTGTAGACATCCCAGACGACAAATTCGGCGAAATGTTCCCCCGGAGGAAGAGCAGGAATGGAGAAAGTGACCAAACCCAAACCGTCTTCTTCAGGTATATTACGGAAGTAGTCGTTGAGAGCATAGGTGAGCGCAGTCCGTCCGTCAATGGTGAGCGTCATGTCATGTCCAACACTGCTTCCGCTGAGATTGATACCATTCTCGTCCCAAAGGGTGGAGACAAAGAGAGGGGTGGCGTTGACAGTAGCGCCTGAGACAAAATCATCGTTATTGAGATAAAGGCTACGTATTTCCGGACCAAGTATATCTTCTTCAGCTATGCCGGTACCTCCGACACGAAAATGTATATAGGCCCCCTGTGCTTCATTACTTGCCTGAGGATCAGCGGCATAAAGGTTAATTTTCCCAAAGTTTCCGGAATAAGAAATGTCTTTGGGAACGGTGAAGGAGAAGAGAAAACGTCCATCGGTAACTGCGTCACTACCGGAAAAAAGAGTGTAGGGATAATCCGTATAGGTGAGAAAATCGCCGGTGTTATTGTTGTCAAGCGTTTGGAGGGTAACCTTGCTGTCAAGGACGGTAGGATAGACAGTACCTTGGAATCCGGTGGCGCATTGTCCGTCCATATTTAAGATCTCTCCTTCGAATGTGACGCGATCAAGAGCTTTGAGGGTGAAGGGATTATCGACATCGGGGGCGACACCGTTCACAGCAGTCAATTTCATGGTATACTCCGGATAGGCCAACTTCATGACAGGGTCTCCAAGTAGGATAAAATTGAGCTTGTTGGAATCTCCGTACAAGTCTTCGCTATTTTTAGACTCTTTGAAGATATCTCCAAAAGAAAGCCGACGTCCGTCTTTACGATCAAAAAGATGTTGAATAAACTGCTTGTTGACAATGAAGTTAGGATCCCGATAGACTAAACGCGTAGTGGAATAGAGGGCTACCCCTCCACTAGGGCTGAGCATAATCCGTTCTCCGGAGGAGATCTGTGTGGCATCGAAAGGGGAAAAATCACAAGTAGCGGTAATCCAAAGAGGTAAGCAGGTATGATTGAAAGTAGCGACATCGGTGATGGTAAGTACTTTCTCATCACTCCAAGCTGTGGGTCCTCCATGTCCGGAATAATTGACAACAAGTAAACCTGTCTTAAAAAGCCTTTGCAAGCGATTACGGACTTCGGGATAAGGATTGTGCGAGGTTGAGAAATCCTTTTTATAGATATCGAAGTAAAGTTTTTCGATAAGAAACTCGGGGTGATTCTCCTCCATGTATTCAGCCAACAAGTCAGAGTTCTGGGCATGGGTGATGGAGAAGTTGTCGATGCTGTTACCGTCGTCAGCTACGAAACAGACATTGTTTTTCCATGCACCAAACTGCTTGTTGTCCATGTAATCAATCAGCTTATTGACTACTTGTTTAGCTTCATCTCCCGTGCAGACAGGTATACGTCCCACACCGATGTCCAGTTTCCATTGGGAGATAGATTTGCCAGGGCGATGATTATCATCGCTGAGAAAAGCAAAGTAATCGTCGGTAGTATAGGAACTTTCCCCGATAGATTCTCTAGATTGGTAAGTAAGTAAAAGCCTCTGATAAACAGAGCCTTGAGGATATTGAGAGGAGAGTTCTCCGGAAATGGCGCGATTATCAAAGATACCGTCGCCAAAGAGGAGCAAGGCTTGAAGGCGTTCACTGTCGGCAACGTCACGGTAGTAGAGCATCCTTAAAAAATGACGATAAGCCGTTGCATCGGGGGTGCCTCCTGAAAACTCGTTGTATATCAGCGGTGCATCAATCACTTCTACGGTAAGCCTGTCGCGTTTCCGATGCTCTTCGGCCAGACGTTCGGCTTGTGCCCTGAGAGCGGGTAGGGGAGGAACGAGAATGACGAGATTGGCCGACGCGAGAGCATGTAGATTCTGATTAGGAAGGTCGGCTATTTTCGTTGGTGTCGGAAGGGCACCGTCGGCCTGCACGAGGGCAAATTCCCGCAAGTCGCCGGGGGGAATGGTGAAAGAGAGGCTTTGACCATCCAAAGAAGTGGCCATACGGACAGGACGTACAGGGTCGGTGACATCCAAAACAAGCGTCTGTGCATTGGCGTTCGATATACGGAAACGGGTAGTGCGCCCCACAGATTCGAGAGAGCGGAAAAAGTTACAGACGCCATAGGGCTGCAGCTGACGTTTGAATTGTAAGCGGAGATAATCAAGGCGGGAGTTGCTGTGTGAGCTGGCGGTGTAGGAAAGCTTCACTTCCGTATTTTCGCGCTTCGCCCCCTTCCATTTTACCGTCCGGGCAAAAGCGTGGGCTTTCGTTTCATAGTTCAAAACGACGGAAATCGCCCCTTTGTCTATCAACGTCTCCTCGTCAATATCCACAGACAGGCTTCCCGGCACATCCGTCGGTCGGGAAATAAAGCGCACGGATACTTGTCCGGTAGTGTCATTGACTATGCCGGGTATAGAAAAAGAAATCTTCAGCGGGCGGCTACCGTTCCCATCCATAGGTTCGCCGAACAACTCGCGTCCCGATTCGGAAACGGATGCTAAATCGTGCTCATGTAACAGGTAATCATCGTAGGCTTGCAACTCAATCTCAGCTACTCCTGTCGTCCCCCCTTCATCTTCTTCCATAAGCGGAGAAGCCCCCCCTACATCGGACAGAAAATAATACCCCAATGTCGCATAGGGATTGTTTGTATGTACAAAAACTTCATTTTCGACGCTCCATTTTACCGTACCTACGGCGAAAAACAAGAGGCTTTCATTTGTTTTCCATACCGGCAGTTTTGGGAGGTCATCAATGTAACCTTCCAGATTTTCATCCTGCATATGAGCGCCGTAGCCATAGACGGCGACCTCTTCGGGTCGATCAAAGCCCATCTTCCGGATGTCGGTAAAAGAAAGACGATAGATACCTGTCTGTTTGACTTCAATCTTTACCCACTTTCCTTGTGCCAAGACCGACTCCGGAGCGTAATCATAAGCTACCGCCCCCAAGCATCCGGCAACCAAACAAACTATCGCCAGTCTTATGCGCACGCCTTTCGTTAACATCCGCTAACTTTGACTAACTTTCATTCGCTTCTGTTTGCATTCATTCAACGCCTCTTCACGGCTGCATCTATGAAGGGTAGGAGGTTATAGCGGTATGAACCGTCCACTGCTTTTTCGACAAAGAAGCCCTGGGGAAGGTTGTCTGCCGCCGTAGCCACGACGGGAGAGATGGAGGCAGAGGTTTGGACAAGATTGTAGCTCCATCCGGTATAGTAGTAGATTTTGCCGGGGTTAGCCGAGAAATTGGCAATGACGCGACCGAGATGCCATGCGATAGGGCAGATGTAGTTATCAGCGAGATTCCAGTTCCGGTCAAACACTTGTCTGGGAGCAGGACAAGTAGGCTTGTCGGCAGTCCAGGCGGTGACAGAGGAAAACCCCTTTTCAAAAAGCCATCTAACATCCACGATGGGAATGTTCACCTCATCGTCGGGAGAGCCGATACGCTTGAAGCCGTCTATATATATCCAGCTATAATCCTTCAACTTCTTCGTTCCGGATCGAAGAGCGGCCACATCTACGGGGGTATGGGTGTGAAAGAGATTGTAGGAGATGGAACTTTTCTGACTTCCCTGATCATTAATGACGACAAGAAGGAGGGTATCCACTGCAAGGATCCAGGAGCTACCAAGGTCATAGCCGTCCTTACCGTCATTCCAGTCTGTAATACCAAAGTGATTTTTCCATGCAGTAGCCCCCAGATCTGTAGAGGAAGCCAAATAGTAGGGGGGCGCTTGGTTACGATTCGACCTAGCGGCTTGGACAAAATTACGGATGTCGAAATAGTCTGTCGAACCTTCACTGTATTGGAAGATGTCGGGGAGGGAAGTATTCACGGAATTGTTATTATGGGACAGGTTCTGAGTCCAGTTGTGGGCGGAAAGGCCTTCATTCCAGGGTCGGGCGTTAGCTTTGTTTTGATTGATCTTTTGGATAATCTGTCCCAGATGCCAGGCGATGGAGTTTCCATAAGAGTAGGAGTAGAAGGCTCCATCGATAATCGTAACGGGTTTACCTGTTTGGTAAGGAGCGGGGTAATTGGGGTTCAGTGCAAGCCAGTCGAGGAATGCGCCCAGTCCTTGAGAGAGGTGTAATTCCTCAGGGGTATTATGTACTTCTTCGAGGAAGATGGAAGCATGCCGGAAGGCGTCGACGAATTGCCACTTGTAGCTACGTAAGGAGCGTTTACCAAACCAGAGGTCATCGGTATTGACGCCGTCGGGGCAATAGAAAACTCCTAAGACGAAAAAATTGTTTTTTGGGGGAGTGAAAATCCCAAGGAACGCATCCCAGATGTCTTCCACATAAAGACCGTCCTGGACGATGCCCAGGAATAAGAAATCCCCCGTGACTACGAACCAGGATTTGGAAAGCACGCCGGCATTAGATTCATCAAAGAAATCTTCGAGAGTACTACGGTTATCGGCATCTTTCCACTTGTCGGTATAAGCACCGGCGCCTACGTAGAAATTACTGAGCCATTCCAAATCGGACAACCTGTAGATGCTGGTCGAGGTATGACTATTCTGGTCATACTCCGATTCACGCTTCACGTAACAATCGGCAAGAAGCACGGAAGGCAAACCCAACGTATAGCGTCCAAAGGAACGTAAATCGAATCTCCCGTTACTGTAGAAAAGGCTTTGGAGGATCTCTTCTTTTCCTGCCGCCGAGAAGGGGTGTATTATCTCCGAATCTGTAATAGCCGGCGAACCGCTCCAATTGTGGAAGGGAGAAGCGTCGTTGACTTTTTCCTGAAT
>JAITRW010000041.1 GCA_031288175.1 Tannerellaceae bacterium
TTCTCAGGAAAGGCCATCTAATTCTCGAAAAATAATTTAAGAAAAACAGAAATAAGACCTTTAAGAGCTTTCCGGCCGTAATCTTTCCAGGTACACCGAATACTTTTTTATTAAAGTAGTAAGCACTTTTTAACGCTTTTCTAACTTCTTGCGGTAATCCATTCGAAACAAAATAGAAAGTGGTATCTATTTCCTCTTCCGTTGAAATGAGAAAATAAATAAACAAAGTATACACCGTATCAACTATACATACCCTTCTCTTTTTCGTTTCTTTTGGAAGAGGAATAAAATACCGTAGTTCCTGTTGAACTATGGTGATTGAATAAATAGTAAAATGCTAATAATGAATACTATACAGTCTATGTTTCACACGAGGATAACACCGTCGGCAGATAGTTTTTTCGACAAGACGGTTGAGGCAATTGGTTGGGAATCAACTGAAACTTCGTGTTTTACGGACACAAAAAAAGACATAGTTCAACAGGAACTATGGCAAACAAAGCAAAGACACCGCCCCTCGCTCTTCAGCAACGAACACTACAAAGGTACAATCTATCCCTATATTTGCAAAGCGGATGAGAGACACAAGGCTTAATAGCCTGAGGGCGATACTGTTGCTACGGATATTTTCACCGCAGGGTAATCAATGTTGTAATGGAGGCCTCGTGATTCCTTACGATCAATGGCTTGACGAGTGATAAGGTAAGCCGTATTGATGAGGTTACGAAGTTCACAGAGATCGCGGGAAGGCGTTGAGCGTTTGAAAAGGGCTTCGGTTTCTTCGTAAAGCGTATCAAGACGCGTCCAGGCACGTTGTAACCTGAGGTTGGAACGGACGATACCCACGTAATTACTCATCGTCTGGGCGACTTCCTTGGCGGACTGTGTAATGAGGACACGCTCTTCGTTGTGCGTCGTTCCCCCAGTGTCCCAAAGAGGGATATTGTTTTGGTATTCATAGAGGTGGAGATGGTCAATCGCATCACGTGCGGCGGCGTCGGAGTAAACGACCGCTTCGATGAGCGAATTGGAGGCAAGCCTGTTTCCGCCATGCAGACCGGTACACGAGCATTCCCCCGCCGCATAAAGACGGGTAATAGAAGAGCGTCCCCGCATATCCACACGTATACCTCCGCAGA
This sequence comes from Tannerellaceae bacterium, assembly GCA_031288175.1. Lineage (GTDB taxonomy): Bacteria > Bacteroidota > Bacteroidia > Bacteroidales > Tannerellaceae > JAITAD01. The sequence goes on from JAITRW010000041.1 coordinate 1,140, forward strand.
GATAGTGTGCCGCCGGTGCGACGGGAATGTAATTCCTTGTAATATCAATACCGTAGTCAAGACATTGGTTGTAGATGGTCGGGAAATGTTCTACGGTGGTTTTGGAGTTTTGAGCAGTGACATCAAGGTGCACGTAATCGTCACCCCTGTTTTTCATTTCATTGTCAATCGCACGTGCTACTACATCCCTCGGCGCAAGAGAAAGGCGGTTGTCATAGTGATGCATAAATTCGTCCCCTCCACGAGTACGCAGTACGGCACCATAGCCTCGCATAGCTTCGGAGATAAGGAACGAGGGGCGGTCGCCGGGGTGATAGAAGGCCGTCGGATGGAATTGCACGAATTCCATATCCTTCACGTACCCCTTAGCACGGTAAACCATTGCGATACCGTCTCCAGTGGCTACGAGTGGATTGGTCGTCGTTTGGTAGACAGCACCGATACCTCCGGTGGCGATGAGTGTGACGCGGGAGAGGAAGGTATGCACCTTGTTTGTACGGAGGTCCATGATATAGGCGCCGAAACAAGTGATATCGGGAGTGCGACGAGTGACTATGGAGCCGAGATGATGCTGTGTGAGGACTTCGATCGCAAAGTGATGTTCGTAAACCGTGATCCGCGGTTCGCGTTTGACGGCTCGCAGTAGACTGGCCTGTATTTCGGCACCTGTATTGTCTTTGTGATGGAGAATGCGATGTTCGGAATGTCCTCCTTCGCGATGAAGATCAAAATTTCCTTCTTTGTCACGGTCGAAATGCACTCCCCAATTGATCAATTCATGTATCTGTGCCGGCGCTTCCCGCACCACTTTTTCGACGGCCTCGGGGTCGGAAAGATGGTCTCCGGCGATGAGGGTATCGGCGATGTGTTTGTCAAAGTTATCCGTGAGATGAGTGACGGAAGCTACTCCGCCTTGTGCGAAAGAAGTATTGGTATCTTCGAGAGCCGATTTGCAGACGAGGGCAACTGTCCCTTTTGAAGCTACTTTGAGGGCAAAACTCATACCCGCTATTCCAGCTCCTATGACGAGAAAATCATACCGGTGTTCCATATGTCGGCGGAAGAGATCGTTATGGATGGACGATGGACGACAAAGGTATTCTTTCTTGTGACAATTCTCTTACCTTTGTGATTTCACTTTCGTAGGGGAATATCTCTCGTTAATAGAGACTGAATCGTGGCAAGAATTGTAGCTCTGGTTGGGCGTCCGAACGTAGGTAAATCGACATTATTCAATCGTCTGACGGAATCAAGGACGGCCATCGTAAATGAGGAGTCAGGGACGACACGTGACCGGCAATATGGGAAAGTAGAGTGGGCCGGTGTAGAATTTTCACTCATTGATACGGGAGGCTGGGTAGAGGCTTCGGAGGATGTCTTTGAGTCCGAGATCAACAAACAAGTATCTCTGGCTATAGAAGAAGCGGATGCGATCGTGATGGTTGTGGATGTGATGACAGGTGTGACGGATCTGGACAGTCATATTGCCAGACAATTGCGACGTTCGGGAAAACCGGTCGTCGTAGCGGCGAATAAGGCAGATACATTTGATAAGGCCGTCTATATGCATGAATTTCATGCACTCGGACTGGGTGTACCACTGTGCGTTTCCGCACTGAACGGGACTTTTTCGGGAGACTTGCTGGATGGAATAATTGTTAAAATCCCGGAAAGTGGGAAGAGCGAACCGGTAGACCAGGCTATCCCGAAAATTGCCATTGTGGGACGTCCGAATGTCGGAAAATCCACTTTGCTGAATACGTTGCTCGGCGAAGCACGTTCTATCGTTACGGATGTAGCAGGGACAACGCGCGATGTGATACGTACTCCATATAATAAGTATGGCTTTAACCTTGAGCTTGTGGATACGGCAGGTATACGGCGCAAAGGAAAAGTGACGGAGGGAACGGAACGTTTTTCCGTGATACGTTCAATTCGGGCGATAGAAGACAGCGACGTCTGTGTATTGATAGGAGAAGGGACGCAGTCTTTGCTGGACCAGGATTTGAAAATATTGTCGCTCATACAGAAAAATAAAAAAGGGGTTGTGCTTTGTATGAATAAATGGGATCTGGTAGAGAATCCCAATGATGAATTACAACGATCTTACCTCCATGAAAATAAATTAAGACTGGGTTCGAATTCGGATATTCCCATTGTTTTCACTTCTGCCCTCAAGAAAGTGCGTATCCATCGCGTCCTCGAAGAAGCGGTGAAAGTGTATGAAAACATGCATCGTATTATTCCGACATCTCAATTAAACGAATATCTCTGTCCTATTATTGAGAAAACTCCCCCACCCCCGATGAGGGGAAATGAAATAAAAATCAAATATATCACACAACTCCGAGAGACGAGTATTCCTTCCTTCGTTTTCTTCTGTAACAATGAACAAGCGATTAAGGAAAATTACCTCCGTTTCCTTGAACGTCAAATAAGAACACATTGGACATTTACGGGGGTTCCTATTAACCTATTTATTCGGAAAAAATGAACGAGTTTTTTTTAGGTCATTCTGATCATTCTGAACACACTGAGCACGAGAATCTTCCTATAACTACGGAAGAAGAGGCTCCCCGTAAAATAATCACCCTACATGCTTCGGGTGTTGAGCGTCCGCACAAGCCTACCCTCCAATCGTCACCTACGGCAGTACTCCTTATCTCTACCCCCGACAGGCCGGGTGTTATTGCCGCCGTCACAGAGTTTATCACTCGCCATGGTGGAAATATTATCTATGTCAATCAACACGTAGATTCTGCCGAGTTTATTCTCTTCATGCGTATTGAATTTGAAACCCGTTACTTCGATTTACCTTATGGTATCGCCAGCAATACTTTCATGGAAGAAGTAACAGGTCACAAACTTTACTTCATTTTCCGCTTCAACAGCTATCCTACCCGTATGGCTATCTACGTTTCGAAGACGTCGCACTGCCTCTACGATTTGCTTTCCCATTACGCCGCAAAGGACTGGAACGTCCGTATTCCTTTTATTATCGGTAATCATCCTGAACTTGAAGATGTGGCTCAACGTTTTCGCATACCGTTTCATCACATCCCGACGGAGGGACGTTCTCACGAGGAGGTTGAGCAAGAGCATTTCGAGCTTTTAAAAACTCAAAAAATCAACTTAATCGTTCTCGCTCGTTACATGCAGATTCTCTCCCCTTTTTTTACAGAATCTTACCGCAATAAAATTATTAATATCCATCATTCATTCCTGCCTGCCTTTGCCGGTCCCAAACCTTACCATGCCGCCTATGAACGAGGAGTGAAGCTGATCGGCGCCACCAGCCATTATGTGACTAGTGAACTTGACGCCGGCCCTATCATTGAGCAGGATACGGTCAGGGTGACCCATCGGGACACTTTGAAGGACCTCATTCGCAAGGGGCAAGAGTTAGAAAAAGTAGTCCTTTCTCGTGCTGTGGAGAAGCGTTTACAACACAAGATACTCTTGTTTAAAAATAAGACTATCGTATTTGACTAAACCTTTACAGGTGTTTACGGGAAGTACCCATGCGCGTGAAATCGTTGCTCTGCTGGCGTTCTTTTCGGGAGGCATCGAAGCGTAAGAAGATAAACAGCAGGATAGTGAAACTGCAAAGTGAAGAACCGCCGTAACTGAAAAATGGGAGTGGAATACCGATAACCGGCGTCAGCCCCAATGTCATCCCTATGTTGATCAATACATGTATAAAAAGGATAGAGGCGACGGCATATCCATACGAACGTTTGAAAAGGATAGGTTGTTTTTCTGTGAGGTAAAGGATGCGCAGAATGAGCCAGAGATAAATGATAAGGAGGATTAAACAGCCTACGAAGCCTTGCTCCTCGCCGACGGTACAGAAGATAAAGTCCGTATCCTGCTCAGGGACATATTTGAGTTTGGTTTGAGTGCCGTTGAGGAAACCTTTTCCTAAGAGACCGCCGGATCCGATAGCAATGAGGGATTGGCTCACATTGTAACCCGCCCCCGACGGATCTTCTTCGAGTGCGAGAGAAATGAGGATGCGTTTTTGCTGGTGGGGTTCAAGCAGTCCAAACGTATAATTGACGCACAGGCGGAAGGCCAGGGAGACGAAGGAAATGAGCGCAATATAGACGTAACGCCACGTCCAGCATTTGAAGGAATAATAACAGAGGAAAAGCGCCGAGACACCGAGACAGACATAAGCAACGGTTACGAAGTTCACAGGAATAAAAAGCGAAGCCGTTAGTCCTGTTCCGGCAAAGAGGAGCAAGATTATAAGTAGTGACCGGACAGGGTAGGTGAAACGGTCGTAATAATAGACAATCCCTTGTGTGATGAGGATGGATAAAATAGCGATCAAAAGGGTACCCAGGGAGGTATATTCCCCGACGATGACCTTTCCGTACTTTAATTCAAGTATTGAATAAACTATTGCACATAATCCGCCCACCAATACGTATCCCGACAATCCTTCGCGATAAAAAACGAGGAAAAAAGCAAGGAAAACAACAGCCGTACCTGTTTCATTTTGTAAAAACATCAGTATGATAGGGATAGCGATAATGGCTATCACGGTGCCGAAATATTTTACCCTTCCCAGGTCAAAAGAATATTCGCTCATCACTTTCGATAAGGTCAGCGCCGTAGCAAATTTTGCAAACTCTGCCGGCTGTAATCGCAACGCCCCTATGACAAGCCATGAGTTTGATCCTTTGATATTGGGAGCGAAAAAGACGGCCAGTAACATGAGGAACATGACAGTGATGTAGATGTGATAAGAAAAGACATCGTAAAAGTCTGCTTCGAGGCTAAACACAATATAGGCGAAGAGGAAAGCGATGCCTATCCACACAAGCTGCATACCGGGACGTCCGAAAATATCGAAAAGGAAGACATGGTCGAAATCGTAACTGGCTCCACAGATGGTTAGCCACCCGTAAGAAACGAGGAACAAGTAGAGAATGAGTATGGTGTGGTCAAGAGATTTCCACACAGACTTTCTATAAGCCATTGGCAGTATAAAATTGTATGGTGGAAGTGCTGATCATGCGTTCTTCAAGATTAAGGTCGGAGGGAGGAATATTCCCACGCAGGTACTTCTGCATCATAAGCCGACCGATAGGGACGCCGAAGTTAGCTCCCCAACCGCCGTTTTCCACGTAGACAGCTATGGCAACGGTAGGGTTATCGTGAGGAGCAAAGCCGATGAAAGCAGAATGGTCGGCGCCATGGGGATTTTCGGCAGTACCGGTTTTTCCACAGATTTCGATGTCGGGAATGTTGGCACCGTAGCATGTTCCGCCAATCACGGAAAGGCGCATACCGGCAGCGATAAGGTCATAATGCTCGCGATCAATACCGGTAAAGTGTTTGACGGTCTTTTCCGAGGGTATGTCCTCGGCACCTATCTTGCTAACGACATGTGGTGTAATATAAAAACCACGATTCGCTATCGTAGCGGCGAGGTTACACATTTGGAGGGGTGTTGCGGTGACTTCACCTTGTCCAATAGCAATGGAGATGACGGTGCTGGAAGTCCACCGTTCATGGTAGACATTGTCGTAGACGCGGCTGTTGGGGATGTAACCGCGTTTCTCGCCGGGGAGGTCTATGTCGAGTGTATATCCATAGCCCATGGCGACCATCAGGTCTTTCCAACGGTCAAAAGCTCCTTGAATAGTTTTGTAGCGATGGCGGTTATCAAGCATATCGCGAAGCCCCCAGCTGAAGAAAGAATTACAGGAAGTGGCAACGGCAGGGATGAGGCTTAGGGGAGAGGAATGTCTGTGACAAGCAGGTTTCCCACCGGTATAGGTATACCCGCGGTTACAAGTATATAGGGAATGTTGGTTGATGACGCCCTCTTCGAGGAAAATAAGTCCTTGCGCAGGCTTGAAAGTAGAACCGGGGGGATAGGTTCCCATGATAGAACGATCAAAGAGGGGCTTGTGCATATCTTTGGCAAGGACATCATGATTCCGTCCCCGATGTCGCCCTGCGAGGAGGTGGGGATCATAAGAAGGAGCGGAGACCATACAGAGGATTTCACCTGTCGTAGGGTCTATCATTACGATACTGCCTATCTTGTTATGCATTAGCAATTCCCCATAGGCTTGCAGTTCGATATCAATGGCGAGTGTAATGTCCTTTCCGGGTATGGCTGCGATATCCTGGATACCATTGTCGTACTGCCCTTTGATACGTCCGTGTGCATCGCGGAGAAGTATTTCAATGCCTTTTTCTCCACGCAGGTCGCGTTCATAGGAAAGTTCGACCCCTGAACGTCCGGAATGGTCGCCTTGTACATAGTAGTCATCTTCCTCTATGTCATGTTTACCGACTTCCCCAACATTACCAAGAATGTGAGCGGCACAGGAGTACTGATAGTCACGTAGCGTGCGGTTACGGACATAAAAGCCGGGGAACTTGTACAACTTTTCTTGAAAAGCACCGTACTCCTGTACAGAAAGCTGCGGAACGAGGACCTGGGGGACATAGGGGGAATAGCCCGGATTAAGCTGTTTGTTGGTAATGTCCTTAAATCGTTTGACAAGCCATTCGTAAGAGATACCGAGTGTCGTACAAAAATCGGCCGTATCGAAAGGGATAATCTCACGCTTAATAACCATGACGTCATAGGCAGGCTGATTGTAGACAAGAAGACGTCCTTGGCGGTCGTAGATCATTCCCCGTGAGGGATAAATAGTACGTTTAAGGAAAGCATTGCTGTCTGCCCAATCGCGATAATCAACGTTAAGCACTTGCAGGTAAAAGAGGCGAATCACGAAAATGACGATAACAGCGATGAAAACCGCACTGATAACGTATTGTCGATTTGCGAGAATAATCGCCCGATTCTTGCTCCCCATCGTGTATCAAAGCGGCTGGAAGGTTATCGGCAGGCGCGCCTGGAGAGGTGTAGGCGTGCGTAGCGTACGCAAGGAACGGAGAAAACCATAATCCACACCGGCAAAATCTTTGACGATAGCAAGCCGGATACTTCCGATAAGGCGTTTGATCCGACTTTGCCAGAAACCGGTAGAGGAGGTAACATGTATTACACGATAGTTGGACAGTCCGGTAGTTGCAGCTGCAGAAGCAATGGCTTCGTCAAGCCCTCCGAGAGCATCCACAAGCCCTTTTGCCAAGGCCTGTTCACCTGTCCATATTCGTCCCTGTGCAACGGAATCAATAGCCGTTATGTCCATGTTACGGCCGTCGGCACAACGAGAGAGAAAAAGTTGATAGCCCCGTTCTACGTAAGCTTGGAGCAAAGTACGTTCATCATCACGGAAAGGACGGGCGATATCGCCAAAATCGGCATAACGGTGCGTCTTGACGCCGTCACCGGTAATTCCAACTTTATCCAATGTACCTGCAAGAACGGGTATTTGTGCGTAAATACCAATAGATCCCGTTAGTGTGGACGGCTCTGCATAGATACGATGGGCTGCACAAGCAATATAATATCCTCCTGAAGCCGCTACACTGCCCATTGAGACAATGACAGGTTTTGTGCGGGACAATTTCGCCACCTGATGCCATATCTGTTCCGATACATAAGTGCTCCCACCCGGGGAATTGATACGGAGAACCACAGCTTTGACAGCTTCATTTTCACGGAGATCGGCGAGGTCGTCGGCAATGTCTTCGGTAATGACCAATTCCTCACCGCCATCAAAAGGAGAGAATCGTTCTTCAGCAATAGAACCTTCGGCATAAAGGACGGCTATTCCGTCTGTCGCCGTTTCTTTTTCGGTAATAGCCCGCACCTCTTCCACATCCGCCGTTTCAAGCCATGTACCTTTCTGTCCGGCTAATTCCTTGACATAAACCTCTACTTCGTCACGATACCGCAATTCGTCCACCAATCCGTATGTCACCAGTTCTTCTTGTGGCGCCAACACAACACCGGCATTGGTCAAACTATCTATCTCGCTCGGCGTCAATCCCCGACTTTGGGCAATGCCTTTTGCAATTGACGCCCATATTGATGCCGTATAGGATTCCAACTGCGCCTTGTTTGCTGCGCTCAACTTATCCAGTATGTAAGGCTCGACCGCTCCTTTATAAGCTCCTACTTTGAATGTTTCCCAATCAATACCGACTTTCTCCGACAAGCCCTTATAGAATAACGTATGTATAGAAAGTCCTTGCAATTCCAATATCCCTTGCGGGTTGAGAAACAAACGATCGGCTACCGAACAAACAAAGTAATCCCCTTGAGTATAAACGTCGCCATAGGCCACAATAAATTTCCCCTTATCCTTGAACGCCTGTAAGGAACGACGTAAAGCTTGTCTATTTGCGGTCCCTGTCACTAACCCGTTTGCCTCCAAATAAATTCCCTGCACTTTCGAGTTATCCCCTGCCTTACGTATTGCTTCCAGTAACCCCCTTAACGAGTAAGCCTCCCCCTCTTCCAACAGGGAGTTCCAGTTGTAGGCAACATCGTTGTCCGTCAGTTCTCCCTCCAGTGAAATACGCAATACCGTACCTTCTTTCGGTACAAACGCCGTCCGGCTCCATAAAGATTTCATAGTTCCCCCCACGGCGCCTGCTACTATAAACACCATTATCCAAAATGCGACCAAGACCCCTACAGCCGCCCCTAACACTACTTTCAGAAATACTTTCATTATTTTATTTTCATTAACCTATCCTTGTCGATGTAATATTATTGTAAAAATTCTCTGCTTTGAAAAATTTCTCTGCAAAGATAACCAACCCCCTTGACAGAACAAGCCCGACAGAAGCTCACCGTGTAGGAGAAGCCATAAAGATAAGGTTAAAAGAAAGGGTACGGAGGGATGATTGGGGGAAAACATCTTCTTTTCGGCTACTAAAAAGGTTACCGAGCGCGTAATAGTAACGGGTTTCGACAAGGATACGGACAAAAGATAGACAGAGTTCGATACCCGGACCCCCGCAAAGTCCCCAATCAAAACGATTGGCAACAGGGAGGATTTGTTGAGGAGGCAGTTCGGCAAGGGAGGCGTCAAGGCGATTCCCTTTCTCGCGAAGGAGAAAAGCTATTTTAGGGCCGAGATTAAGATAAAAACGAAAACGATCCCCAAAAGTGATGTGGGTTAAGAAAGGGAGTTCAAGATAAGTAAGGCTACGGTTATAAGCGGACAAGGGCTTTTCCGTCCACCCTTGTTGGGAAAGGCTAAGTTCGGCGACGACGCCAAGATGTTTTTCTGTGATTTGCCGGAAAGAGAAACCTCCCCGCCATCCGGTAGTAAAGGACTGTGGAACCTTTGGTACAAAAGCGACGTTGGAAAGGATATATCCACCGTGGACACCGAAGCTTCGTTCGTTTTCAGGGATGTTTCGGGAATAAGCCTTGTGGATAAAGAAGGTTGTGGTAACCAATAAGACAGTGGTAATTCGCCGGTTCATCAGGGAATGAGGTTTCGAGTAACCGTGTAATCGCTGTTGTAATGGACAAAAAAGATGTGCGTGTTGATATAACCTCCCTCATCGCCTTTGGTATGTTCGAAACGGAAACCTGTCTGGAGAGGCTCCGTATCGGAAAAAAGTAGGCAACTTGTGAAATCCGTACCGCATAACCGAATAGATTCCAAGAAAAACAAAGCCGTATCATAGCCGAGGAGGCCATATTTAGGGAAAGTATTGATTAGGTTTCGGCCGAAATAACGGTGATAGGTATGGTAAAAACGGTGCAGGTCGGGAGAAAGGTGGTCTGCGTAAAAGCTGCTGTATATGCAAGTATTGAGGAGATACAAGTCATCATCGGTATCATGCACAAAGGTTTGCCAGTCGGGATACCCAAAAAGAACGATTCTGCGTCCGGCGAGGAGAAGAGAGCGCAACGAAGTACGTATCTTATTAAAACCTTCGAAAGAAGAGGTGGTAGGGATAATTACGTGACGGCGATCCGTATCGGTAAGGGTTTGTATTTCATGAAGGAATGTATTTTGTTCGAAAGTCATTTCATGACAAATAAGATGTTGGGCGGTTGCTTGTTGTCGAAAAGTACGGATAAAGTCGTTTTTTTCTTTGTCGTCAGGAATACGGACGATGATGAGGTGGTCGTCGATAAATTCCTCACAGGTTGCTTGCGCAATCCTCTTATAAAGTTGAGAATGGGCGGTATTTACTTCAAAGACATTGTCATGGTTTAAAACTTTGTCGTTGTGCGGGGTAAAAGGGATGACGTACTTTATTCCCCGTTGTGCGGTAAAGTCTGCCAAAAGAGGTATCTGCTCGTCCATACCCCCGATGACTAATTCAATACCCTCCAATTTTCCGTGATGAATGAGCCTCTCTATCCGTTCCGTCTCATCTCCCGCATCGAATACCGATAACTCCAGCGACATCCCTGCCCGCCGCATACTATCGACCGCTAACAATACTCCTTCGTAGTACTCCACCGTTCGTGCCTTCATGGCATCGCGCTGTGTGGAGAAAGGCAACACCAATGCTACCTTCACGGCGTCGCTCCCATATACAGAGCACACTCCACCTATCCACACTGCTCCCACGGCGATGATTAACTTGCTTGATCGTTCGATCTTCTTCCTTGTTTTCCACATAGGGAGGCAAAGGTACAAAATCGGGTATCCGGAAGTTCGGAGGATAGATAAAATATGCTTAGCTTTGCACAGCTTTGTATAAACTAAAGACTAAAATTTCCGGTGGAGATAAGATATGCGGGTTTTGTGTTAGGGGGGATGCTCCTCTGCGCGGGTGTGGTGGCACAGACGGAGGTGGTGAAGCGAAACGCCGTAAAAGCAAATAATTATGGAGTGACGTATTCGTTGCCCAAAACAGCGTTGACAGTCACGGTCGAAATGACGCGTGTTACTTGCAAAGCCGGCATTTATTGCCAATACGCCGAGAACTATCTTGGAGTGAAAGAGGTCATCGTTGCCGATAAAATTTACTGCGAGCTAGGTAAAGTATCCCTTGAAGACATCGGTATTCCTGATCCGGAACTGACCTATCTTATCGAATTTAAACCCGGTACAGTCGCACCTTATGTCTGTTTGACAGAAGAAGGTCTGCTTTGTGCGATTAATACGGATTACGAATTTCCACCAGTAAAACCTATCGAAGCGAAAAAGTCTGTTAAGGACGAGATTGCCGCACTTGCTTCCGAATCTGTCTTTACTGAGGAATTGTTGATAGCCGGTTCCCTTGCCCGGCAGGCCGAAATTGCGGCCAAACAGATTTATCGCATCCGTGAAAGCCGCATGGATATCCTGACGGGTGAAGCCGATAATATCCCCCCTGACGGTGAATCCATGAAAATTACTATCTCCGAACTTGAAGCTCAGGAAAAGGTATTGACCAATCTTTTCGTCGGTACCCGTACGCAAGTGACCGAACATTATTCCATTACCCTTGTTCCCGAAGGAGAGCTTGACAGGGAAGTGCTTTTTCGCTTTTCTCCCCACTTCGGAATAGTGGATGCCGATGACCTTAGCGGCGCTCCCGTGTGCATGAATCTTACCATGACCCAAGTCCCTTCCTTGCCGGACCCTAAGGAAACGGGAAAAAAACTCAGAGGTGAAAAAGGCGTCGTGTATACTATTCCGGGTAAAGCTTCTGTTGAGATACTGTCAGGTGTAAATAGTCTTTATAAAAGAGAAGTGAACATTGCTCAGTTCGGTATACAGGAAAGTCTCGCCCCTATCCTGTTTGAAGACAAAAAAAAACCTGTCAAGATCATTTTCTATCCGCAAACAGGCGCTATCAAGCAAATCCTACAATAAATAAAGGAGATATTTATGTTCAACAGCCATCCCAAGGGCCTCATCGGAGCAGCCCTCTCCAATATGGGCGAACGCTTCGGCTTCTACATTATGATGGCCATCCTTTCCCTTTTCCTCATCTCCAAGTTTGGTCTTGAAAAAACACCTGCGACGGTTATCTATTCCATCTTCTATGCCCTCATCTACCTTCTTGCCCTTGTCGGAGGCCTTATTGCCGATAAAACCAAGAAATATAAAGCCACTATTCTGGTCGGACTGATCTGTATGGCCGTCGGGTACCTGCTTGTCGCTTTTCCTACACCGACCCCTGTACCCGATCTTCCTCTTTACCTTAGCCTCACTTGTTTCGGTCTTTTTGTCATTGCCTTTGGCAACGGTTTGTTTAAAGGGAATCTCCAAGCTGTCGTCGGGCAGATGTACGACGATCCTCGTTATGCCGGAAAACGAGATACCGGTTTTCAGATCTTTTATATGTTTATCAATATCGGCGCTCTGTTTGCGCCGCTTATCGCCGTCGGTATTCGTAACGGATGGGTAGCGCATAACGGCTTTGCCTATAATTCCGACCTACCTGCCCTATGCCACCAATACCTCACCGGCGCCCTCACCGATTCGGCCAATCAGCGTTTTACCGAACTTGCTGCCGAAGTGAGCCGTCATGGAGCGCCTGCCGATCTCGGCGTATTTGCCCGTCACTATCTTGACGTTTTCAACACAGGTTTTCATTACGCCTTCGCGGCCGCTATCGTGGCCATGCTCATTTCTCTCTTTATTTTTATAGCCAACAAAAAACAATTGCCTGACCCTGCCGCAAAAAAAGCCTGTAAAGAGGCTGTCGTATCGGTCGCTACAATAGAAGACGTCGCCGAAGTGCGCCGTCGCTTGTATGCCCTTTTTTCCGTCTTCGCGGTCGTTATTTTTTTTTGGTTCTCTTTTCATCAAAATGGCGTCACCCTCACTTTTTTTGCCAACGATTACACGAACCTCTCCATGTTCCATTTTGATCTCGGATTCACTACTATCAAAGGCGCCGAGATCTTCCAGTTCTTCAATCCCTTCTTCGTCGTCTTCCTCACACCCCTTGTTATCGGGCTTTTCGGGTGGATGAAGGCACGCGGTAAAGAACCTTCCACACCTAAAAAGATAGCTTTCGGCATGGGGATAGCTGCCGCTGCTTATGTGCTCATGGCTATCGGTTCCTACGGATTGCCCTCTGCCGACGAAGTCAAGGCTGTGGGCGGCCTTACCGATGCCGCACGTGTCACACCCTTCCTTCTCATAGGTACTTATTTTATTCTCACCGTTGCCGAACTTTTTATCAGCCCCCTCGGCTTGTCTTTCGTCTCCAAAGTGGCCCCTCCTCAATATCAAGGTATTATGCAGGGTTGTTGGCTCGGCGCCACAGCCCTCGGCAACCAGCTTCTCATCTTCGGGACTATTTTCTACGAAAGCATACCGCTCTGGGCGACGTGGACGGTTTTCGTTGTCGCTTGCCTGGTCTCTATGTTCACCATGCTTGCCCTCCTGAAATGGCTCGAACGTATTACACAGTAACCCCGTTCCGTTAGCATCTTGGGAGATGAACAAACTCTCCAAGTTTGAAGAAATGGCGGCCTTACCGCATGTGTTCCAATATCCTTTCTCCGTGTTACAAGAAAAAGGCTTTGAGTTGCAGGGACGGTGGGGAGAGCGTTTTTTTGAAAATAATAATCCGATAGCGCTCGAATTGGGATGTGGGCGAGGTGAGTATACTGTAGGTTTGGGGAGGCTTTTTCCGGAGAAGAACTTCATAGGTATAGATATTAAAGGCGCCAGGATGTGGAGTGGCGCCAAAGAATCAATGTCCCTAAATCTTAAAAATGTAGCTTTTCTTCGCACGCATATAGAACTCATTGATCGTTTTTTTGTTTCCGGTGAAGTCTCCGAGATTTGGCTCACATTCCCCGATCCCCAAATGAAGAAAGTCGGCAAACGCCTTACTTCTACCCGTTTTATGCACCTCTACCGTCAAATCCTCACCCCAGACGGCCTCGTACACCTCAAAACCGACAGTCCGTTTCTCTATGCCTATACCCGCGCTATGGTCGCCGCCAATCATTATCCCCTCCTTTACGATGTCGCCGATCTCTATCATCCCGCCACTTCCCCCCTCCCCTCCCCCATCTCTACCATTCGTACTTTCTATGAACAGCAATGGCTTGTACGCGGGCTAAGTATCAAATACCTCCTTTTTCGTTGCGAACCCCGCCCCTCTCTTGTCGAACCGGACATCGTCCTTCCCCTCGATCCCTACCGTAGTTACAACCGCTCCGGTCGCCACTCCTCATGTGAGCTTCACGCTTCGGAATAGGAATATCCGGCAGTATCGGCAGAGACCGTTGTCTCTCCGCCAATCATTTGTGGACATTCTTCTCCTTTTTCCTTTTGTGGCGCTTCAGTCAACGTTTCCTGCGGATCCTTATTCCTAATCCCCGCTCCAAACCGGCTTACGCTGAGGATGATTCCTATGTAGACACAGGTGACAAGCGTAGAAGTACCCCCTCGACTGACTAAGGGCAATGGTTGCCCCGTTACAGGTATCAGATCTACTGCCACCGACATATTGACCAATGCCTGTACGACGATCATCAGTCCGCAACCTATTACCAAGTACTTTGCGAACGGCCGTTCACAACGCCGCGCGATCATTCCCACCCGAACCATCAGTATCATGTACATCAACAGGACGAACAAACCTCCTACCAGTCCCAACTCTTCAATAATGATCGCGTAGATGAAATCGGAATAAGCCTGTGGTAAAAAATCCCGCTGCTGCCCGTTACCCGGCATCCTCCCGAATATCCCACCCCGCACAATTGCAATTTTAGCGTGCGACACCTGGTAGTTCGCATCCGTGATCCGGAACGATCCTACTTCCGGCGTCTCCTTTTCCATGAAACGTTCTACCCGTCCCTGCCAGGTGACAAAACGCGGTACATATTCCTGAAGTGTTTCTTTCGGGATAAACCGTAAGCCCAAAAACAATAAGCCCCCGCACAACACCAGTACGCCCAGCAAACTACCTATATATTTTAACGGTATCTGCCCTACGAACATCAACAAGAAACAGACCGTGAACAACAGACATGCCGTCGAGAAGTTTTCCGGTAAAATTAATAGACAAATGATCCCTACCGCCCCTATGATCCAGCGGAAGATCCACTGCTCCGAAAACACATGCCGCCTGCTCAGCATGAAAGCGATGAATACCACCAGCGACAATTTCGCCACCTCCGAAGGTTGGAACTGCACTCCCATAAACTCCAGCCAGCGCGACGAACTATTGATGTCCCTCCCCATCACCAGCGTCACTCCCAGCAATACCACCGATACCGGCAACAACATCACCAAAGCCGAAAAAAACTTGTACGGGATATTATGCAACAGCAATATCAGGAAAAATCCCCCCAACGAAAACATCCCGTGCCGCATGACCGGCGCCCAATAATTCGCCGTCTTGTAAGCCAATGTACTTGTGGCGCTGAAAATCTCCACCACCGAGATTAGCGACAGGAAGACAAAAATCATCCAGACTACCATGTCCCCCCTGAACAGCTTCCTGACCAACTCCATGTTGCCTGTTTTCGAACGTGTGAACGGAGGGACTCGAACCCTCGACCCTTGGAACCACAATCCAATGCTCTAACCAGACTGAGCTACGCTCACCATCTAATCTACAATGGGCGCAAAGGTAGGATTATTTTCGTTTCTCATACCGTTTCCCAAACTCTTTCTGGGCGTCAATAACCTGTCGCAACAAAAATCTACGGAAAAAGGCGGAGAGAAAACCGGCACCATATCCGGTCAACTGAATAAAAGCGGCAATGACGGAAAGAAAAGCGACGAGGAGACTACGATTAGCTATCCAAGCATCCAGCAATAAAGCTAATGCATAAAGCCCAAAGGGGCATAAAGCCCAAAGATTCCAAACTACAGCGGTGACAATCATTCCCAATAAACCAATCAGAAAGCAGACAGGCAATAGATGTACAAGTTTCAAGGAATCGGGATGCAGCCGGTGTAACTCCACGCGCGTCATCCCGAAGACATAAACCTGCCAGAAAAAAGAACGCCAACTCAGGCGACGCTTGTGGTAAACGAAAGCTTCAGGGATGAGGTGGACTGTAAAACCGGCGTTGTGGATGCGGGTACTCATATCAATGTCTTCCCCGAATGATCCCCGAAAGCCTCCTACAGATTCATAAACTTGGCGGGAGAAACCCATGTTGAAGGTACGGGGATTGAAACGTTCCAACCCTCGTTTCCGTCCCCTTATCCCGCCGGTGGTAAGGAAAGAAGTCATCGCATAATTGATAGCTTTCTGGAGAGGAGTAAAGGAGGGGTGTGCGCGGTCGGGACCTCCGTGGCAGTCGGCGGGACTGTCGGCGAGCGCTTCCGTAAGGACTTGGAAATAATCGGGAGGGAGGATGCAGTCGGAATCGAAGAAAACGAAATAGTGGCCTTCGGCACGTTCCATCCCATAGTTACGGGTGAGGCTTCGTCCGGAATTGGGCTTGGCAAAGTAACGGATACGGAGGCGGTCGGCGAAGCCTTGCGCCACTTCTTCACAAGGTATAGTCGAACCATCCTCCACAAGGATGGTCTCGAAATCGGTATAAGTCTGTTGGGAAAGGCTTTCGAGGAGTTCACCCACCTCAGTGGGACGGTTGTAGACGGGGACGATGACGGAATATTGTGGCGGCATGTAGTTGCTTTTAAGGGCAAAGGTATAACTTGGAAGTAAACTAAATCAATTATAGAAATAGATTTACCTCTTAAATAACCTATCTTTGTAGTATGAAAAGGCCATAGTTCACAAAGAACTATGGCCTTTTTTCATGGCACAATCATTCTCAATATCTATTGAATACCAAATACTTGACAATTGAAAATCTATTACAAGGTTTGAACCCTTTACCTCTTTAATCTTCCGGAGCTGCTTCATCAACTTATTGATAAATAGATCATTATATAATCTCTATCACCATAGTTCTTTGTGAACTATGGTGAAGGATAGACAACAAGAGATTACAAACAACTATTTAACAATATTTACACATGAAGAGGCGGAAGATTTTCCTGTTTCCAAGACCGAATAAACATTCCGAAGGAAACCGATATATTTATTACTTTGCCAAAGCATTAAGCGCCAAAAATGAAGTTGTCAATCTGAATCAAAAAAGAGATTCAAAATTAAAATTCCTAAAACATTTTTTCGATGCCGACACATTCATCCTCAACTGGACGGAAAGCCTTGTTTTTCATCCACACAAAAAAATACGAATTCCTATAGTTATTGCTTATCTTTTCGGTATAACGTTATCAAAGTTATGCAGGAAAAAGATTATTTGGGTATTTCACAATAAACATTCCCATAATGGACGCAATTGGGCGTCTCATCTTTTGTTGGTATTCAACTCTTTTATATCCGACCTGGTGATTACGCATGCCTCAGAAGGCGTTTCCTATTGTAAAAAACATTACTATCATAAGGCTAATATTATCTTCCATCCACATCCTGTTTATCCCGAAGCAATTCCTCTAAATTGTGAGGAGATTTATGATATTATCATTTGGGGAGATATTAGAAGAGCTAAAAGTATCCTGGAATTCTTACAATATTGGAACCACACAACGGCTTCCGAAAAATACAAAATATTAATATGCGGACAATGTATAGATGATGCTTACAATCAGGAAATATTGAAACAACTCACCCCTAATATTCATTATCTCAACGAGCTTATAAAAACAGCCGATTTAAATAAATACCTATCTTCCTCCAAACATATCCTCTTCACCCATAATTACAGCTCCGTATTATGCTCAGGTTCATTACTTTACAGTTTATCGTTCAGGAAAAATATCATCGCGCCACGTATAGGGGCTTTCAATGATTTTGCAAAAATGGGATTAGTATCCGCCTACGACCGTTTTGACGAAATACCCGAACTTCTCAACAAACAACCCAAATCTCATTCAAAAGAACTTGATGACTTCCTAGCCGGTAACACTTGGGAGAATTTCGCGGCAGTACTTGAAAAGGTCTTCGAACAACTATGAAAAAATCTCCATCACGAAGATAAACTACTGTCACCGTTTCAGCTCGGGGACAGGGCCGCTTCTTCAAAAAATACTTACCTTCGCCCGCCTTTTGTCAGAATACATAAAGTATGGCGACAATTACTTAAATTCTGCAACCCAACTATTTAGCAGTTCATACCCATGAAAAGAAGGAAGTTTTACCTGTTTCCAAAGGCGGACGAACACTCTAAAGAAAGGAGATACCTTTATTACTTTGCCAAGGCATTAACTACCAATAATGAAGTTGTCAACCTCTATCCTAACAAACATTCCAAATTCAAATATCTCAACTATTTGGTATGCCTTCTCAAAGCCAATACCCTCATCTTACACTGGACGGAAAACTTTGCCTTCCTCCGGCAGAAAGCAATAAGAATACCCATCGCGTTGATTTATTTTTTTAGCCTAACCTTGTTAAAGCTATGCGGAAAAGAGGTTGTCTGGGTATTTCATAATAAACATCCTCATAAAGGACACAATTGGATATCTCATTTGCTGTTAGTGTATAACGCTTTCATTTCAGACCTTGTGGTCACGAACGCCTCCGAAGGAATCTCTTACTGCAAAACACATTATTACCGTAAAGCCAATGTTATTTTCCTTCCTCAACCTGCTTATCTCGAAGCGGTTCCTATAAATTGTGAGGAGATATATGACATTATCATTTGGGGGGAAATTAGAAGGGCGAAATGTATCCTGGAATTCTTACAATATTGGAATGGCGAGAAACTCTCCGAAAAATACAAGTTATTGATATGCGGAAAATGCAGGGATGATTCTTACAACAGGGAACTATTGCAGCAGGTTACTCCTAATATCCTCTATATCAACGATTTTTTGAAAACGGCCGACTTGAATAAATACATCTCTTCTTCTAAAAACATTCTCTTCACCCACAACTATAGTTCCATATTATGTTCCGGTTCATTGGTTTACAGTTTACCGTTCAAGAAAAACATTATCGGCCCACCTATTGGAGCTTTCAACGATTTTGCAAAAATGGGAGTAGTATCCATTTACAACCGCTTTGACGAGATTCCCGGACTTCTCAACAAACAACCCACATCCCGTTCAAAAGAACTTGATGACTTCCTAACCGGTAACACTTGGGAGAATTTCGCATCGAAATTTGAAAAACACCTCAACCAACGGTGAGAAAATTTCTGTCCTATTGAACCACAGTGAGCCTCCCCCTATGAAAAGGTGTAAATAGTTTTTGACAGAAACAAAAACTTCTTACCTTTGTTTGCGCAAAGAAAGGACATAGTTCAATAGGAACTACGTCCTTTTTTTTATGCGTGAAAAGGAAGGATAACGGCTGTCTTTCAACGACTTACAAGTTATCCCTGACAGGTATACCGATGTAACCTGCTTACCTGAACTATTTCCCAATTCATTCATATCTAATCACTTATCTTCTAAAACTCACCATAGTTCCTATTGAACTACGGTGGTTTGTACAATACTTATAGAATCACATAAAAGGATGTATTATGGACTGGAAAAAGATCATCAAGTCGAACCGCCTATTGTGGGCGCTATTGTCCCCGCTTATGGACATAAGGCTCCGGATTATCATACGGAGGCGTAAAAAACTGGCCTACTCCGATGTGGAGAAACTTGTACGTAAGATATACAGGCAGTCCTTTGGGAAATATCCCGACTTGGAGAATCCCGTAACGTATAATGAGAA
>JAITRW010000030.1 GCA_031288175.1 Tannerellaceae bacterium
GCTTGACTTGCTTCTGTCCCGTTTCACGGCAGTCACGACGTGTTTCTTCATTCTTGTGATGTTTCTGTTTGAATGGATACACAGGGAGCGTCCGCATGCTCTCAGCTTCCGTACACCGCACAAGAGTGTCCGTTATGCGGTCTATATAATTATAGTGTACGTGATCTTGATTTTCCGTCCGAGTAATCCCACGGATTTCATTTACTTTCAATTTTGAGGAAGATGAGATGTTTCTTAAAAAAAGTAGGTATAGGCATAGCGCTCTTTGTCGGTACGTTGATCTTTCTCGTCGTTCCGATGTCCTTCTTAATTCCCTATGAAGAAGATGATTACCTCCAGGCTTTTTTTGTAAAAGAGAAAATGCTCACGGAACATACAGTGCCTACCATTTTTCTATTGGGCGGATCCAATGTTGCCTTTGGGTATGATAGTAAACAGATAGAAGATAGTTTTCAAAGACCTGTCGTTAACTTAGGTTTGCACGCAGGGTTTGGAATGAGATTTATAATGGATCACACTATGCATCATTTGAGAGAGGGAGATATCCTACTCCTTTCACCCGAATACAGGTCTTTCTTCTTTCAAGGAGGAAACAGCGGAGGGGAAGCCCTGGTTGAACTCTTTTATCTCACTAAGGGGAGAATATTGGAGTATCTCGACATAGACCAAATAAAGGTAATAGTAAAAGGCACCATACCATGCGTAGCGAAGAAAATAGGTAAATACGTAATTCACTATATCAAATATAAACCGGCAGGGGGTCCTTATGCTCTTTCAGGATTTAATAGCTACGGCGATGTTGTCAAACACAGAGGAATGCTATCTGTTCCCTATCCTCACAAACGCCCATCTAAAAAGCCACTTGACGAGAACTTTCTCAATTATTTTTGTCAAACTATCGGAGAGTTACGGCAAAGAGGAGTTACGGTCTTCCTCTTTCCACCTGTGCTTGCGAGGACATCCTATGAGGACATCCTATGAGAACATCCTATGAGAACATAAAAGACGAACTATTCCCATTATGTCAAACCCTCAAAGTACGCAATATACCTTTTGTCGTACCGGTCGAAGAGTTTGCTTTTGCCGACACCCTCTTTTTCGATACCCATTATCACTTAAACGACCGGGGGATACGCATACGAACACAAAAGACTATAGATATTCTCAATAAACTTCTCCCCTCCGTACAAGAAAAGTAGAGCAATCGATGGCATCATTCGGCATTTTAACCGAAGCGATGCGTAAGTTCGTCATCCGTTAAGAGCGTAAGGATAGTTTTACCGTCGGGAGTGAGGTTGGAATCGGAAGAGGAAAAGAGCGAAGCTATCAAATGCTCTCGCTCATCGGTACCTAAAACTTGTCCATACTGCGAGGCACCGGCCTTAGCTAAAGCCAACGCTACGACATGCCGTATCTCTCCGCGTATTTCGCAACCGGTTTCGATCACTTTTGTAAGGATTGTTCGTAGTATTTCCTTTACGTCCGAGTGTTCCATACCGGAGGGTATACTATCGATCATCCAATTTCCGTTTCCCTTTTCTTGCAGATTAAAACCTACCGCTTTCAATTCCGTTTCCAAAGAACGTATTATAGCTGTTTCTTCGGGCGTCCACGTACTTTCTTCGGGAAATAGCAAACGTTGCGATACACCTGTCTCTTTCCCTTCGGCACGTGCACGATAGTTATCATATAAAACCCTTATGTGCGCCCGCCGCTGATCGATCAATGCAAGCCCCGAACTTAACGGCGTAATGATATACTTATTCTTATATTGATAAGAAACTCCTTGCTGTTGTTGTGGAGGGAAGACGGTCGTTGTTTCAGGACTTTCCTCTTTCCTCAAAGTAGTGTCCCAAACCTGTGGTGAAATGAAAGGATTGTATCGCCGGTTTACCGTTAAGGACGGCACAGGGATTTGTTTTCCGGCAATAGCGGGACGGTATACCGGAATATCCACGGGTTCTCTTTTATCAAAATCAATCATGGGAATAGCGGATGATTTAGCAAGGACCTCTCTTGCCGCCGCCAATAAGATTTGCTGCAAGGGGAGTTCATTTTCAAACTTTATTTCCGTCTTTGTGGGATGGATATTTACATCTATTTCCGAGGGATCGATCTGAAAGTAAAGGAAATAATGCGGCATTTCACTGACCGGTATAAGTCCTTCGTAGGCAAGCATAACCGCTTTATGGAAGAATCCATGTCTCATAAACCTTCCGTTCACAAAGAAAAATTGTAATGCCCTTTTTCTCGTCGCGTCGGGATGACCTATGAAGCCCGATAGCTTTCCTAATCTTGTTTCTACATCTAAGGACAGCAATTTTCCACCGACCCCTTTACTGAAAATATCCGTAATACGTTGCCTTAGGTGCGTGGCCGGTAATCTCAACACTTCCGCCCCCTGATGCCATAAATCCATACGTATGTCGGGGTATACCAAAGCTATCCGTTCAAATTCCTGTAAGATATGTCGAAATTCCGTTTCATTCGCCTTCAAAAACTTCCTACGTGCCGGCACATTGTAGAAGAGATTTCTAACTATGAAAATACTGCCTTCACCACAACCGTCGGCGGCGACATTTAAGACTTGCGAACCTGCAATCTCCAACTTCCTTCCTATCTCTTCGCCCCTTTCCCTCGTACGTAGCTCTACTTGGGCCACGGCGGCGATAGAAGCCAGCGCCTCTCCCCGAAAACCTAACGTACGAAGGGCAAACAAGTCTTCCGCAGACCCGATTTTTGAAGTAGCATGCCTCTCAAAGGCCATCCTCGCATCCGTCTCCGACATACCTTTCCCGTTATCCGAGACTTGTATAAGCGTTCGTCCTGCATCTTTGGCATATACCTTAATCTCAGAGGCGCTTGCGTCCACAGCGTTCTCCATTAACTCCTTCACTACGGAAGCCGGTCGCTGAATAACTTCCCCGGCGGCTATCTGATTGGCAATTCCTTCCGGAAGAAGGTGAATAATATCGCTCATAGTCTCAACCTTATCCTATCGAAAGACAAAGATCCAAAGAAAAATGACAAGAAAGGCGAGAAAAGCGACAATGTAAACATTCTTATGGCTACGGGTACGAGGATCGTTCCCTTTTTTCTTATCACGCTTTAAATGTAACGTAGCCTCTACGAATCGGCCTTTAATATGGGGCCTATAATTTTCAGGATGGTCTTCCATGCCCAATTCCCTTTTTATTCGCTGTACATGTTCCAGCATTTCTTCTCGATGCGGGTCCCAGTATATAGGTTTATGGTCGAATTGCCGTGGTTTACGGACTTTGTAAAAGGAAAATAGTCCCATTATAAAACGCTTATGTTGTTTTAGATACGCAGGTACGAAGATACGATTTCTTTTCCGGAAACAAATATTTTCTACATGGAAAGTTATCTACATATTACGGAAAGTTTTACGAACACCGTAGAAGGTTTTATAGAAACCATAGAAAGATTTACAAACACCGTAGAATGTTTTACGAGCATAGTAGAGAGTTTTACGATCATAGCGGAAGGTTTTACAAAAAGGAAGGAAGGTTTTACAGATATAGCGGAAGGTTTTATAGAAAGAAAGGAAGATTTTACGGATACTATAGAAAGTATTATTCTTATGGCGGAAAGTAAAATCTATACGGCGGAGGGACGTATAATGTTCCTTCGATAATTCTTTGTATATTTGTGCCAAGATTGGCAAAGCATAGAATGATGGCGATAAAGAATGTAGTGTTTGATCTGGGAGGTGTGATCATTACGCTGGATAGGGCACGGGCGGTTGCGCGTTTTGCACAGATGGGTCTGCAAGCGATGGATGAACTGTTGGATATCTATGAACAGCGAGGTGTTTTTCTGGAATTGGAAACAGGCCGGATAGATGCGGAAGGTTTCCGTAGTAAGTTGAGCGCAATGGTGGGCAAGGTATTGACGATGGAAGAAGTCACGGCTGGCTGGTTGAGCTTTATGTGGGATGTTCCGCAAGCGAAATTGGATTATATAGGGGAATTGCGCAAGGAATATAAAGTTTTACTCCTTAGTAATACAAATCCCATAGTGATGGAATGGACGGAAAGCGGCGATTTTTGTCCGGCGGGTCGTCCTCTGTCTTCGTATTTTGACGGGATATATGCGTCTTATCGCATGGGCGTTACTAAACCTGATCCTTGTATTTTTCTTCGTATGATGGAAGGCGCCGGTATCCAAGCTCAGGAAACGTTGTTTGTGGACGATGGCGTCCGTAATATCGAAACGGCAGCACGTTTAGGGATGCATACTTACTTAGCCGTAAACGGAGAGGAGTGGCGCCCCCAGGTGGAAGCAATACTCCTCTCCAAATGACGTTTACTTAGCTTCCCATCCAAGAGCGGAAGCGCCTAAGACGGCAGCGTCGCTTTCTTTGAGTTGGGAGAGGAGGAGTTGCGTCTTTCCGGCGAATACCTTTAAGACATTGCGTTCCATCGCATCCTTGATGGGGTCAATGATGAGTTTCCCCGCCTTCGTCAAGCCCCCAAACAAGACGATGGCTTCGGGACTGGTGAAAGCAATGAAATCGGCAAAGGCTTCCCCGAGGATAGTTCCGGTGAAGAGGAAAATTTCGCGCGCCAGCGGGTCACCGGCCATAGCGGCATCGTAGACATCCTTGGAAGAGATGGTGTTAGGGTCAAGCGCTCTCAAAGGACTAGGATTGGGAAGGTTAAGAAGGTACTCGCGTGCCGTACGTGCGACGCCGGTAGCGGAAGTATAGGTCTCTAAGCATCCGTGACGGCCGCACCCGCAAGGCCTACCTTTATCGCGACGTACAATAACATGCCCTAGTTCGCCTGCAAACCCATCGTGTCCATAGACAAGTTGTCCCCCTACGACAATTCCACTACCCACGCCTGTCCCGAGGGTAATCATAATGAAGTCTTTCAAGCCCTTGGCGCTACCGTAGGTCATTTCGCCAATAGCTGCGGCGTTGGCATCGTTGGTGACGGCAACGGGTATTCCCCCTGTCGCATCGCAGATAAGTTTAGCCAAAGGAATAGTACCTTTCCAGGGAAGATTGGCGGCAAATTCAATACAACCGGTAAAGTAGTTTGCGTTCGGCGCTCCCACACCGATCCCTCGTATAGCTGCAACGCTGCCGACTTGTTTAATAAGGGGGTTGAGCGCAGAGGCAAGCTCGTCAATGTAAGGGGAAATGTCAGCATGTTTGGAGGTCTTGATAGAACCGTTAGCCAAAATCTCTCCCCGTGCATCCACGAGGCCAAAGACGGTGTTTGTACCGCCGATATCAATACCGAGTACGAAGTTTTGCATAATGCTATAAGTTGGTTTTATTTTTGTGTGTGTCAGGATTCAAAAGAAGTTATACCTGCGGCGATAAGGATATTGTACCACTTGAAAATCTTGCAGATATCGGAAGGGTAGACACGTGTTCGATCGAAGGTCGGAAGGATCTCTGCGAAAAGAGAGAAAAGTTCATCCTTGGATATGGAGGAGAGGTTGAAAGGGAGAGAGGCGGCGTTGTAACGATCTCTGAGGGATGAAAAGATTTTGGAGAGCGGTTCCTCTTCATGGGTAGTGAAGACGGCAATGTCTTTGACATAAAGAGTATGGGCGGATGTGGGCATAGGACAACGTTCCCGTCCGGGGAGCTTTTCAAGGATGAGATGATACTTTGCGCGTGAGATTAAACGGAAAAGTCCCGGTTGCCCGGAGACGTAAATAACGGTGTCAAACATATATTATGGCTGGTTGCGACTTTCAGTATACGAAGGTAAGGTTTTTTGTGGGTTATGATGTGTACACTGACATTATTTGTACGTTCTTTGAAGAAAAGTTGAAGACGATGAATAGGAAAGATGAAAGAGAAAAAAAGAGATGGGGGTATAAGGAGGCCCGGGAGACGTTGCACAAGCGGGAACGGGAAGCGCATAAAGGGATGTTTGGGCATGGCTTACTAATAGCAGGCAGTAAAGGGCGAATGGGAGCGGCAATACTGTCGGCGATGGCATGTATGCGAAGTGGAGCGGGTATGTTGACGGTACACTTGCCGACACGTGGGGAAGTGGCGCTCCATGCGACGTTGCCGGAAGTGATGCTGAGCCTTGACGCATCGCAGGATCAAATCAGCAAGATACCGCCAAAAGATACTTATACGGCGGTGGGTATAGGCCCGGGTATAGGTCAGGAATCGGAGACTAAGGCGGCGGTCCTTGATTTGGTAGGTACCTGCCGGGTGCCGCTTGTTGTGGACGCAGATGGTTTGAATATATTGGCGGGACAGGTAAACGGATTACGTCGTTTGAAACCGGGTACTATTCTCACACCGCATCCGAAGGAGTTTGACCGTTTGTCGTCGGTAGAAGGTCATCACCCGTTTGAACGGGAACGATGCGCAGGAGTTATGGCCCGGGAATATGGAATTATTGTTGTTTTGAAGGGAGGATTCACGACAATACATACACCTTCGGGAGAGACGTTTGTGCACACAGGGGGTAATCCGGGAATGGCGACAGCCGGTAGCGGCGATGTATTGACGGGCATCGTGTTAGGGTTACTAGCACAAGGGTATACAGCGGAAGAGGCTGCATTGTTTGGGGTGTATCTACATGGTGCGGCAGGCGATCAAGCGGCAAGAGTCTGGTCGGAAGAGTCAATGCTGGCGGGTGATATTTGCCGGAAGTTAGGGGAAGTATTTCAGTCACTGCGGGACGACAAGACCATCACGTAAATAGATACGCCGATCGGTACGTTGTGCAAACTGTTCGTCGTGAGTGACGATAATAAAGGTTTGTTCGAACTTGTCGCGGAGGGAGAAAAAAATGTGATGAAGTTCCTCCTTGTTTTGAGAGTCAAGACTTCCGGAAGGCTCATCGGCAAGCACTATGGCGGGGCGGTTGATGAGTGCACGTGCAACGGCTACCCGTTGTCGTTCACCTCCCGATAAGGCAGTGGGCTTATGATCTATACGTTCGGAAAGACCCATAAAACGGAGTAAATCACAGGCTCTCTTTTTCGCTGAATTCGGATTTTCCCGCGCAATCAAGGCTGGTATCATGACATTTTCCAAAGCAGTAAATTCCGGTAAAAGCTGGTGGAATTGGAAAATAAAACCAATGTTGTGGTTACGAAAGGCAGAAAGTCCCCGATCATTCATACCACTTGGTGATCTCCCATTAATGCGCAATTCTCCACTGTCAGCACCATCCAAAGTGCCGAGAATCTGTAATAGAGTAGTTTTTCCAGCTCCACTAGGGCCGACAATGGCCACTACCTCTCCCTTCCGGACCTCCATGTCAACGCCCTTCAATACCTGCAAGGAACCGAACTTTTTAAATATCCTTTTGGCGTGTACCATTTAGTTATTTCCGGTCGGAACGTTTGTTTTTGTGATGAGGATAACGGTGGAAGAAACTCCGAAACCTCAAAGCGAGTACTCCATAGAGAGCTTCACCAAAGATAGACCCGTTCATCTTCGAGGCTCCGGCCACGCGGTTGACGAACACGATAGGTACTTCCACAATCTTGAATCCACACTTGTGAGCGGTAAACTTCATCTCTACCTGAAAGGCGTAACCTTTGAAGCGTATGTCGTCTAAACTAATGGTTTCAAGTACTCGCCGACGGTAACACTTAAAGCCGGCGGTAGTATCTTTGACTTTCATTCCGGTCACAAGGCGTACATATATTGAGGCAAAATATGACATTAAAACGCGCCCCAACGGCCAATTGACAACATTAACCCCTTCCACATAACGCGACCCTACGGCCACATCGGCGCCTTGTTTGGCACAAGCTACTCGCAACCGCAACAAGTCGGAGGGATTGTGGCTGAAATCGGCGTCCATTTCGAAGATGTATTCGTAGTCTTTTCGATTCAAAACCCATCGGAAACCAGTGATGTAAGCTGTCCCCAATCCTTGTTTACCTGCGCGCTCAACGAGGAAAAGGCGACCGGGAAATTCTTTTTGTAAAGACTTGACGATACCGGCTGTCCCATCGGGAGACCCGTCATCTATGATTAGAATGTCAAAGACCTGTCTCAATCCGAACACTGCCCGGATGACGTTCTCTATATTCTCCCGCTCGTTGTAAGTTGGGATGATGACGATACTATCGGTTGGCTGCACGGTGTGTCATAGATGAATAGAAATTTGCCTATGTCTGCTGGACAAAGGTA
>JAITRW010000043.1 GCA_031288175.1 Tannerellaceae bacterium
TCACGGTCAATCCAATTAGATATATTTTTCCCAAAACCGTTCCCTACTTTTGAAGTATCCCTGATTTTGTCTGTTTCACTCAGGTTTTTCAGTCGTCCCTTTGCCCAGTCGCCCATAGGTACCATGACGGCTTCTTGATACATGGCAAAGTTTTTCTGCCTGTTAAATTGCAACAGTCTCTCCCATGCATCTCGAAAACGGTTAGGCCACTTACCTGGATAACAGTTCTTTTTATGCCAAATAAATTCTTCTGTCCACAACCAGCCCTGTTTTCGCATTTCAATGATCAGTTCCATGACATAAGTACTCCGTTCTCCATCAACAACTTTTTCTTTGATGTTTAACACGAATGTACCTGTTGGCTTCAACACTCGCAACAACTCTTTTGCAATGGGCAGGAACCATTCCACATACTTGTCGGGATGAATTCCACCATAGGTGGTTTTCCGCTGATCGGAATAAGGTGGTGAGGTGAAGATCAAATCCACCGAATTATCGGGGAACTCTTTCAACACATCCTTGCAATCACCGAATTTTATATCTGTATGTATATTCATCTATTTTTTGAGGTACGGCAGAGGCGGTTGTTGCGGCTTTTATCCATTCGCACACCATCAACTTTCGTCGCTGATACGTTCCCAGTCGTCTGTACAAGGTTAAGGTTCTTCCGGCAGGCCAGGCTCTTCATTGCTACAGTATGTTAAAACATGTAACATTGTAACGGCGCCCAATGTTGCGTAATCCGGCTGTAAGGAGCAACGTTCTTCGTGTAATCATAAGGCACTATTCTCACTAAGACAAAAATACTGTTTTTAGTCAAGGGCTGTCCAATAACCAGTCAGCCACATTCATTTTACGGATACCCTCATATACAGGATTGACATCTAAATCGGTAGATAACAAGAACTTAGGATTGGAATCACGAATTGCTAACAAGGGTCTAAGTTCGCGCGTCAGTGTGTTTTCATCCAAGACACTGAATGCAACCTGATAATAAGCAACATAACCGTTATCATCTACGGCTACAAAATCAACTTCCGTGTCCCGCATTTTCCCTACATAAACTTCTCGATTACGACGACGAAGTTCCAGATAAACCGCATTCTCCAATAAATGTCCGCGATCGTCAACCACCTGCCTGCCTAACCGTACTTTGCGGAAAGCCGCATCGGATAGATAATACTTGTCAAGGGTTTGTAATAACCTCTTGCCCTTCATATCGTAGCGAGGCGCTCTATACAAGATGTAGGCTTCGGTTAAGTACTCCAGATAATCCCCGACCGATTCCTTATCAATAATAGTACCGTTAGTACGCAGTGTGTCGGATATTGAACGGGGTGAAAGTAAGGAGCCGATAGAATCCAACACGAAATCCAGGATATGCTTAAAAGCCTGTTTATTGATTTTCGGATGCCGCTGGAAAATATCTTTCTCCAAAATGGTATTTAATACTCCTTCCACGAATTTATTGTTTTGGGAGTGTGGATTCCCTGCAAGTGCTACCGCTTGCGGTATACCACCATGATATATGAACTCCGCCAAACTTGCATTTTTTGATAAGTTTGGCGGGGTTGAAGGACAAGGGGTCAGCTCCGCCAAACTTGCATTTTCTGACAAGTTTGGCGGGGTTGAAAGGGCGTAATATTCTGAAAAAGAAAATGGTAACATGTTGATTTCTATGTATCTACCTGTTAATAAGGTGGCTAATTCGCTCGAAAGCAAATAAGCGTTGGAACCGGTAACATATAAATCAATATTCTTCCTGATATACAGGCTGTCTACCATGCGTTCAAAGTGTGCGATATTCTGTACTTCATCAAGGAAGATATAATTCATCTTTCCGGCAACCAGCCGCCTTGTAATGTGGCGATGAATCTGCATAAAATCGCCGATGTCAAGCGTTTCCACATCTTCAAAATTGTAGAATTGGATTTGCTTCTTTGTCGCGGTTTGTTGTATTTCGGTAGCTATCATTTCGAACAATGTTGATTTACCGCAACGCCGCATCCCTGTAAGGACTTTTATGATGTGCTGCTCTTTCAAGCTGCGTAGCACTTGCATATAGGGCTTTCTTTCTATCAGTTTGCTATTCATATTCTATGTACCGGCATCCCAAGAATAAAGCAAAAATACCGTTTTTGTGATATTGCCGGAGGGTATGGTAAGGGTTTAGTTTCACCTTCGGTAAAATAAAATGTATGAAGGTAATATGATAAAGCAAAAAGAAAAATTACCCTTTCACTTATTTAGTTTTTTTAATTTTCGAAAATAGCTATGGGTGTCTGTGGCAGTCCTGGCGTGGACATTGGGGCAAACGTCAAAAATAGAATATGAATAGCAAGCCGACGGTGGTGTTGGGAACATAACAAAGAGAGTTTGTTACCTTTGCGAGACTTACACGACGCAAAGAGCGGTCGGTGGTAGTCGAAAAGTTGAAAGCGTTGCAACGTGAGTATTGAGAGAGATAAGGCAAAGACTATGCGTACCTCGTTCCTGCAAGACTTGTACCTGCAAAAGCCTGTTACCCTGACAGTTCTCCTCTGTGCCCTTTCCGTGCTCCCCTGGATCGGATTGGGCGATTTCGCTACCAAAGGCGAACCACGTGAAGCGGTTGTTGCCGTTTCGATGCTCAAGACAGGTAATGGTATACTGCCGACAGTTTATGCCGACGAGTTCGCCTACAAACCGCCGTTAGCGCATTGGCTGATGGCAGTCGCTTCTTATCCGCAGGGATACGTGTCGGAGTTCACCGCAAGATTGCCGTCGGCACTGGCGCTTATCATTCTAATAGGGTCGGTCGTGGTCTTCTTCGGTAAACGGACAAGGAAGTTTCACAAAGCGCTGGTGACTGCTTGCATCCTAATCACATGTATAGAGATTCATCGGGCAGGGATGACGACGAGAGTGGATATGCTCCTCACGACATTTATTGTGGGAGGACTGTTCAGGCTGTACCTCTGGAAAGAAAAGCGAAACTTGAAAGGTCTACCTCTGGATGTATCTATTTTGTTGGGATTGGCAACGCTGGTCAAGGGGCCGGTAGGTATTGTGCTGCCTCTATTTGTCTTCGGCGTCTATCTTTTATTGGACGGCGAATATGGATGGCGAACTATTCTCCGTAGCCTTTTCTATGTTGGACTATCCTCCGTTTTCATTCCCTCGTTGTGGTACCTAGCAGCATGGAAACAGGGAGGGCAAGATTTCCTCAATCTGATAGCTGCCGAGAATTTCGGACGCTTTTTCCATATGGACACACCGGCTATCCACTATAAATTAGGACATGAAAAGGGGTTGTGGTATAATTTTGCCACTTTGATCGTCGGCTTTGTTCCCTGGACAATCATGTTGCTGTGTTCCCTTCCCGGATTAAAAAAGCCGGGAAAAATCAATTGGAAAGAGTATTTACAGCTGTCCACCATCCTGCATCATTTACGTGGCATGGAGGCCACGCATTTGTTCAGCCTCGTTGCCGCCGTGAGTATACTTTTCTTTTACTCCATTCCTTTAAGTAAACGGAGCGTTTACCTCATGTCGGCCTATCCTTTCATCGCCTTCTTCCTCTCTCAATACGTGTTATACATCACCGAACACCTGACGAAAGCACTTCGTGTTTTCGCTTTCCTGGTGACCGGTGTAGCAGTTTTCGCTTTGCTGCTTGCTCTATTGACGGTAACTTCTCTGATAGATCCTGCTGCGTTTGTCGCCGATTATACCGATAGCGAAACCGTTTTACACACTGTTCTGACGATCGCCTCCCTGTTCACCTCCCCTGACATTATTACCTTCCTGATTCTTTTCCTGCTTTTGATTACCTTAGTCATCACTTGCCGGAGTCTGTACAGACGAATAAATATCAAGATCCTTTATTCCGTTACCGCCCTCCTGTTTTGTCTCAACTTTTTCATTGACGGGATAGTGATGCGTGGCGAACGTAGCAGCAATTCCATACGTCTCTTTGCCGAACATATCCTGCGAGAGTACCCTCTACAACGGGGTAACGTTTATGTGATGAATGACCTTCGTCACTATCCCAACCTCTATGGCCTTAACTTTTATCTTGGGAATATCTTCCTCCCCTTCGACCCTGCCTCCTCTCCTACTCCACCTCTTCCGGCAGAAAAGCTTCCTGACGAAGGTTATCTGCTCTCCGGCGATCTTGACCTCGAAAAGATACGTTCCTGTTACGGGGATAAATACACTTTCCAACCTCTCACGGCTACTCCCTATCCCCATAAAGAAATTCGCCAAAGGGTTGTCCTTTCCCGTTTTTACCGGCAGTAATTTCCTTTTTTTTTACACCTCTCACCAAGCGGACAACCCTCGCAAAGCGGCTTTTTCCGGCAACGTGCCTTCGCATTCATCACAATGAGGGCGTGAAAGATGTTGTAGAACTCCGTACTCTGCGGCAGGTTTCCTTCAAAATATGCCTTCACTGTGGCATAATCTTTCCCCGTATCAATAGGATATCGCCCACAAAGTCTGATGGTATAAGCGTCTACTACGAAAGTGGGGAGATCGAAAGCGTATAAGAGTATTGCATCGGCGGTTTCCAACCCGATACCTTTTGTGGAGAGCAATTCGCCACGCACTTTTTCAAGCGGCTCACTCCGGACGGCCGGAACGTCATAGTCATACTTGGCAAACCAGGTTGTCACAGCTTTCAAGTAGTTCGCTTTCTGGTTAAAGAAACCTGATGGACGGATTATTTCTGCTAATTCTATCAGGTCGGCATTAGCCACAGTTTCCGGCGAGAGGTCTTCTCCAAAGTTAGCGATTGCCTTTTCTACGTTGCTCCAGGTCGTGTTTTGGGTCAGCACTGCGCCGACAATGACTTCGTAAGGCGTTTTCGCAGGCCACCAATGCAAGTTACCGTAATGAGCAAAGAGCGTTTCGTAGATGGATAACAGCTTAGTGTCTCTGTTTAGCGAATTAACCATTTGTACCTCATTCTACATCTTGCAATCGAATTGCTTGATTATCTCCATTACATCGTCCAATCCATCCAAGTTGTCCAAAATAACTTCGACATCACCATTATCTAATCTGCCAAGATTTGTAGCATCCTTACATATCTTTTTCGGATCAACGACATCGACAAACTTCATATTCACCGCCAAGCGGAGTCGCGATTCCTGAATAACGACATCTACAAAATTGGTGTCGACTTTAAAAGCGTTCATCTCTTTGTGCTCTCTTGATTACCCGTCCACATCTTGAGATCATACCACACAGATGTCAATAATTATCGTATATCTCGGCGGGACGGTCTTTACCAGCGGAAGCGGGGGGATTCGAACCCCCGGTACGGTTATCCGTACGTCGGTTTAGCAAACCGGTGGTTTCAGCCACTCACCCACACTTCCCTATTTCAGCATAACCGGACACGAAGGTAAGACTTATTTTAATAATTGAGCTTGACCCCGCCTTTCAAGTTACGCTTTATTCTCAATTAATTGTAAAGCCTTAAACTTACATACGCTCACACAGCCGCCACAAGCACTGCAACGGGACGGATTTTGTATGAAAATATGCGCTCCTTTTTCCGTACCGGCCAATGCCAGTACATTACGATGGCATTTTTTCAAACAACGTTTACATCCCATACAGTGATCATCAATCACATGAATAGTTTTTCTGCGCCTCTGTATGTGGTGGTAAATACCGTGTATAAGATGAAGTACAACGATTGTACCTGCAATGTATAATGCTATATTCATTCCATGGGTATCATAAAAAAGATCCTATTTTTTGCAGCCATTTCACCACATCATCTTTAGAATCTTTTACCGTACTGCCTTTGATTGCAAGTCCTTCGAGAATGGTGGCGTTCGGACACAATTTTTTCAGGTCTTCTTCGCTATCTCCCCAACCTCCGGCACTATACATGGCGCCATATGTACAGAATTGAATGACGGTTTTTCCGTTCAGGTCATATTTCTCCAGAAAGGTAAACAACGGTTGCGGCATTGTTCCGCACCATTTGGGATGGCCGATGAAAACCACATCGTAAGTTGCCATATCTTTCACTTCGGCGGCGAGTGGCGGACGGGCGTTGGCTTGCTGTTCTTTTTTCGCGACGTCGACACATTCGTTGTAATCGCTCGGGTAGGGTTTCATTGTTTTTATTTCAAACAGGTCGCCGCCTGTCTGTTGCTGAATTTGCTTGGCCATCTCGCGGGTATTACCACTCCACGAAAAGTAAGCAATTAAAATCTTCTTTTCTATTTTCTCCTGCGCATTGATGTGGAAAGTCGTTATACCGATAAGAGCAAATGTAATGAATAGTTTCATACTGTGTAACATCAATTAATTATTACCAAGCAGGAAGTCCGTCATCAAGGTATAGAGGTGAAGGCGTACCGAAGGGAGTTTTTGGGGAAGTGAAGGAAAACCGGCGAGACTATGGGTACGATCCTTGTAAAGGTGGAAGCGGAATTGTTTTGAGGCGTTAGAGAGGGCGTCGGCATAGGTTAAGGTTTGAGAGAGATGGACATTATCATCTGCCGTACCGTGTATTAGAAGGAGATTACCTTGTAGCTTATCTGCATTCAGGAGCGGAGAAGTTGCCTGGTAACCGTCCGGATTTTCTTGCGGGGTACGCATATACCGCTCGGTATATGCAGAATCGTAAAACCGCCAATCGGTAGGTGGGGCTACGGCAATACCTGTTTTGAAGATACCTTTCCCGAAAGTCATTGCCATCAACGTTGTATAACCGCCGAAACTCCATCCCCAGATAGCGATGCGCCGATTGTCTACACAGGAGAGTTGAGCCAGGAAACGCGCTGCATCGGCCTGGTCCTGTGCTTCCTGTTGGCCGAGACGCAGGTAACCGGACTTGCGGAAGGCTTGCCCCCTGGCGCCGGTTCCCCGCCCATCCACACAGGCAACGATAAAGCCTTGCGTAGCTGCGAGATAGGTCTCCCAATTGGGACTTTCGTAACGATCAAGTACTTTTTGGGATCCCGGTCCGCTGTATTGGGTGAAGAGAAGAGGATATTGACGAGCGGCATCAAAGTTTACCGGCTGGAGTATCCATGCATTCAGAGAAAGCCCGTCGGCTGTTTCAATGGTGGTAAACGTTCTTTGAGGGATGTCTTTGAGCTTGCGTGCGAGGGAGGCGTTATCTTGCAGAAGGCGAAGTTCCTTGCCGTTCCGGGCTTCGTGGAGCGAAATACGCGGCGGAATATTCACTGCCGAAAAAGTGTTGACAAAATAGGCGAAGTTTGCACTGAAAAGGGCTTGGTTCGTGCCCTGTCGCGGGGTGAGCCGCCGTTTGTTTCCTTTGGTATTTACGCTAAAAAGCGCCCGCCGTAACGGACTATCTTCGGCCGATTCGTAATAAATTGTTCCGGTAAAGGGATCCATGCCGTGCAGGATAGTGACATCCCAACTACCGCACGTCACTTGCCTTTGGAGAACACCCGTCGGGGAATGTTGATAGACATGGGTGTACCCATCCTGTTCGCTGAGACGGATAAACCCATGCGGGGTGAATTGCAAAGAAAAGAGGTGGTCGGGATCAATGTAAGCGTCGTTGGTTTCACGAAGTACGAGACGGAAGACACCGCTCTTGGGGTCGGCAGAGAAAAGACTAAATACATTCTGATGCCTATTCAGGGTGAAGACCGCCAAGTGTCCATCCGATAGGGTGAATTCAATACGAGGGATATAACTTTCCGAATCAATGGGAAGGTCAAGTGGGCGGATGTTACGTGTCCGAACATCATAGATATGGAGCGATACACGGGAGTTTACCTCTCCTGATTTAGGATATTTATAGGAATGAAAATAGGGATAGGCGGATTCACCGTACACTTGCATCGTATAAATGGGTACATTCGTTTCGTCCGTACGGACGAAAGCGAAATGTTCACTGCCCGGAGACCATGCCATTAAAGCCGTCGTTCCGAACTCTTCCTCATAAACCCAATCCGTTGCCCCGTTGATGATGTTATCGGTCTTTCCGTCGTGTGTCACCTGCAATTCCGAATCGAAATCGAATTTTTTGATGTAAATGTTATTATCAATCACGTAAATGCACATACGTCCGTCGGGTGAAAAAAGCGGCTTGTTCGTCACCTTACGTCCCGTTTCGGAGAGCGGTTTGATGAGGTTACGACGGACATCATAGTCATAACACAAGAAACGGCGCGAATGGCGGTAACCCTGTTCTGTTTTCCGAAGGATGATGATACGGTGTCCCGTAGGACTGATCAGGTAGTCATCAAAGGATTCAAAGTCACATTGCCGCGTTCTGCCGACATGAAAAAGAGTATCCACCGCTTTTCCCGTCTGATAAGCATAACGGATGATCATCGTACGGCGGGCATCGGTAGAGGTAAAATACTCACCGTCAGGCAACGAGCGTATTTCGGCAACCTCTTCCGGACGGAAGGTATCCCCCACGATCTCTTCCAGGGTAAGCGCACGTTCTCCCGCCGCCCTTGCCATTCCTATTGTCATGCAAAGCAACGCTACTACCGAAAGCACTTTATATTTTTCCATATCTTCTTTTTACGTACATCCCTCCTCCTGTGCATATGCCATATGCATAAGGGAGAAATCAGCCTCCAAAGATACAAAAAATCAGGCAGGGATGGCCTATCCCGTCAAGAAAGGCTACCTTTGTCCGAAACAAATAACAGACGACTATGCTTGACAAGAAGGCAAGTTCAGGAAATCGACTGGAGATCCTCCTTTTTACTTTTTTGTTGTTAGCCATCGGGGGATGTGTTGAGCGCAATATTGACTCGGAACGGCATACGGAGCAGATACGGGAAATGATAGGTCGCGGGGAGTTTAACGTTGCAAGGAATGAAGTGGACAGTCTGCGGGCGCTCTTTCCGAAAAACACCTCTATTTTGAGAGAAGCCTTGCGGTTAAGCCGACACATTGACAGTTGTGAAGCCGCACGTAACGTTGCGTTT
The DNA here is from genome assembly GCA_031288175.1 of Tannerellaceae bacterium. Taxonomy (GTDB): domain Bacteria; phylum Bacteroidota; class Bacteroidia; order Bacteroidales; family Tannerellaceae; genus JAITAD01. The sequence continues at coordinate 8,931 of JAITRW010000043.1, forward strand.
TGTGACAGTCTCCTGCCTATCCGCCAGGCCGAACTCGAAGCTATGAAGTCCATTTTCTCTTTCGAAAAAGATACCGCCTATGCTACACCCGGCAACTATGTGCACCGAGGCCAGACAATAGAACATAATATAGGTCGTTCTTACCTGCGTAGCGGCGTCACGGAGTACGGCGAGGCCTATCTTGCCAGTGTGTATGCAGGTTCTCGTCCCATTAAGCATACGGCTCTCCGGATAAGCGCTCCCAACGGGTTGTACGCGGAGACGCCCTCCATTCCCTACGACAGTGGACGTAACTACCGTTTTGAAGACAACGGTACCTATACGGAAGTCGTCACTTACAGAGGGGAACACTGTCATGCCGTCCTGCAATTCCTCTACGAGAACCATGACGTATCTCTGCGTGCCGATTACCTCGGTGGCAAGCCTTATCATCTTTATGTGGGGACGAAAGATAAGGCGGACATTGTTGCCACGTGGCAATTCTCTTACCTTTTGAAAGATGTGATGCGTCTGTCTGCCGAACGTGTAAAGGCCAGACAACGCCTTAGCTACCTCAACAGCAAGGTTGATAAATAGATTCCAGGCACAGCTTAGACATGGCAAGATACAAGTTACCAAACTTGAAAGAAGGGCGATCGTTCTGGAGTCGGATAAAGTTCCGCTATAAGCTTTCTTTTTTCAACGAAAGTGCGCTTGAAGAGGTATGGTCTTTCCGTCTCTCCCTACTGTCCGTTATCGGTACGGTACTTATTTTCGCTGCCTTCCTTATTGCCGTCACCGCCCTGTTCATCACACAAACCTCCATACGAAACCTCCTGCCCGGATATTTAGATGTGGAAATACGTAAAGAGATCGTTGAAAATGCCATGCGGGCGGATTCTCTGGGGTATCTCCTGCAAGTACAGTCCCGTTACCTGGAGAATATCGTGGGCATACTTAGCGGAACTACGGTCGTGGATTCAGTCCGTCAGTTAGCCTCTGATTCGCAGGCCTCCGACTACAACATTGCTCGCGGAGAGAAGGAATTAGCTTTCGTCAACCATTTTGAAGAAGAGGAGCGGTATAGTCTTTCCGACAAGACGGTAGCCACAGGGACAGACGGACAGTTTTTCTATCGCCCTGTGAAGGGTAGCGTGTCGGCAGGTTTTGCTCCCGAAAAAAAACATTACGGAATAGATTTAGTCGCTGCGCCGCGAGAGAGTGTCCTTGCCACTCAGTCAGGGACAGTCGTATACAACGGTTATGACCCCAAATTTGGTAATGTGATACATATCCAGCACACCAACGGATTCATTTCCATCTACAAGCACAACGACGTTGTCCTCAAAGAGACCGGCGACCCTGTATGGGCAGGTGAAGCTATTGCCCTGATAGGCAACACAGGCCACTTGACTACGGGATCGCATCTCCATTTCGAACTTTGGTTTCGCGGACAACCCCTCAATCCTTCCGAATACATAGAGTTCTGAACATGATCTGGGTAAGGGATATCCTTGTCAGTCTTGACTTAATAAATACTTTTTTCTGTTGCGACCTCTCTTCCTGTAAAGGCCTTTGTTGCGTAGAAGGTGATGCGGGTCCCCCGTTGGGCGAGGGCGAGGCTGCAGTCCTTAATGCCAACCTCTCCCTTGTTTGGGATGATCTTTCGGAGAGCGCACGCGAGGTGATCCGTCAACGAGGAATCTGCGAGCAAGATCCTGAAGGCGAATATGTCATCCCAACTATCGGTAAAGCCGACTGTGTCTTCACTTGCTACGATAGTCATGGTGTCTGCCGTTGCGCCCTCGAAGCTGTCGCCCGTCGCAAGGGGCAAGGCTTCCTTAAACCTGTCTCTTGTCACCTTTTCCCTGCCATGGTAGTTCATTATACCCGGTTTACGGCTCTCAATGTACAGAAGAGACAACTATGCCGCGAAGCTTTCAGATTCGGTAAGCGTGAAGGTATCCTCCTTTACCGTTTCCTTGCCGAACCCCTCACTCGCCGCTTCGGCCAAGCCTGGTACGATGAGCTTTGTCTCATCGCTCGCGAGTGGTTCAAAGATATGTCTCCTGCCCAATGAGGTATGTATTACCACTGTTTTTCCGGGCGCCGAGTAGAATGAGTTTGTTGTTTAAGCTGTTGCACTTTTTCTTGGGTGTCTTTTTCATCCTGAAGAAAGGCGTCAAGGATTTGTTGGGCATTTTCACGGCTCATCTGTTCGTTGGATTCTTGGGATTGCTGCTCTTGAGCCTGTTGCTGCTCTTGTTGCTGTTGGTTTTGTGACTGCTGTTGCTGCTCTTGTTGGTCTTGTTGTTGCTGGTCCTGATTTTGATCCTGCCCTTGGTTCTGTTGTTGGGCCTGGAGAAAATGTTGAGCAAGGGCAAGGTTGTAACGGGTCTCATCATCAGCGGGATTGTAACGGAGAGCCTTGCGATAGGCGAGTACACTTTGCAGATAATCTTTCGTTTGCATGAAAGCGTTGCCAAGGTTATGATGCGTCTCTGCCAGGCGCCGACGTATCTCAGGATCCTTGGTATTGGGATCCGCCGTTTGTCCGATAGCGATACGATATTGCTCGGCAGCTTCAGGATATTTACCTTGCTTGTAAAGAGCGTTAGCAAGGTTATAGGCCCCTTCGACGGAGTAATTGTTTTCGCCCAGCGCTTTACGATAGGCTATTTCCGCTTCGGTATATTTTTCTTTACCGAAAAGCTTGTTCCCTTCACGGATATGCTGCCGTTCGGCTTTTTGCGCTACGGTAACAGCAGGTAAAAGAAAAGCAACCAGGAGTGCCTCATGAAACCCAAACCGGAAAAGTTTGATACGCCGAAAGAGCCGACTCTTACGACTGACGCAGAGGAACTCAATGATGAGGAGCACGAAGGAGCACCATGCGAAAAAAGGAAATTGTTCGTCGTATTCGGAATATGTTTTGCTTTCCATTTCGGTTTTGTGCATTTTGTCAAGCTCCTGCTGGAGGGCGCGAAGGGCAGCACCGGTATTGTCGGTACGGACGTATACACCCCTTCCTGCAACAGCTATCTCACGGCACATCTGTTCGTTCATCTGAGTGACAACGACATTTCCGGCCTTATCTTTCATGAAACTGTTTCCGTGGCTCTGAGGAATCGGGGCGCCTTGTGGATTTCCGACACCGACGATGTGTATACGGATACCTTTTTCGGCAGCGGCGCGTGCGGCACCAGTGGCATCGTCTTCGTGATTTTCGCCGTCGGTAATGAGGATAATGGCTTTATCTGTAGTCTCATTGGGCGTAAAAGAACGTGCCGCAAGATTAATCGCCGCACCGACAGCCGTTCCCTGGGTAGACACCATGGAAGGAGTGATGGAAGGGATGAACATTTTGGCGGAGACACGATCAGAGGTAATAGGGAGTTGAGTAAACGCGTCACCGGCAAAAACGATAAGTCCGAATTTATCGTCGGCAAGGCCGTCGGCAAGGCGGGAGAGCATCTGCTTGGATTTTTCGAGGCGATTAGGGGCGATGTCTTCGGCAAGCATGGAGTTAGATACGTCCAGGCAAACCATCACTTCAATACCCTGCCGTTTCACCACTTCGAGCTTAGCGCCGAATTGAGGCCCCGCCGCCATGGTGACCACGGTTGCTACGGCCGTCAGAAGGAGCAGGAATTTGAGTGTCTGCCGTTTGGGAGAGTTATCGGGCATCAGGTCGCCGACAAGTGCGGGATTACCAAAACCACTAATGTCTCGACGCTGCCGGAAACGGGCATATAGATAGAAAGCAACTATAGCCGGGAGAGCTATGTAGAGATAAAGATATTCGGGATGCGCAAACCGAAACATAGACTTATTGTTTTATGTTATTTATTTTTCATATTTGTTCCGCAAAAGGGTAGAGTTTGAGAAGGGCTTGGAGTTGACTGTCGGGAGAAAGCTTCTCATTGTGGAGGATATAAGCATCGGGAAGTGGGGTAAGCGGGCTGTCTTGACGTGTGGTATCAAGCCTGTCCCGTTCGCGAATATTCCGGAGCACTTCTTTATAAGTAATATTCACGCCTTTGGCAAGAAGTTCATTATAACGGCGATGAGCACGTATATCAAGAGGAGCGGTAACGAAAACCTTTAATTCGGCATCGGGAAATACGACCGAGCCGATATCACGGCCATCCATGACAACCCCTTTATCCCGTCCTATTGCTTGCTGCCGGGCGACCATAGCTCTCCTGACGGGACTGATAGCGGCAATGCGACTGACCTGTTCGGACACTTCCATACTGCGAATTTCGCTCTCCACCTTAATTCCGTTAAGAAAGGTATCGGATAAACCCGTATCGGGATTGGAATGAAAGGTGATATTAATATGCGGGAGGGCGTCACAGAGCGCTCCTTCGTCAAGAATACCGTTTTGGAGGGCGTAAAAGGTAACGGCACGATACATAGCCCCGCTGTCAATGTGAATATACCCAATATGTTGTGCAAGATTGCGCGCCAAGGTACTCTTTCCGGATGAAGAAGGGCCGTCGATGGCGATGTTTATCTTTTGCATGATACAGGTTGTTAATAAAAAAGGCCGTCGAGGTAGGTATGATTATTTTCTTCCGTTAAGGGAACACAAGGATCGCTATATTGTATGGGGACATCAAAAGTATCCGTTTCGTTGTAGTTGACAAGGGTAGAATCCGCATAGACTTTCTGAATGAAAAGCCCGTAAATGGGTAGCGCCATGTTAGCACCCTGTCCCATGGCAAGTCCGTCGAAGTGGATAGAGCGGTCTTCTCCACCTACCCAACATCCGGAGACGAGGTTAGGCGTCACACCCATAAACCAACCGTCGGAGTGGTTCTGTGTCGTTCCGGTCTTACCTCCCATTTCTGCTTTGATGTTGTACCGGAAACGTAAGCGGATACCGGTACCGTGGTCCACAACTCCACGTAGCATGTATAGCATTTTAAAAGCAGCCTCTTCGGAAAGGACTTCGCTTTTCTGTGTACGGAAAGAAGCGATGATATTACCATTACCGTCTTCAATGCGGGTGACATAGACCGGAGCGGTACGCAGGCCCGTTCCGGCAAAGACGGTATAACCGGAGACCATCTCCCCCACGGAAACATCAGGTGTTCCCAAAGCAAGGGAGACCACGGGATCAATGTGGTTACGAAGGCCAAAAGAATGCAGCAGGCGGACAAAAGATCCGGTGGAAAGCTTACTCATGAGGTAGGCGCTAACCCAGTTGGAAGACTGTTGCAATCCCCATGCAAGAGTAACCATCTCACCAACCCGTTCGGGAGAGGAGTTGGCGGGAGTATAAGGACGTCCGAGATCATCCTTGAGGTGTTGTGCCACGTGAAGCATCCGGTCACAAGGACTAAATCCTTCAAGCATAGCCAGGGAATAGAGGAAAGGCTTGATAGTGGAGCCAACCTGACGTCGGCCGTCGGTTATCATGTCATATTGAAAAAAAGGATAATCAATACCTCCCACATAAGCCTTGGCATGTCCGGTATGTGCATCAAGGGCGAGGAAAGCGGCACGCAGGAAAGCTTTATGGTAACGGATAGAATCCCAGGGCGACATGATGGTGTCTATAGCGCCCTCCCAGCTATATACACGCATTTCAACAGGGTTACGGAAAACGTTGCGTATCTCATCTTCGGTACTACCGGCCTTTCGCATAGTACGGTAACGGTCTGTTTGGCGCATGGCGTGGGTAAGGATAGAATCGGCCTGTGCAGAGGTAATCGCATTGGAAAAGGGAGCGTTGGCTCGATTTTTCTTTTCTCGAAAAAAAGTCGGCTGAAGCGTTTTACCAATATGCTCACGGACGGCCTCTTCTGCGTAGCGTTGCATACGGGAATCAATAGTGGTATAGATACGGAGGCCATCTGTGTAAAGGTTATAAAATCGCCCGTCGGGCTTGACATTCTTATTACACCAACCAAAGAGAGGATCGGTTTCCCAAGCAATGGAATCTTCACGGAAACGCTGTTCCTGCCAGGAAGCGTAATGGGAACGTTGGGGGCGTGTGGCAGTGAGGGTACGGCGGAGGTATTCGCGCAGGTAAGGAGCAGGCCCTATTTTATGATCCGGCGCAGAGAAACGAAGGGTGAGGGGAAGGGTTTGAAGGGAATCGCACTCGGCAGAGGTGAGGAAACCAGCCTTGTACATTTGATAAAGCACGACGTTACGGCGTCCTCGCGTCCGTTCGGCATGACGAACAGGATTATAGTAGGAAGGGTTTTTACACATACCTATAAGGGTAGCCGATTCTTCAAGGGTAAGCGATGAGGGTTCTTTAGCGAAGTAAACCTGGGCGGCTGATTTGATACCGACTGCATTGTGAAGGAAATCGAATTTATTCAAATAGAGGTTTATGATTTCTTCTTTCGTGTAACTACGTTCCAATTGCACGGCAATGACCCACTCAATAGGTTTCTGCAAAAATCGCTCCCTGACATTATCAACACGTGGCGAATAGAGTAGTTTGGCAAGTTGTTGGGTGATCGTACTACCTCCTCCGGCATTTTTACGCAGGAAAATACCTCGAAATATAATGGCACGTAAGAGACCTAGTCCGTCAATACCGCTGTGAGTAGTAAAACGGACATCTTCAGTGGCGATAAGCGCATTGACAAGCCCGGGAGAGAGTTGGTCGTAAGTGACATACACACGGTTGTCCATGCTGAGGGCATAGCTACCGAGGAATTTTCCGTCAGCCGAGATCACTTGGGTAGCAAATTTATCTATCGGGTTTTCCAACTGTTCCACGGGGGGCATGTAACCTATCTTTCCCTTATTGATTGCCCAAAAAGCCATAACCGCGAATAGCACACAGCAGGCAAATATCCCCCATATGATAATGATCAGTACCCGTATGGTTTTCATTTTCCCATAGCTCATTTGCAAGCCAAAAGTATAAAATTATCAGACAGGGTCGGCGTAGAGATCGAAAGGGTCAGCATCGGTAATCACCACATCATAAAACTCACCAACCGTCAAGGGATGGAGTTTGCGAACAAGTACTTCCGGATCTACTTCGGGAGAATCGAATTCGGTACGTCCAATGTAGAAATCTGTCTCTTCCCGATCAATGATAACAGGGAAGCGGCATCCGACTTTAGCGACATTCAATTCGGTAGCGATACCTTCTTGTATGGACATAATGTAGTTAAGACGTTCTTGTTTGAGGGCGGCGGGGATATCATCGGCATAATGGGTATAGGCATACGTACCTTGCTCGTGGCTGTAAGTAAAACCTCCAAGACGTTCAAAACGTGTCTCGGTGACAAAGCGGGCAAGTTGTTCGACGTCGTCATCGGTTTCCCCAGGGAAACCTGTCATTATCGTAGTACGAAGATGCAGTCCGGGTACAGCTTCACGCATCCGTGCAATTAAGGCGCGTGTCCTGTCGGCCGTCACTCGGCGCCTCATCCTGCTCAACATATTATCGCTGATATGTTGCAAAGCGATGTCCATATACCGGCAGACGTTATTACGTTCCCGCATTAATTGCAATAAAGTTTCCGGAAACCCGGAAGGATAACCGTAATGAAGCCGTAACCAACGGACCTCAGGAATATTTGATAAACGTTCTACAAGTTCAGGCAGGGCAGAGCGTCCATATAAGTCATGTCCATAGGAAGTCAAATCTTGGGCTATTAACTGAAACTCCCGAGCCCCCTGTTCCGTCAACCGGCGAACTTCGTTTTCGAGCGCTTCAACAGTCTCGGAACGATAATTACCTGTCATCAAAGGGATAGCGCAATAGGCGCAATGACGGTTACAACCTTCGCTGATCTTGATGTAGGCATAGTGAGCAGGAGTTGTGACGATACGCTCAGCGGCCAAGTCATTCCTGTAAGCTTTGCCCAAATGGCCCAACAGTTTCGGCCAGTCAAATTTCCCATAAAAGCCATCCACTTCCGGTAATTCTTCACGTAACTCTTCACGAAAACGCTCAGGGAGGCAACCCATCACATAGAGAGAACCTATTTGTCCGGCACGTTTAGCTTCCCCCAAGGCGAGAATGGTATTGACGGATTCTTCCTGTGCATCGCCGATGAATCCACAGGTATTTACTACAACTATTTCACCGTTCACTCGCTTCGGATCATGTTCTACACGGTATCCATTGGCTACAAATTGCCGCATCAAGCGCTCGGAATCCACCAGGTTTTTCGAACAACCCAGTGTCACAATATCTACCTTGTTCTTTTTCATCCGCCTACCTTAGGAAGGAATGGCAAATGTACATAGGAAACCTTACCTTTGACTGCCCAACAGGAAAATAGCATGGAAAGAAATACAATCCGTATAGGGATTACACAAGGTGACACGAACGGAGTGGGATATGAAGTTATCCTCAAAACGATAAGTGACGAACGCCTTACGGAGCTTTGTACCCCCGTTATCTATGGTTCTGTCAATGCTATGAATGTTCACCGTAAACTCATTACCGAACTTCCCCCCTTTTCGTTCAAGAAAATTACCAGAGCAGCAGAAATAGAACCGGGCAAGATCAATTTCATCAACTGTATTGCCAACGACGTTGCCGTCAGTCCCGGACAAGCCTCTCCCGAAGCAGGATACGCCGCTTACAAGGCACTCGAGACGGTCGTCGCCGACCTAAAAAACGAGTGTATAGACGCCCTTCTCACCGCCCCTATTAATAAAGATAGTATTCAGAACGACGATTTCCGTTTTCCGGGACATACCGAGTATCTTGAAAAACATTTTGGAGTGGAAGGGCAACATGCTCTTATGATATTGATGGATGACCGATTACGTGTTGCCCTCGTAACAGGTCATGTTGCCCTTACAAAAGTATCATCCCTCCTATCGAAAGAAGGTATTGTTGCACGCCTTGTGGATTTCGACCGTACCCTGCGCCAAGACTTTCGCATAGTCCGTCCTCGCATTGCCGTCCTTTCCCTCAACCCTCACGGAGGTGAACATGGGCTGCTCGGCAGTGAAGAAACAACCATTATTTGCCCCGCTATAGAAGAAGCGATGGAGCGCGACATTCTTGCGTTCGGACCTTATCCGGCCGACGGCTTTTTCGGTTCACGTGGCTACACCCGTTTTGATGGCGTCCTTGCCATGTACCACGACCAGGGACTTATCCCTTTCAAATCCCTGGTCATGAAGCACGGCGTCAACTATACAGCGGGCCTCTCTATCGTACGGACATCGCCTGCCCATGGAACGGCTTACGATATAGCGGGGCGTGGTATCGCTTCCGAAGATTCCTTTCGTCAAGCCCTTTACGCAGCCATTGATATTTTTCGCAATCGTGCGGCTTACCGTGAAGCCACCGCCAATCCTTTGGTTAAGCACATCACCCCCCGTCTCGAAAAAGGTAAAGGCAAGTCCAGACACATCCTTAAATCCAAAGATGAGGAGGTCCCGGGGCTTGACAGTGAACTTGGAATGACATGAAAGGAGGACAGGTTTCCAAACTTTGGAGACTCTGTTTCCAGGATAACGAGGCTTTTATCCGCCTCTTTTTCAATAAATTCTATTGTAGTCGACGAACTTTTTCCGTCGTTCAGAAAGGGCGGGTTGTTTCCGCCCTGCAAGTCTTGCCTTATGCGTTGACGTCACCTGTCGATGACACAATCTTCCGTCTTGCTTATATCGCCGGTTGCTGTACGCACCCCGATTATCGTGGCAGGGGTTATATGCGGCGTCTCCTTGCAACGGCTGTCGCAGAGGCTCGGGAACAAGGTTTCGATCTCGCCGCCCTCATTCCGGCCTCCACATCGCTTTTCGATTATTACGGCGCATTGGGATTTACTACTTCCTGTTTTTTTACACACGTCACTTACCTCATGGATAAACCGGTTGCCGATATGGCGGCACATCGTTTTCTGCGGCTCAACGGGCATACCGCTGCCCGTTTTTATCCTTTTTTTGCACGTTGTTTTCAGCAGAGAAAGAATTGCATCCAACTTAACAACCTGCAATTCCGGGCAGCCGTCACGGATATAAATCTTGACGACGGAGCAGCTTATCTCCTGCAAAAAAAAAGTAACGGGGCGCCACTGGCTTTAGCTTTCGTGTTACCAACGCCACCCGATACACTCCACTTGCCTGCTATCCCTTACGTGAAAGAAATTGTCGCGACCGACAAAATAGCGGGGCAGACTATCCTCACCTATATCCTTAAAATTTACCGTACATCAACAGCTATATGCCGTACACCTCTTGACAGGGCGGATGGTTTTCCCGCTATACCCTACGGTATGACGCTCCCTTTGAGCGATCGTTTTTCGATGGGTTCAAAGCCGGGCATCTACATCAACTTAATGCTTGATTGATTCGCCGGTTGGACAAGGCGCTTGGATCGTTCGGAGATAATAAAGAATGACATCGAAAAGTTGTTTCTTGGTATTATCCTCGTCAAAGGTGATGGAAAAATCATACATATCGGGATCAACAGGACGTTTAAGCCCTATCTTGAAAGTAGAAGGATGTTGTAACATGAGGTAGCGTATTACGTAACTATCCAGATTGGAAAGATCGATAAGGATATCGGCAGGGAATGCAGTGACGCTTCGTGAGACTTCCGGTGAGGGAAACCCCCAACGGGAAAGATGCTCTTTGTCGCGAACAGCGAAAAAAGGTTCCCGTTCCTTCCAATCCTGATATTTATCAGGAGGGATGTGAATGACGATAATAACGGTTTTTCCAAGCTGGGCAAGGGTTTGCAAACAATGTTCGGCGGTAAGCAGGTCATGCATTTCACATAAGAGGAGTATGTGCTTCGCTTTGTCAAGAGGACAGAAGTGATGCGGACGCACGGAAGAATTGCGCGTGAGCTTGCGCACGGAACGACGAATAAAAAAATCAGTGAGTATCATTATTTACGAGTTTAAGGAAATCTTCTTCAGAGAGCAAAGGTATCCCCAGTTTAAGGGCTTTTTCCCGTTTGGCAGGCCCCATGTTGTTTCCTGCAAGGAGGTAAGTCGTTTTACCGGAAAGGGCACTGCTGTTGATACCTCCATGCCGCTCAATAAGGGCTTTGTATTCGTCACGGGAATATCGGACAAAAGTACCGCTGATGACGATTATACAACCTTTGAGACGGTCGGTATGCAGAGCCCGCTGTTGTTCGGAAAGAGAGAGTTGCAACCCTTGGGTGCGAAGACGTTCGATAAGGCGCCGGGTATCCTCACGTGCAAAATAATCGTGAACACTTTGAGCGATACGGATGCCTATCTCATCGGTTTTCGTAAGTTCTTCGAGGGAAGTAGCTGCTAAGCGGTCTATGGAATGGAAGGCGGTAGCTAACCGCTTGGCGACCGTTTCTCCAACGTAACGAATACCAAGTGCAAAAAGGAATCTCTCAAAGGGAACGCTTTTAGATTGGTGCAAGCTTTCAAGGAGATTGTATGCACTTTTTTCGGCAAAGCGGTCAAGGCGGATAAGGTCAGGCACGGTAAGATCATAAAGATCAGCTACGTTATGGACAAAACGAGCATTATAAAGGGCTTCTATCGTTTCGGGGCCGATATGGATATCCATGGCCTTGCGGGAAGCAAAGTGTTCGATACGCCCTTTTATCTGGGGTGGACAACCGGCTTCATTGGGACAATAGTGGGCAGATTCTCCTTCGGGGCGAACAAGGGGAGTATTACATTCCGGGCAGTGACTGATAAAACCCACCTTATCGCCGGGTATCACGCTGCGGGCAGAAGTATCGACGCCTATTATTTTGGGAATGATTTCGCCCCCTTTTTCCACGAAGACATAGTCGCCAAAACGGAGGTCAAGGGAATGGATAATATCGGCATTATGCAAGGAAGCGCGTTTCACGGTTGTACCGGCTAGGAAAACAGGTTCAAGGTTGGCAACGGGGGTGATAGCACCGGTACGCCCGACTTGGAAAGTGACGGTATGAAACTGCGTGAGGGCTTGTTCCGCAGGAAATTTGTAGGCAACTGCCCAACGGGGACTTTTTGCCGTGAAGCCGAGGTGTCGTTGTTGAAGGAGGGCATTTACTTTGAGAACGATACCATCTGTAGCTACGGGGAGTTCCCTGCGACGGACTTCCCAATAAGCAATATAGTCAAAAACATCTTGCAGCGACCGGCATTTACGGATGACATTCGGTATCTTGAAACCCCATGAACGAGCGGCCTCAAGATTGTCATAATGTGTCTGACCGATTTCCTTTTCGCCGAGGATAGTATAGAAATAGGCATCCAGGCGTCGTGAAGCAACGACAGCCGGGTTCAATTGTTTAAGGGTACCGGAGGCCGCATTACGCGGATTGGCGAAGAGGGGTTCTTCCTGTACTTCCCTTTCCTTATTAATTCGATCAAACTCACTCCAAGGGAACAATATCTCGCCGCGTATCTCAAAATTGTCGGGATACCCGTTGCCTAAAAGCCTGAGAGGGATGGTACGGATGGTACGGACGTTTGCTGTGACATCATCTCCTCGCAGACCGTCACCGCGTGTAACGGCACGCACGAATCGTCCGTTTTCGTAAGTGAGGGCAATGGAAACTCCATCATATTTCAATTCGGCAACGATTTCGAAAGATTCTCCTTCAAGGGCGCGTTCCGTACGGCTGTAGAACTCCCGTATCTCTCCCTCGGAGTAGGTGTTGGAGAGGGAAAGCATTGGGTAAGGATGTTCCACTTGGGAGAATTCTCCGCCGAGGTCGCTACCCACACGTTGGGTAGGGGAATAGGGATCGGTATATTCGGGATATACCGATTCGAGACGTTGAAGTTCGGCCAACAGGGCATCGAATTCACGATCGGAAATAGTGGGAGCTGACAGCACGTAATAACTATGGTTATGACGCTCTATCTCGTTCCTGAGTTTTTGGATTGTTATCCCAGCATTTGGGTCAATTGTTCTCTCCATGCTTCGTAAGCTGCGCAGTAGGCATCGGCTTTGAGACCGTCAGGTTCCACAAGCCCGATGCATTTCAGAGAAGAGAAAGCTTCCTTTGTCGAAGTATAGATACCCGCACCTATACCCGCTCCCTTGGCGGCTCCGGTAGCTCCATTGGTGTCGTACAGTTCGATGACGGCGCCCGTCACCCCTGCCAGCGTATTGCGGAACAGCGGACTGAGGAACATGTTCGCATTACTTGCCCGGATAACGCCGATATCTATCCCCATATCGTTCATGATATCCATCCCGTATTTGAAAGAAAAGACAACGCCTTCCTGTGCTGCCCTCGCCAAGTGCGCCCGGTCATGGATATTAAAGTTTATTCCGCGTATGGAGCTATTGATTTCCTTATTTTGAAGCATCCGTTCCGCCCCGTTGCCAAACGGGAACACCGTCACGCCTTCCGAACCGATGGGCACAGAGGTCGCCATCAGGTTCAGGTCGCTGTAACTGATCCCTTCGGGAGCGACATTCCGCTTTATCCACGAATTGAGAATACTGACGCCATTGATACACAGCAGCACGCCTAAACGGGTTTCTTCCGCCGTATGGTTTACATGGGCAAAAGTATTGACCCTGGAAAGCGGGTCATAATTCACTTTCCCGTTCACTCCGTAAACAACGCCCGACGTGCCGGCTGTCGCCGCAATCTCTCCCGGATTCAATACGTTTAAGGACAATGCGTTATTAGGCTGGTCACCTGCACGGTAAGTCACAGGTATCCCCTTCCGCAGTCCCAATTCGGCGGCCGCCGATGGGGTGACCTCTCCCTGCTCTCCGAAAGTGGGACGGACAGGCGGTATCAGTTCCTTATCAAAACCGTAATAAGAAAGGATATCCTGCGAGAGGTCATTCGTCTCGAAATCCCAGAAGATCCCTTCTGATAACCCCGAAACAGTCGTCACCGCCTCTCCTGTCATCCGCATACCGATGTAGTCGCCAGGAAGCATGATCTTATGGATAGAGGCGAACAGCTGTGGTTCATTCTCTTTCACCCACGCCAATTTAGCTGCCGTAAAGTTTCCCGGTGAATTTAACAGTCGCGAAAGCACGCGCCTTTCACCGATACCTTTGAAGGCAAGTTCTCCCAAATGCACGGCACGGCTATCGCGCCAAATGATTGCCGGCCGCAAAGTTTTCAGTTTTTTATCCACCACCACCAATCCGTGCATCTGGTAGGAGATACCGATAGCCTTGACATCCGTTCCTTTTTTTTTGGCCTTTTCAAGAGCGCGGTGCACAGCTAATTTAAGGTTTTCCCACCACTCTTCAGGGTCTTGTTCGGCCCAACCCGGACGCAACGCCTGCGTATGTGTTTCACCTTTAGGGAAACAATCCGTCCCCAGAACTTCCCCCGTTTGCGGATCCACAACAGTAGCCTTAATGGAAGAGCTGCTTATATCACAACCTAACAAGCACACAGTAACATTCTTTTTATTTACACAAAGATACGCACAATACTTCTCAAGGTGTATCGAAAGAGGTATTTACGGACAGACAGCGAATGAGTGTCGTATCTACACAGAACCAACCTTTCAGGGCTTCATAACGTTCCTGGTCAATACCCTTGACTTCGACGAGTTGGCTAACGGAATGATATCCTCCCAGTCGACGGCGATAATCCACTATGCGGCGGGAGAAC
>JAITRW010000033.1 GCA_031288175.1 Tannerellaceae bacterium
AATTGAAGCATAAGTTAAACATCCCTGAGAATCGTCCCCTGGCAGATTTTCTGCCCACAATCGGAATTGAAGCCAAAGGACTGGCGGCGGAAATGACCTCTATCAATGTGCAGGATAAAAGACTGCGGACTTTTTAGGAAAGAGGACAAAAAGGGCTATGGGGAGGGGGAAAAAAGTTGCGCCGGGGGAAGGGCCCCGACGCAACCAAAATGAAAACCAAATCCTATATAGGATCAAGAGCAAAGGTACAACTATTTTTTAGAGGAGGAAGAAATTGCGGATTTTTTTGGGGAGGGGGGATGAAAAAAATATAGGGCGGGGTTGTTTTAGAAGGCTACTGAGCTGCAGATTCAATGAGAGGTATCGAACCAGAGGGGAGTGGAGAGGAGGTCGTCGCCTTGGTGATCGACGGCGTTTTTCCAGGCGCGGAAGTTGAGAGATTGTTCGGCGCCGGGGTAGAAGAAACGCAGAGGAATCTTACCGTTGAGGACGGCAGCGGGTCCGGGGGATAGTCGGGGATAGTCGAGGCGTCGCCATTCGGCAAAAGCATCCAGCCCCTGTCCGAAGAAAGCGATCCATTTTTGGAGGCCGATAGCGCGCCGGAAGTCGGTAGGATCGTATAGAACAGCCTCTTGTTGCAGATAAGCTTGGGTTGCTTCTTGAGAGATACCGAATTGAGCGAGGGAAGCCTCAATGGCCTGGCGGTAGAAGTCGTCCGGATGCCGGTCAATAAAGCCCCGAGCGGCGGCTTCTGCGAGGTTGAACAGTAATTCGGAATAAGTATAAAAGACAGCTGGGGCGTTAGGAGCGAGGAAGAAAAGACCGGGGCGAGAGGTACGGGAGAAACCCTGAGCGGCGGCCTCCCCGTTGGAGAGGCCATTGCGAGCGCCGACATAGTCGTTGGGAAGATCGTCGGGATGCTGTGCGTAGACAGTCAGGCGGGGGTCGTTGAGCTCGGTAAGGGTATTGACGAGGGTGGCGGAGATGCGGTAGTCGTCGCGGGTATCGAAAGCAGCGGCTTGAGGATTGTGCTGCGGAGAGTTGGTATATATAAAGGCGAAATTATCCAGATTGGAGGCGATAAGCTCGTCAAGAGGGAGAGCGGCCACGGTTTGTCGAGCGATCTCCTCTTCGCGATCGGCGATACGCAAGGCAATGCGCAGTTTAAGGGAGTAGGATAGGCGTAGCCATCTATGTAGGTCACCGTTGTAAACGACATCACCGGAGATAGTTTCCTGGGCATCGGCCAACAGTTCGACGGCTTGGCTGAGTTCCTCCAGGAGGCCGAGATACACATCCCTTTGAGGGTCGTAAGCGGGCACGAGGCTACGTCCTGCTTCCCGGTAAGGGATATCGCCATAGGTGTCGGTAAGCAGGAGGAAGACCCAGACCCTGAGGGTGCGGGCAATGCCTTTGTAGCCGTTGCCTGCGATCTCTACGGGGAAGGCAAGGATGGTATTGAGGTCGGTGATAAGGGAAGCGTAAGCGGTGTTCCAGAGGGTTGTTATTTCAGAAGAGGAGTTGGAGAACTCGAACCTGTCGGCTTCTGCATACTGAATCTTGGCCCAATGTTGGACAAAGAGGAGGGAGGAACCGAAGCTGGAGTTCAGGCCCCAGTAAAGGTCGGCGCCCTGTTTGAGGACACCGGTGAGGAGGAAGTGGGGCTGAGGGTTTTCGGTGGCATTGGGATTGACGTTGATGTCGGAGAGCTGTTTGTCGCAGGCGGAAAGGGCGAGGAGTAGGAACAGGGGTAGGAGTATATGTTTCATGGTGATCGGAATGATTTAGTTAAAAATTGAGACTGAGATTGAAACCGAAGGAACGAGTGGTAGGCAACGAGAGGGTCTCTACGCCTTGGAGGTTGGTGGTATTGAAAGCCGATTCAGGATCAATGTGAGTCGTCTTGCGGTAAAGGAAGGCCACGTTACGGGCGACGAACGAAAGAGAGAGGCCTTCTACATGGAGCGGCCGCAGCACTTTTTTTGGGAAAGAGTACTGCAGCTTAATTTCGCGGAGCTTGACAAAAGAGGCGTCGAAGATATAGGCCTCATGGATGGAGTAAGAGGCCTTGTAGTAATTTTCGGCGGAAAGGATCTTGGTATTCCGTTGTCCGTCTTCTGTGACACCGTCGAAGATGACGCCGTCATCGCGAGTTACACCATTGTCATCCGTCCAGGTAAGTCCGCCGAACTCAGCTGCCCGTCCAGGCAACGTTTCTGCGTATACGCCTGCGTAATATCCTGTCTGGGCGCTCCCCGAGTAGAGACTACCGCCGAAGGCAGCATCAATGAGTACGGAAAGTTCGATATTCTTATAAGCAAAGGTATTGCTTACGCCTCCTGACCAGTCGGGCGTGTAGTGGCCCAAAATCTTATTGTTGGGGTCTACCTTAGGGCGCCCGTTATCGTCGACAATGATTTGTCCCTTGTCGTTACGCTTGTAGGCAGTGCCGAAGAGGGAACCGTAACGTTGCCCGACGGCGGCGACCACCTGGGTGCCGAGGGTGCCGATGACATAGTTGGTAAGCAGACCTTCCTTATCGAGTTCAATGACTTTGCTACGGTTAGCGGCGAAGTTGAAATCGAGGATCCATTTGCAGGAAGATGTACGTAGGGGCACCAGGGCGAGCTGTAATTCGAGGCCCTTATTACGAATACGTCCGGCGTTGATAAGCTGGTATTCATACCCTGAGGCGGAGGAAGTCTGGACGTCGAGAATCTGGTCAATGGAGTTGGAACTGTAAGCAGCAAGGTCAAGGGAGATCCGGTTATCCAGAAAGGCTATGTCAACACCTATTTCGGAGGAGTGAGTTTTTTCGGGGCGGATGAGGGGATTCTTTTTCTTCTTGGAAGAGGTTTGGATAGGGTTACCGAGGAAAGCCGTTTGGGAGTTATAGACAGTGGCGAGCTGGTAGGGATCAGCATCGTTACCTACCTGTGCGTAACCTCCTCGCAGTTTGAGGAAGGTTATAGCGGCTCCTGTGAGGTCAAGCCACTGGGAGAGGACAAGGCTCGCTGTGGTGGAAGGATAGAAATAAGCACGTTTGGAAGCAGGCAACGTCGAAGACCAGTCATTACGCCCCGTTAAGTTAAGGAAGAGGATGTCGTGCAGAGAGAACTGAGCGGAAGCAAAGGCGCTGTACACGCGCAGTTGCTTGAAATAGTTCGAGGATTCGAGGGGGTCCTTTGAGTTGGAGAGGGTGAAGAGGTCGGGAGCGGCGAGCTTGGAGGCCTTTTGATAGTTATTGGCATAGGAGTTATTGCGCACGTTGAATCCTGCCAGGCCGTCAAAGCCAAGCGCCTCAGCGAAGCTGCTCTTGTAATGCAGGATGGCTTCGGAATTACTCTCCTTTACGGTATAGGCATCCTCCGTGTAAGAGCCGTCGGGAACGCCACTGGTGCCGGTCTTGATCTTATACTTGCGGATGTCGTGGTAGAAATCCGTCCCTGAGCGGAAACGGAAATCCAGGCCTTTGGCCAGCGTTGCGGAGAGATGGACATCGGCTATGACTCTGTCGCGGTTCTGCTCCGTCGTGTTATAGAAAGCCCTCCAATAGGGATTGCTGTAATAGCTATGATTCCAGTTGCGGGAATAATCCTTCTTGAGCTCATTGATATCCACTTGCCTGCCGAACCAGAGGAACTGGAGCATGACTCCGGCGGCCCGTTGCCCGTAAGACCCACCGGGGAGGTTAGGGGCATCGGTGACGATATAATTCACCGAAGCGCCGACATTGATTCTGTCCGTCAGTTTGTAGTCGGCCGCCAGGGAGAGGTTGTTTTTCTTGATTTGGGTATTGGGAACGGTTCCTTTCTGGTCTTGACGATTAAAAGCGAGACGGAAGTCATGTCGAACGTCGCTACCTGTAATGGCTACTCCATAATCCTGTGTGATACCGGTCTCGAAGAAATCCTTTACATTATCGGGATGTGCAGTAAAGGGGACAGGTATGCCGTTGGAATGGAATTGGGGAATCAGTAAACCCTTGTCGAGGCGAGGCCCCCAGCTCTCGTCTACACCGTCATTAATACCCCCCCCCTTGCCGTCTACGTAACTGAACTCACCGTTCTCACCCTGACCGAAAACGTCCTGAAACTTCGCCAGGGTGGCAATCGTCGAAAACGTCGTACCCGCATTTACGGTCACCCCTAAACCGGGAAGGCCATTAGGGCGTCCTTTCTTTGTGGTGATGATAATCACGCCATGCGCGGCTCTGGAACCATAGAGAGCGGCGGCGTTAGGGCCTTTGAGGACAGAGATAGAGGCGATGTCGTCGGGATGGATGTCCGCAATGGCATTACGGAAATCTCGGGACTGGTTGCCTCCTGTGGAAGAGGTAGGGAAAAGCTGGGAATTATCGACGGGAATGCCGTCGAGGATAAACAGGGGCTGATTGTTACCGGCAATAGAGGTTTCACCCCTGATGACGATACGAGCGGATCCCATATCGCCTTGGGAATTGGTGGTCCTCACCCCTGCAAGTTTCCCGGCGAGGGCATTTACCAGATTGGTTTCCTTATTGGCGGTCAGGTGCTTGGCGTTGAGTTCCTGGGTGGCATAGCCGAGAGATCTTTTTTGACGGGAGATACCAAGAGCGGTAACGACGACTTCGTCAAGCTCATAATCACGGTTGATAATCGTGTCCTGCTCTTGGGAGTAAACGTCAAGAAGAGGTATCAGGAAGGTCAAAAAGACAGTTAATGTACGCATGATATGGAAGATTGAAAGGAAAGAAACGATGCAAAGGTAAGCGAGAAAAAAAGGGAAAACAATCCCATAAATGTGCGATATGAGATGGAAGGAAAAAAGAGGGTATATTGCGGAGAAGGAAGAAAGGTATGGGTATGGGGATAGAGTTGACGAAGGTGGCATGGAAGTGAGACTGGCAATGAATGTGACGTTGCTGGTGATAGTGATCCTATTCGCGATATGGGTGAGGAGTAAGAGAGGGAAGAAACGACTGGATAAGTGAAGGGTCAGCCAGGAGGGGTGTATAGAATTGGAAAAAGTGTGAGAAAAAGGGTAGGTAGAGAAAAAAATGTATAGGAGGCGGGTTTGTTTTTGAAGGATGTTTAGTTAAGACAGAGAGAATTGGAAATTTTTTGGGGAAAGAGTGTAAGCCAGGAAGAAAAGAAGGGAGACCTTTGCAGGTGAAATCACTAAACATAAACAACTAAATCTATTAAGAGATGAGAAAGAGATGGATCTGTGTGGTGTGCGGATATGTACACGAGGGGCCGGAAGCGCCAGCGGTATGTCCCCAATGTAAACAACCGAGGGAGAAGTTTAAGGAGCTGACGGAGGAGTCAGGGGAGGTGTCGTATGCGGATGAGCATGTGATAGGAGCAGGGAAGTCCTCTGACGGGGAACTGTTGTCGGGGTTGCAGGCGCATTTCAATGGGGAATGCAGCGAAGTGGGGATGTATTTAGCGATGAGCCGTCAGGCAGATCGGGAAGGGTACCCGGAGGTAGCGGAAGCGTATAAGCGAATCGCATGGGAAGAGGCGGAACATGCGAGTAAATTCGCGGAACTGTTAGGGGAAGTGGTGTGGGATACGAAAAACAACTTGAAACGGCGTATGGAAGCGGAAACCGGCGCGTGCGCAGATAAAAAACGGTTGGCGACACTAGCGAAACAACAAGGGTTAGACGCCGTGCACGACACGGTACACGAGATGTGCAAGGATGAGGCGCGTCACGGTCAAGTGTTTGCAGGGTTGTACAAGCGTTTTTTCAAATGAAAAAAAACAAGTACATTTGTAGCGAATCTTCGTTGTGAAGGTTTGCATCAGAGAGAGATTTTTGTTTGTTTTTTTTAAGTTTGAAATTGAGGAAGGGGCGAGCGTTGTGAAACGGTTGCCCCTTCAACTGTTGTGAGCGTAAAGAACAAATATTATCTTTGTGGGGAGAAAAATACAAAGCGAGGAGCAATGTCAATGTCAAGGCGTGCGAGAACTGTTTTGTTGCTATATATAGGGGTGTTGCTGTCACTGTCGGCGTGGTCGGAGGTGACGGAGGTAAGCAAAAAAGGAGAAATAGATTCAACCTTTTTGGCGGATTTTCGAGAGTTTGAACAGTTTGGAGTGACAATAGTGCTGGATGCGTCGGAGGCGGTATTTCCGAATGATGAGGTACCGGCAGGCGCATTTTTGAACTGTACGCACCTGTATGGGATCAAGTTACCGCCGACGATCCGGCGAATAGGAGCGAGTGCGTTTGAAAACACGGGACTACTCACTATAGAGTTGCCGTCAGAATTGGAGGAGTTAGGAGCGGGCGCGTTCCGGGGGTGCTTTCAGTTGTCGGGGACATTGCACCTACCGAAAAAACTGCGAAAAATGGGGACAATCAACCGTTTGAAGCAGGAATATGTCCCTGGATCGTTCGAGGGGTGTGTGTCCCTGGATTCGGTAGTATTTCATCATGGGGCAAAGGTGGATACGATCGGAGAGATGACGTTCGGATACTGCATGAATTTAAAGGGAGAAGTCATACTGGACAAAGTAAAAGCAGTGGGAGCTGGGGCGTTTACGCATACCTCATTGAGCCGGATAGAGATAGGGGGACTGGTGTATATAGGGGGATACACGAAGGGCACGCTCCGTTTCGAAGGGGCGTTTGAGGGGAGTAAAGCGAAGGAGGTGTATGTAGAAGACGATGATATGGGGGAGTTGACGGAAATAGATTTACGGGTGTTTAAGGGACTGCCGTCGCAGTCGAGCGTGACGCTGTTGCTGGAAGCAGAGACTGATGTATATCCAAAGATCTACGAAGGAGAAGAGAATCTGAACGGACAAGATTTGTCGTATTGGAGTCAAGTAGGGTTGACGTATTCCGATATTTTTGAGAAAAATCAAACCGTCCGGTTGTTGCGAGGCCATATAATAGTGTTGTCGCAAGAGGGGACGCTGTTGACGGAATTGGGAAGGTTTTCAAGCGTAAAATATCCGGTGGGTCGGTTGACGTTAGTGGGTGGAATAAGAGGGAACGAACTATCGCAGTTGCGAGTAGAGGTACCGCAGCTACGCTCCTTGCATCTATCGGGGTCGTTGCTGAGGGAAATACCGAGTGGAGCTTTTGGAGGGGGCTCCTCCCTACGGCGCATCGTTTTTCCCCAGGTGTTGAAAACGATAGGGAGTAATGCGTTCGGCGGGGTGTCACTGCAGGGTACGTTGCGATTGCCGACGAGTGTGGAGCGGATAGAGGATGGCGAAAATGGGAAAGGAGCGTTTGCGGGTCAAGACGGAGTGCGGGATATCGTATTTCCGCCGATGCAAGCGGACGGGAAAGACAGCGTGGGGTATAATCTGCGAAAGATAGGGAACTACACGTTTATGAATATGCGAGGATTGGTAGATACGATCCACATAAAGCCAAACTACTGGGTGTCGACGTCACGGAGCGCGTTTGTAGGGACGAAGGTAGCGGTGGACTATTTTGAGATAGAATCGTCACGGTTACTTCATGAGGCGAATATCACGTTGACCGATCCGTCAGAGCCGCAGTGTACAGTCCGAGTGGAGATAAAGCCGTATTACTTCACTGGGGACCTGACGGTGGAGGTGAGCGATGCGACAACGGGGAAAGTGTCCACACAGGTGAAGATAGACAGCGCGGGGAGTGTGTTAAAGCGGGATTCGTTGAATAATACGGCGGAGTATAGGTGTGCGCTGACGTTAGATAATAGGGGGACGCACAGGTCGAATTACAAGATTTACTATCAAGGAGGGGGAGGACGTCGTGAGATAGCCCAAGGAAGTGTAGGGTTCCAATACACGAAGGCGGATAACGTGCGGTTTGTGGTGGAAGGGAAAGAGAGCGAGGAGGAAGACGTGACGTTAGAAGTGGGAGAGACGTACAAGGTGCGAGCAGTGGTGAAGCCGTCCACGATTACGTTTCCGGAACTCAAGTGGTCATCGGTGGGAGCAGACTGGGTGACGGAATCGAAAAACTTTGAATTCATAGGCAAGGAGACCGTGATAAAGGAGATCGATGCGGTGGTGTTTGTTAGGGAGGTGAGGATTAGGGGGTATGGAGAGACGGTGTATGTGGGGGTCACTACGCCGGACGGAGCCGCTGGGAGTCGGTTGACGTTGCGGACAAAGGGGTATAGCCTTGGTGGTTTTGAGTTGCGAGAAGAGAAGAGCGGTCATAATCCGTGCGTTGCGGAGGCGGGGGACACGGTGCGGTTGCGCGTAGGAGTACCAGGAATGCCGGAAGGGGAGCTACCGGAAGTGACATGGAGTATCCGCACGGGCGACGATGAAAAGGATTCCTACGCGGGGTTATTCCTGACGAAAGGGAACAGCGCATGCCAAGTAGTGATACCACGTACGATGGGCGATACGCTCTTCCGAGTGAAAGCGAGCGTGAGCCGGATAGATAGTAAAGGGGACGAGGAAAAAAGGACAGCCAGTGTGGCGGTGCGGGTGACCAAGTTGTTCAAGAAGCTAAGCGTTACTGTGAATGGGGAAGAGGAGAGAGGCTCGTTTAGCGAGGGCGAGGTGATCACAGTGAGGGCAAAGGTAGAGCCGGGGGGTGTCTTGTTAGACGACCTGGACTGGAAGGTAGGGGGTACCACACTAAATGTATTGGAGGATTTGGGGTCAGTGGTCGAAGTAAAGGGACAGGGAGAGACGACGTACAGGCGTCAGTATAAAGTGTTAAGAATAGACAGGAGCGCTAGCATTGTCGTAACGGCGAAGATTGCATCGGAGAAGGTCAGTGCAACGTACTACGTGCTAGCAAGCAAGCCGGAGGGGTACCCGTATAACCTATGGATGGAGCATTATAGGGAAGGAACAGCAGATTGGGGACCGTTGAATACGAGTTTCCTGTCGTTGCAGGAGAATCAGAGCGTGAAACTGCGGGCACAGATGTCCCCGTGGGAAGCGTTGCCCCAGTGGAACGTGTATCCTACAGGAGTTGTGAGTTACGAAGTGAGTGGAGACGGCTTAGACATTACAATCCGTGCGCGCAAACGTATAGAGCCATCTCTGGAAAGTCGATATGTCTATGTGACAGTGACAGTGTCGTCGGGGCCGAATGGAGCGACGATACAACAGATGCAGACGATAAAAATCAGCCATGTGCCGATCAACAAGCTGTACATAGCCGTTCAAAAAGCACCAAATGAGCCGGTTACGGGTATAGGAGAGCATCCGTATGACAAAATGTCAGGAGGCATCGGGGTGATAGGAAAGTTAGAGCCGGGTGTTGGCGCCAGCTATCCGGAGTACCAGTGGAGTATCCACCCGAAGGGGTACGCCCGATTTACGTCCGGGTGGGACATCAATAATGGAACGGATGCGCTACGTTGGATAGAAGCGTTGCTTCCGAACAGGGAATTTACGGTGTCCGTCCGTCCTGTGGTTGATACCTCGTTAGTCAAAGGGTATTCGTATACAATACGGATAGGCAGGTCGGCGCATTATGGGCATATCATAGATGAAGAGGCGGATACGATCTACCTAAAACGACACGAAGAAAAAGACTTGACGGTCTACTCACCGGTACCTGAAGACCTTAAAGACAGGGAAGACCTGAGGGCTACGGACTTCTACCCGATGACGTGGCGTCTGAGCGCACCGGCTGTGGGCTATTTTGTAGGGAATCCGAAGGCTGAGATAGTGACGTACGAAGAGGTTAAGTACATAAAATATACACATCGGTTCCATGCGTTCCTGTCGGATACGAGTACGTATGTTATAGTCAGGGATTCTACGCAAAGCGAAGGAGGCGATACGCTCTACGTGAGTACGCATACGTTGCCACAGGCGAAAACGGAGGTAACCGTTAGCTCTGAGGTTGAGGCTGTTGCCGTAGAAAAGATAGCGATCGTTACAGGAGGAGCTACGGTGTCTGAAGTGGTACTCGCACCGTCAGCGACAGTGAAACTGCAAGCTAAGCTTAGTCCGGAGGAAGCTACGTATACCGACGTACAGTGGATAGTGGAAAATCCCAGCGTAGCGGTTATAGAGGAGGGAGGGAGTTTACGGTCGTTGTCGAGTGGAGGTTCGTGCTCGCTCAAAGTGTTGCGCCACGATGCGTCGACGCGCGTGATTGCAATCTCGTTAGATGCGGCCGCTCCCGGAGCATTACTTACAGATACGCTTACAGTCCGCACCACGCCGTCCCCTCTTCCTGCGGAGGAACCTACTGAACCTGTTGCGCCGGAGGAACCTACTGAGCCGGAATCACCTGCTGAGCCGGAGGAACCGGAATCACCTATTGAACCGGAGGAGCCTGCGGAACCGGAAGTACCTGTTGAGCCGGAGGAGCCTACTGAACCTGTGGAACCGGAAGTACCCTCTGAGGTTGCGCCTACGTTCGAGTATACGATAATACCGAAAAAAGAGATACTTGATGTTGGGGATACGGTCACTGTTACGGTGGAGGCTAATCCCGTTACGGACTATCCGCTATCATGGACGGTGTTGCCAAGTTCTTCGGCCCACTTCGTACCAACGCATCTTGCCAATCCCATGTCGCGCAGTTTTCGCGTAGACGGCTCGAATACGACAATCACACTCTTTGTATCGACGGATACGTTCTTCACGTTTGTGGTGGGTGCGTATGTTCCTGTGATTCCTCAGCGGCCGGAGATTACAGTACCCCCGGCGCCCCCCCTGTCTAACGGAGAGCCGTCGGTTATGGGAGGAGCTCCTGGGGCTTCCTACCACGCATCCATGCTACGCCTGACCAACCTTGAGGGGTATCATGTTGTGCTGAGCGGAATATCGGGACGTATAGTGTACTCTGAAGGGGCGTTAATCTCTTCCGATGAATATCGTTATCTACGAGTTCCTACGGGCATATATATACTTTCTGCGCTAAAAGAAGGAAAGAGGGAAACGATCAAGGTGGTGGTGGAATGAAAAGAGCTATATTTGCGAGATAAAGTCCGAAAATAATCGAAAATAAACAGCCAAGTTATGAGAAGGGTTTTGAGTGTTTTAGTGGCGGGAGCGGTGGTGTTGCTTGCCTATGTGTGTGTGAAAAGCATAATGGTGCCGATAACTTTTGAGAAGGAAAAGGGGATACGTGACGCCGCAGTGATCGAACGACTGATGGAAGTACGTAAGGTACAGATAGAGTATAAGAATATCCACAAGGCCCATGCGGGGAGTTTTAGCGACCTTGAGAAGTTTCTCAATGAGACGCAAATTCCTTTCGTCTTGAAAGAAGGGGTGTTGACAGATGACCAATTGGAAAAAGGGATGACGGAACAGGAGGCTGTCAAACAGGGACTGATACGTCGTGATACAGTATGGGCATTGGCAAAGGATACACTTCTTGGTAGGGACTATGATGTTGCCAATATGCGGTACATAGCAATCGGGGACGAACAAGCAGAGCTATCTATGGATACGACGACATTGACGTCGGGGTCGGGCTATGAGATAAAGGTTTTTGAGTGTGGAATACTCTATAAGGACTATCTAAAAGGGTTGGATGCTCAACTCACCTACAACATAATAGATAAAGCTACCAAACAAGGGAAGTTTCCGGGGTTGCGAGTGGGTTCGTTGGAAGAGATCAACAATAATGCCGGCAATTGGGAATAAACCCGATGCCTTTAGGAGTAGGGGCGGGTTTAAGTGCGTCTAATTCGGAGAAATATGTAGTGTCCATCCGGATAGAGGCGGATGGGTTTATTTTTTCCGGATACGTGCCGGGTCATCCCCAGTCCTTTTTTCTACACCGTCCGTCGTTTGCGTCGTGCGGGGATTACGGTCAAAGGTTGAAGGAATATTTTTTTGACAATGAATACCTTAGCTGGGATTATCGGGAGGTACGAGTAATCCCTGTTTCTTCACGTTATACCCTTGTTCCTCGGCCATTTTTTGAGGAGACGAAGAAGGAACGGATCATGACACTTCTTTTTGTGAATCCTTCGCCCTGTTACCTCACCAACACGACTTGTGATGACGAAGTGGTCATTATTTTCGATATACCCCCCGATATCCACTCGTTTTGTATGCGTTCTTTCACACAAGTCCGTTTCATACACCCCATTACACCCCAACTTACCTTCTTTCGCCGTCAAAGCCGTAGCTGTCTCACCGCCCGCATGTATGGAATAATTCAAGATAATGCACTGCATGTCTTTTGTTTTCGAGGCGGGCGCATACTTCTTGTTAATACCTATGGCATCACTGCCGTCGACGATATTCTTTACTACCTGTTGTGTATATGGAGCCAAATGGGTTTCGAGCAGGAAAAAGACGAATTATACCTTTTCAGCGGTAATAGTGATTATAATTATAATGCGCTCACAGGTACTCTGTCCACGTACGTGCGTCACATCCATCCTGTGGAATTTCCTTCTGAAGCGTATTTCCTCGGCACGGTAATGGAACAGGCAGCCGTTGACATAAGATTGCTTCCCGTATGCGAATAATAAGCGGGAAGTACGGAGGCCGTCGTTTTCAAGTGCCCCCTTCTTTCGAGGCACGTCCGACAACCGATTTCGCCAAAGAAAACCTTTTCAACGTACTCAGCAATCTCGTAGATTTTGAAAATTGTACGGCATTGGATCTTTTTTCCGGTACAGGTAGCATTGCTTTCGAACTCCTATCACGGGGATGTCTCCATGTCACCGCAGTGGAACAGAATCCACATCATGCCTTTTTCATTACCCGCACAGGCGCTACCCTTGGCGTGGGCGATAGGTTTATCCTACTGCGTACCGACGTATTGCGGTATCTCCGTCTCCGGAAGACGTCTTACCCTTCCTCTTTCACACTCGTTTTTGCCGACCCTCCTTACAGTCTTCCCTGCCTGTCAACACTCCCTACGCTCTTACTGTCAAGCCCTCGCCTGTCTACCGGCACGCTCCTGATCGTAGAACATCCTAAAACTTGCAACTTCTCGGCCACCCCCTTACTCATTGACCATCGAGCTTACGGCTCCGTTAATTTTTCAATTTTCCGTAAGGATTAAAAATTGGTAAGAAGGGAGGCCGCTTTGCGCCTGTCCTCTTTCTCAAAGGAATCAAGGTAATGTTCGGTCGTTTTGAGGTCGGCATGTCCGAGGCTTTCGGAGATGTAGGCAATATTGGCGCCACTTCGTTTGAGGACGGTAGCAAAAGAGTGTCGGGCGGTATAGGTGCTGAGCGTCGGCAACCCGAGTTTAGTGGCAATGACTTTGAGGCGTTGATTGATTTTCCGGATAAGAATCTGGATTTTCCGGTGTTGCTCAACGGGGTCTTCTTTGCCGTTGAGGCATGGAAAAATATATTGGCTGGGCGTATGGGAAGAGTTCCCCCACCGAGCAATGATTTGTTGCATCTCCGGGGTGAGTATGGCGACGATCTCTCTCTTTTTGTTGGACGTGTGGAGTGTTTTGGAACGGAAGAAGCGTATTTCGTCACCGACGATATTGGCATACTTCAATTTCATCATGTCGTTTATGTTAATACCGTTGCATAGGTAGGAAAAGAACCAGAAGTCACGGTAACGTTCGGTAGATTCGTTCCCGTCGGTAAAGTTTATAATTTGTTGAATCTCTTGAAGTGTAAGGGCGAGTTTACGTCCTTCGCCTTGCGGAATTTCATAGAGATGTTTCCCAAAGGGATATAGGCTCTTTTTAATGGTTTTGGCAGTCAGCGCCTCATTGAAAAGAGTTCGGATGCATCGAATGTATATAGAGATAGTCGTATAGCTCTTACCCTCGTTAAGCATAGCCAACTCGTATTGAAGGAGCCAATCTACCGTAACTGCGTTGAAAGGGAGGTCGGTACCACCCACAAAGGTTTCCAAATGTTTGAGCGCACAGTCGTAAACAATGGCAGTACCGGCAGCGCCTGCTTCCTGTTGGTCTTTGATCTTTTCACGAAAGGCCTGATTAAGCGTCTTACCCTCACCCTTACCGAAGTAAAGGCTCAAGGCTTCGAAGGTAAAAGTATCTTCTTCTTCGAGCATGCGGACGATACGCTTGACCTTGTCAAAAGCAATCTGGAGATCTTCCTTGATAGCCACCAGTCGCGCACCACGGGGATTGGACATCTTTTCCCATTCTTCCGGGGATAAATCCTTTCCTGTCGGATAGTACTTTCGTTTTCGTTGGTAAGTAACACGCACCTTGACAGGAAATTTACCTGACTTTTTTTCCCTGCGCGTATCCAAAAAGAGGGCAACCGTGACGCCATTGAGCAGGTAGGTATCCATCTTCAATCCGTTTTCATAGGCAAATGTAGGGAATGTTAGATTAAAACCTATTTTTGCCCTTGTATGAAAACCCTTTGTGTGTTGATAGCTTGTTATCTCTTGTTGTCGTGCCGAGAGAAGCCGTTGGGAGGAGAGAAGCCGGAAGACATTGTCGCGCAAGTGGGAAACCATGTACTCTTGCGAAGAGAAATGATGGAATTGGTACCGAAAAATCTTTCGAGGATAGACAGTCTCATCATCACGGGAAGTGTCGCGAAGCGTTGGGTAAAGGATATTTTGATATACGAGACTGCGCTCAAGAATATCGGCACGGACGAGCAGGAGATTTTACGGATGGTAGAAAACTATCGCCGTTCCCTGATTTGCTATCGTTATCAGGAGCAATTGATTCAAGAAAAATTAAGTACGGAGGTGACGGAAGGAGACAAAATCGCTTTCTACGAGGAGAATAGCAAAGAGTTTCCCCTTTCGGGAGCAATCATACGAGGGTTATTCCTGAAGATTCCCCTTGACGCTCCGGGGCTACCGGAGATAAGGAACATTTACAAGAATGAGTCGGAACAGGCCTTGGAAGCAATTGAGAAGTACAGTATGCAGAATGCTATCTTGTATGAATACTTCTACGATCGGTGGAAAAGCTTTGAGGATGTTATACGAAATATTCCCATACAGCTGAAAAATATTAACTCTTTTCTGGGGTCAAATCGTTCACTGGAAGTCAAAGACGATCGCTACTATTATCTTCTCCATATCAGTGAATATTTGCTTTCGGGCGCCA
This sequence comes from Tannerellaceae bacterium, assembly GCA_031288175.1. Taxonomy (GTDB): domain Bacteria; phylum Bacteroidota; class Bacteroidia; order Bacteroidales; family Tannerellaceae; genus JAITAD01. The sequence goes on from JAITRW010000033.1 coordinate 14,950, forward strand.
CCGCTCCTTACGACTTTGTGAGCGACCAAATTACTATAATGCTGATTCACAAACGTAAGTCGGAATTTTTGAGTGACTTCGAGAATGGACTTTACGAAATAGCCGTCAGTCACGGAAGAGTATATATATGCGAATAAATAATAATAAGAAAGAGTATATGAAAAAATGCTTGAGCATTCTGTTGTGTTTGTGGAACAGCTTGGTTATCGCCCAAACCCCAGCCTCGTTGGTCTCTGCTGCAACAAATTCCTCGAATGAAAGCGTCATTGATGAGGTTGTTTGGGTGGTCGGTGACGATGCTATTCTCCTTTCGGAGGTAGAATCGCAACGCCTGTTCATGCAGAACGACGGCGTCCGTTTTGAAGGAGACCCTTATTGTTTTATCCCCGAACAAATAGCTATCCAGAAGCTCTACCTCAATCAAGCCAAACTTGACAGTATTGAAGCGAACGAACAGAATGTCATTCAGGAGGTAGATGCATGGATGAATATGGCGGTCAACCAAATCGGCTCCCGCGAAAAGATGGAAGAATATTTCGGAAAAAAGTTCTCGCAAATTAAGGAAGAACGTAAGGAGATGATCAGGGAACAGCAAGTGGTACGAGAACTTCAACGCAAACTCATCGGCTCGGTTAAGTTGACCCCATCGGAAGTCAGGCGTTATTACAACCGCCTACCCCAGGACAGCCTTCCCTTTATTCCTACTACCGTCGAAGTACAGATCATTACGCTTGAGCCGGTTATCCCGTTTGAGGAGATAGATCATATTAAGGCACGCCTGCGCGAATTTACCGAAGACATTACTTCGGGGCGGCGCGAATTTACCACCTTGGCACGCCTGTACTCCGAAGATCCCGGCTCATCCATACAGGGCGGCGAAATGGGTTTTGTCAGTCGAGGTAGCTTGCTGCCGGAGTTTGCCGCTGTCGCCTTCAGTTTGAATGACCCTAAGCGAGTATCTTCTATCGTTGAGACGGAATATGGTTTCCATATCATACAGCTGATAGAAAAACGTGGCGATCGTATCAATGTTCGCCACATCCTTCTTCGTCCGAAGGTCTCCGAAAAAGAATTTGTGAATGCCTCCAAACGCCTTGATTCCCTTTGCGTCTCCCTGAACGAAAGTCGTTTCACTTTTGAGGAAGCCGCCACGCTTATCTCCTACGACAAGAATACCCGCAATAATAAAGGCCTTATGGTCAATAAAGATCCGGAAAGCAACCATTACAGTACGCCCCGCTTCGAGATGCAGGAGCTTCCCCAGGAAATAGGCAAGGTGGTTGACACCATGAAGGTAGGTGATATTTCAAAGCCCTTTCGTATGCTGACCGATAAACAAAAAGAAGTCGTTGCCATTGTCAAGTTGAAAGCACGTACCGAACGACACAAGGCAAACCTTGCCGACGATTATCAAGCACTCAAAACCATTGTTGAAGAGCAAAAGAAAACAGAAGTTTTAAATCGCTGGATTACCCAAAAACAAAAAACAACCTACGTGCGTATCTCCGAAGGATGGAAAAATTGCGACTTTCGTTTCCCCGGATGGGTGAAAGACTGACCAGGCCGCATGAAAATCTTTATTTGTTTTCAAGTTGTCCTATTCTCCTTGCTAACCTCTTGCGCCAGTATCGGAACCCCTGGCGGTGGCCATTATGACGAACTGCCGCCCCGTCTGTTGCAAAGTACGCCGTATGCAGGCCAACTAAACTATGTTGACCCTCACGTTCGTCTCCTTTTCGACGAACTGATTCTCCTTGACAAGCCCTCGGAGAATATCATTATCACACCCCCTCAAATGAAAATGCCTGTTATTCGGTCTATCGGGCGGCGTATTTACGTGGAACTGCGCGACACCCTCCTCCCCAATACCACATACACCCTTGATTTCAACAGCGCTATCATTGATAACAATGAAAAGAATCCCCTCGAAAATTTTGTCCTCGCCTTTTCTACCGGAAATTATATTGATACCCTTGCCATCTCAGGACAAGTATTGAATGCCGAGGACCTCGAACCCATGCCCAATGTTACCGTCGGTTTACATACCGATATTCACGATTCAGCCTTTGTCCATATTCCCTTTGTCCGCACTTCCCGTACCAATGAGCGCGGACAATTTACTATCCGTAATGTCGCCAAAGGAGAATACCGTATCTTCGCCCTCAACGATCTCAACAGGGATTACCGCCTCTCTCCTTCCGAGGCATTGGCTTTTTCCGATTCTCTTATCTATCCGGAGGCCGTCCTTGCCTCCAGGCAAGATACACTATGGGTTGACTCGCTCACCATTGATACCGTTCGTACCCTGTACGACACCCATTTCCTACCCGATTCCGTCTCACTTCTCCTTTTCAATGAACCTTTTTCCAAGCAGTATCTTCTGCGTTCCGAAAGGCCACAAGCCTACCGTTGTGTCCTTCATTACAATGTTTCGCCTGACACCATACCTCTACCCCAGCCTCTTGATTTCCAACCCGCTGTTGACCCTTGGTATTTCCTCCAGATAACCGATAACCGGACGGTCTCTCATTTCTGGCTTACCGATACCACCCTTCTCTCACGTGATACCCTTACAGTATCCCTTACTTATCCCTTTACCGATACCCTCCAACGCTTAATACCCCGTACTGACACCTTGCGCTTTGTCTACCGACCGCCTTCCCGTCGCCGATCTCAATCTTCCCTTTCTCCCGCACTCACATTGTCGCTTAGTCTCAATCCATCGATGAACCTCTACGACACCCTTGCCTTCATTTTCTCTGAACCCGTTACCGGCCTCTCTTCCGACCTCTTCCACCTCGAAATGTTCCAAGATAGTTTGTGGAAAACGGTACCCCTCTCCCTGCTTCCCGATACGAGTAATACCCTCCGTTACTTTTTTTTCGCCGACTGGAAATACGGTACACCATACCGCCTTACACTTGATTCCGCTGCACTATACAGTATTTACGGTAATCCTGTGGATTCGGTTTCTGCCTCTTTTACATTCAAAAACAAGGATCAGTATGGGCAACTCCTTCTGGCTGTATCCCTTCCTTACGATACCGTATCCGCCTTTGTACAACTCCTGGACCCGTCGGGACAGATCGTCCGCCAGTCACCAATCACCGATGGCAATGTTGTTTTTACCGATCTCCCTCCTGCCAAATACTATCCCCGCCTCATCCTCGACAGTAACGGAAACGGATGTTGGGATAGTGGAGATTTTTTCCGCCACAGGCAACCTGAACAGGTGATATATTACCATACCGCCATTGAAGTGATAAAAAATTGGGACATCTCCGAAACATGGAACCTTTCCACCTTGCCGACCATTCCTTTCAAGCCACTTGAGATTACCAAAAACAAGCCAAAACCCAAATCCTCCAGATCCGTAGTTAAGGGATCGCAAGCCTCTCCAGTACTCGCTCCGTAGCTCCCGTATTTTGCCGGACGTAATTACTTGCCGCTTGTCCGAATTGCATAAGGACATGGTCGCTTGCCACTAATTTTGTCAGGCGTGTCTCCAGATGTTGATAATCTTCCACCGGAAAAGCTCCACCGCAGGCGACCAATTCCCTCGCTTCGCGGAAGCGGAAATAGTTCGGACCAAAAAACACAGGTATTCCGTACACGGCTGCTTCCAGCGTATTGTGTATGCCGTCACCGAAGCCCCCTCCTACGTATGCCATATCCCCATAGCGGTAAAGGGACGATAGTAAACCGTAGTTATCTACCAACAGGCAATCTGCGTTTTCCGCTTTTTTTACATTTGTCATTGCAGCTGAAAGACGTAGAGACGGACGTTGTAATTTTTTTTCGAGACGCTTCAATCGTTCCTCATCTATCTCGTGCGGAGCCAGGGCAAGGAAAAGTTCCGGATGCGCATTAAAATACGATATCAGGATATCTTCATCCTCCGGCCACGTACTTCCCGCTACCAGCACACGGCCTTTTCCTTCAGCTTGCTTCCGTAACTTTTCCACTGCTTCCACTTTCACCGATTGCTTTTGTATTTCGACGACGCGATCAAAACGGATATCCCCCGCCACCGTTACCGCTTTCACGCTCACCCTGCTAAGCAAGCTTTGCGAATCTTCATCTTGTACGAATATCCGCGTAAAGCGTAACAGCATTTTTGCATAAGGACGACCGTAACGGCGGAAAAACAACTGCCCCTTCCTGAATACCGCTGATACAAGGTAGGCCGGTATTCCCTTTCTTTGCAAGGCAGAGAGATAATTTCCCCACACCTCATACTTCACAAATACCGCCGCCACGATGCTCACTGTGTCAAAGAACCGTTTCACTCGCTTGGGCGTGTCAAAAGGCAAGTAACACACTATGTCCGCACCCGTATAGTTTTTCTTTACCTCATATCCTGACGGCGAAAAGAACGTCAACAGGATCCCGTATTGAGGATACTTACGCCGGATCGCTTCAATCAGAGGTTTACCCTGCTCAAATTCCCCTGCCGAAGCCGCATGACACCAGATATATTTTTTAGAGGGATTGACTTTCTCTTTGAGGATATCCCATGTCCGGCGTTGCCCTTCCAACAACAAGCGTCCTTTTTTATGACCGAAACAAGCAGCTATGCGTACTAAGAAGACGTAGGTATGGATAAGCAGGCTATACATGATTCTATGCGTTGAACGGTTTCTTCCTTCCCCAGCAGGGCAATAATCTCAAACAGGTGAGGCCCCTTACCTTCACCTACTAACGCCAGACGCAGGGCATTCATTACGTCCCCTATGGAATAACCTTTGTCCGCTATCCATTCCTTCACTTTCTCTTCGGCTAAGGGAGTTGTCACGTCAATATTTTGGAGAACGGAGGCTATTTCCCTTAATTGTACCGACGTACCGGATTTCCACCTTTTTTTTACTGTTTTTTCATCGTAAGCCATAGGGGCACAAAAGAAAAATCCCGCCTCTTCACACAAGTCGTTCACGAAGTGGATTCGCTCTTTCATCAACCTAACTACACGCATCACTTTATCCCGTTCCGCCATCACCCCTTTCTTTTTAAGAATCGTCAAGAAAGCATCTGCCAGTGCTGCGTCGCTCAGGCTTTGCAGATATTGACGGTTGAACCATTTTGCTTTTTCGTAATCGAACTTTGCCCCGCTACGGCTGCAACGCGACAAGTCAAACGTACGGATCAATTCCTCCATGCTCATCACCTCTCTGTCGTCACCCGGGTTCCAACCCAGTAACGCTACGAAGTTGACTACCGCTTGCGGCAGGTAACCCCGCTCCCTGTAATCCAGCACAAAGACGGGAAACCCAAGTCGTTCTCCATCCCTTTTACTCAGCTTGCCGTTTCCTTCCGGTTTCAGTAACAGCGACAAGTGAGCAAATGTGGGCATCGTTGCCTCCCATTTCAGGTAATGGTACAGTAACATGTGCAACGGAGCACTGGGTAGCCACTCTTCGCCGCGGATCACATGAGTGATCCCCATCAGGTGATCATCCACCACATTAGCCAGGTGATATGTCGGCATCCCGTCCGAAGATTTCCATAGCACCTTGTCGTCCAGCGTCGACGTATTTACCTTTACCTCTCCCCGAATCAGGTCATTCACAGTCACTATTCTTTCCGGCTTTATCCGGATGCGTACCGTATAAGGATGACCTGTTTCGATAAGACGCTGTGTGTCCTCTTGCTTCAGCGTCAATGAGTTACGCATCATCATGCGTGTCGATGCATCGTATTGAAAATTAGGCGTTTCCTTGCGCTTCGCCTCTAATTCTTCCGCCGTATCAAAGGCAATGTAAGCTTTCTCGTTGTCTAACAGTAGACGCACATATTCCTCGTAGATTCTCTTGCGTGCGCTTTGCCGCACCGGAGGCTCGTCGGGTTTGATGCCTAGCCAATCCAGGGCCTCGAAGATGTATTCTTCCGCTCCTTCGACGAAGCGCCCTGTATCGGTATCTTCTATACGGAGTAAGAAGGTACCGCCGTGCTGTCGTGCGAAGAGGTAATTGTACAACGCCGTCCGTGCTCCCCCGATGTGTAACATCCCTGTTGGGCTTGGCGCGAAGCGTACCCTTACCTTTTTTTGGTATTCACTCATCTTCTTACCTTTATAAGCTACAGATCTTGAGGCTCATGTCGAGGGCATTCACCGAGTGGGTGAGGGCTCCTATTGAGATGAAGTCCACGCCTGTACGGGCATAGCGGAGGGCATTCTTGAGGGTTATACCACCGGAGGATTCGAGTTCATAATTCCCTTTGTACGAACGGACAAGGCGCACGGCCTCTTCGGTTTGTTTGAGAGAGAAGTTGTCCAACAAGATGCGGTCAACACCCCCGTAGTTCAACACTTGGCGAAGCTCGTCGGTATTGCGGACTTCAATTTCGATAAGGAGCCGTTTACCTAAGGAGCGGAGATACTTATTGACGCGGTTGATAGCAGGCTCAATACCTCCAGCGCCGTCGACATGATTATCTTTAATGAGGATCATGTCGAAGAGACCTGTACGGTGGTTGAATGCACCGCCAATACGGACGGCCTCTTTATCGAAAGCACGCATACAGGGGGATGTTTTGCGAGTATCAAGGATACGGCAACAGGTACCTTCTACGGCCTTCACATAACGGTACGTTTCGGTGGCGATACCGCTCATGCGTTGCATCACGTTGAGCACCAATCGTTCATGCTGTAAAAGGGTACGTATCTTCCCCGTCACCGTAAAGGCTATATCCCCAGAGGTCACGGCAACACCATCTTCAATGTTCACATGCATCTCTATCGTAGGATCTACATAACGAAAGATACGTTCGGCGGCCTTACACCCGGCGAGTATTCCTTCTTTCTTGACAATCAGGTGCGCCGTACCTTGTGCTTCCTCGCGGATGCAGGCCTGCGTCGTATGGTCTCCCTCTCCCACATCTTCAGACAGGGCTAAGCGGATAAAGTCTGCGATAAGATCATTCATAAACTGTTTTTTGAGGACTTGCAAACTTACGGTAAAAGAGGTAAACTACCAGCTTGTTTAGGTACACATTCCATCGTAATCAAAGTGTAAGGTGAAATATTTTTCGTCCTCTTTTTTTTCCTTTGTACCATAGAAAAGAAAAAAGAAAGACGATGGAGAAGGGTGTGATCTTGTGGGTCGATGATGAGATGGAATTACTGTTACCGCACGTTCTCTTCCTGCGTGAAAAGGGTTACCATGTAGAGACCGCTGTTAGCGGTACCGATGGTCTGGAGAAGATTCGCACAGAGAGGTTTGACTTGGTTTTCCTTGATGAAGAGATGCCCGGAATGGGCGGCTTGGAGACCCTCAGGGAGATGAGAAAACTGCAGGTGCGCTTGCCTGTCGTGATGGTGACTCGCAATGAGGAAGAGCCGGTGATGGACAAGGCCATAGGCACAGGGGTGTCGGATTATCTAATCAAGCCGGTGGCGCGTCAGCAGCTCCTTCTCGCCCTCAAAAAACATATCCATGCCGGTGAGCTATCCCTTTCTTCACTGACCTCTGACTATGGCCATGCCTATGGGAAGATTGCCGACCGTATCAATGGTAACCTTCCGGAAGAAGGTTGGGAAGAACTGTACAAGGAGTTAACAGAATGGTCGTTGCGCCTGGAAGGAATCGAATCCGGATTGCGTGAACTACTGGCCGGTCAGTGGAAGGATGCCAATCGTCAATTCGGCCGTTTTGTAAAAAACCGGTACGAGGGATGGATCGAAAGCAAGAGGGAAACGCCGCTGATGTCATCGGAGATCTTTGCTCGCAAGGTGAATCCGTTGTTGGAAAGAGGTCAAAGAGTATGGTTGGTAGTAATAGATAATCTAAGGTGGGACCAATGGTGCGTACTCCGTAGCCTGCTTCCTCAAACATTGGCGGTGGAGGAGGAGATGTATTGGAGTATCCTCCCGACATCAACGCAATATAGTCGTAACGCGATCTTTTCAGGACTGCTGCCCGCCGAAATGGAACGCCGTTATCCCGATCTCTGGGTCAAAGAGGACAGCGAGGAAGGCAAAAACCTCAAAGAGGTGGAATTCCTCGAAAGTTGGATGTCCCGCCACAAGCAATCTTTCTCCTTCTCTTACCGGAAAATAGGTAATAGGGAGGGCTTGATTCAACTGCTGGGGCATATGGGAGAAAAGTCGCTCAATGTGGTGGTGTTGAACTTTGTGGACATGCTGTCACATGCGCGGATGGAGAATGGGATTGTCCGTGAACTGGCCTGTTCCGAAGAGGCCTATAGGGAAGTGACGGGGTCATGGTTCCGTCATTCGGGGTTATTGGAGCTATTGATGCGTGTAACGGACAAGGGAATCAGGGTAGTACTCACTACCGATCACGGGACTATACGGGTTGACCGCCCATTGAAGATGATATGTTCTCGTGAAACGAATACGAATGTACGTTATAAGGTAGGTCGTAACCTGACGTACGACCCTCGTGAAGTTTTTGAGGTTTTAGATCCCCGTAAGGTGGGCTTACCACAGGGCGCACCAGGTACACGTTACGTGTTTGCGCTGGGGAACGATTTCTTTGCTTATCCCAATGACTACAACCGTTACGTGAGCCGTTGCCGCGATACCTACCAGCATGGTGGCGTGTCGATGGAAGAGATGCTTTTGCCGCTAGTGACGCTCGGCACCTAACCTAATTCGCCAGCAGAGCAACTGCGCAGAGCAGGATACAGAAAAAGGAGAGGAGATTTCTGGCCACAAACCAGCGGATCAAAAACCAATCAATCCCCTGTGCCTTGACAGTTGCCCAGTGCCTCATGGGACCCATCCAGAACTTAGGTTCGAACGATCGCTGGGGGGTTCGGAAGAATTCTATCACCATAAAAAAAAGAACCCCTGCCATTGGTAGCGTACCCAGCGTGAGGAGATACCAGGGGGATAGTCCTTGCGTCACTCCATAAACAATGATTCCGAACGGAACGAGGAGGAGAAGGAAGAGAACGGCGAGCATCAAGCGAGGCTGGTGGAGTACGACGGCAAGGGTATGCTTACCGGCGACCTTGTCAGCGGTGACGTCTATAACGGCATGAGTATAGACGATGTTCATCACCAGCAATCCGACTGGAATGGAGAGGAAAAGGGATTGGGGTAGGAATGTCCCTGCTGCCGCGTAGATAACCCCCGTGATGAGTAACGGTCCGAAAAGAATCCCGATGATGATCTCTCCTAGTCCGTGGTAGGAAAGGCGTAAAGGGTATCCCGAATAAAAAATACCAAGCAGTCCGGTAACCAGGGTGATGTAAAAAATGAAGATCCCCCGGAATGAGAAAATAAAAAGACAGGGTAGAAGAGCTATACTGCTGAAAATAATACAGGCGATGAGAAGCTGGTTGAGGGTAGCCTGTCCGGAGGTGAGGTAGGGGCATTTGAGGATGCGTGCCCGAAAACCTTGGCGGGCAAGGGTGTCCCTGAAACCGGATTGCTTGACGCGGTAGTCGAAATAGTCATCCCAAAGATTGGTCGCCAAGTGTGCAAAGATGACCCCAAAAACGGCGGCCAGCGCCAAGGGAAGTGAAAAGGCATCTTGCCCCGCGGCAATGCAGACGCCCAATATGGCGGGCAATAGGGATTGAGGAAGTGAAGCCGGTCGCGCGTTGTGCCACCAGAACCCTGTAATCACCGGTATCTTTTGGAGAACTGTGGTAAGAGCAGAGATATTGTGAATCATGATAGTTGTATATGCTTAGAACTGTGAGAAAGGACAGTGAGGGCAGCGAAGGTGAGGGCACCGTTGAGGATGAGGGTTTCGTAGCCGAGGGTATAGGAAAAATAGTGATCGGCGAGTTGCGCGAGGGTGAAGCAGACGATGGGCGAGGCGATACATATATAAGGTACAGGGGCATCGGGTGTGTGGCGTCGGGTGAGGAGCCCGAAGGCGAAGATGCCCAATAGGGGACCATAAGTGTAGGAGGCGATCATGTAGATAGCATCAATGATGCTACGGTTATTGAAGAATTGTATGAGAAGGATGATAAGTCCGAAGAGAATGGTGATAACGATGTGAACGCGGAGGCGTATGCGTCGGGCGGGGATGGGATCAAGGCTCTGTATGTGGAGAATGTCTACGCAGAAGGAAGTGGTGAGTGCGGTGAGAGCGGAATCGGCGCTACTGAAAGCGGCGGCGATGATGCCGATGGTGAAACAGACAGTAAGACCGGTACTGAATATACCGGATGTGCAGAAGAAAGGAAGGATGTCGTCGGCGCGTTGAGGGAGGTCAATAGCGTGATTAGCGGCAAAGAGTAGGAGAAGTGTACCGAGGGCAAGGAAAAGAAAATTGACGGGAATGAAGGCAAAACCGTAGAAATACATGTTTTTCTTGGCTTCTTTGAAAGACCGGCAAGAGAGGTTCTTCTGCATCATGTCCTGGTCAAGTCCGGTCATAACGATGGTGATGAAGATACCGGAGAAGAATTGTTTAACAAAATGCTGTGTACTATGCCAATCGTTGAACTCGAAGATACGGAAGTGTGTGCTGTGAGTGAGGGTGTGTACCATTGCAAAAGTATCAAGATGCATAGCGTCTTTGATCTTCCAAATGAGGATAATGAGCATGGCTACGAGACAAAGGGCTTGGAGGGTATCTGTCCAGATAATGGTCTTGAGCCCACTGCGGAAGGTATAGAGCCAGACGAGGAAGAGACTGACGGCGACGGTAAGGGAGAAGGGTATGTTCCAGTGATCGAAGATGAACGTATGGAGGATAAGCGTGACGAGATAAAGTCGTGCGGCGGCGCCGATGATCTTGGAAAGAAGGAAAAAAGAGGCAGCAGTGAAGTAAGCCCTCTTACCAATGCGAGGTTCGATCCAGAAGTAGATAGAGGTGAGGTTGAGGCGGTAGTAAATGGGGAGGAGGAAGTGTGCGATAATGATGTATCCGAAAAAAAAGCCGAAGACGGTTTGCATGTAGGTAAAATCAATGGAGCGTACCATGCCGGGAACGGAGACGAAGGTGACGCCGGAGAGTGAGGCACCGATCATACCGATGGAGACAATATACCAGGGAGATCGCTTGTGGGCAGTGAAAAAGGCATCATTATGAGAATCATTGCGTCCGGTGACCCAGGCGACAACAAGTAACAAACCGAAGTAGAGAAGAATAGTGAGCAGAATGAAAGTGTTATTCATTGGAATGGTAAAAGTTGGCGCCAAAGGTAAGGGATAAAAATCATCCGTACTGTAGATAGGAGAAGTTAAGGAAGTGTTACAAGAGGAATAAAAAATATTTAAGTATATCTTTGCCGCCATGGAGCAGAAGGGAAAGCAAAGTCAGGTCAGGGGGGTAAACAGTCTGTTTGATAAATTGAAGCCGAAGGAGGATAAATTCTTCGTGTTGCTGACGGATATCGCAGACATTACGGTGCGTGTGTCGGACTTAATGATAGAGCATGTACAAGAGTTGACACATGAGGAGGCGGTGGAACACTACAAAAAGGTGAAGGAACAGGAACAGCGTGCGGATGCGGTGCAGCAGCGGTTGTTTGAAGAACTGAATACTACATTCATCACTCCCTTTGACAGGGAAGATATCAACCAATTGGCGTCGACGATGGATGATGTGGTAGACCTGATCAACAGTTGCGCGAAGCGAATCATGCTCTACAAACCGAAGTCGCTACCGGACAGTGCTGCCGATCTGGCGGTATTGGTGCGTGAAGCGGCAGGTTTTATTGCGCTGGCTGTGGATGAATTGGATACGTTCAAGAAACGTCCGGATAAGATCCGTGAATACTGTGCACGTCTGGTGGCTGTAGAGCGTAAGGCGGATGACGTGTACGAACATTTTATTATCAACCTTTTCGAAAAAGAAAAAGATGCCATAGAGGTGATTAAGTTGAAAGATATCCTTCACGAACTGGAGCGTGCGACAGATGCGGCTCAAACAGTGGGACGTATTATCCGTACGATCATTATCAAGTACTCGTAATTCCTGCTTATGAGTCTGCTGATCCTAATCATAGTCCTGGCGTTGATATTTGATTACATCAATGGCTTCCACGATGCGGCGAATGCAGTGGCGGCGGTGGTGTCGACAAAAGTGTTGACGCCGTTTCAGGCGGTGGTGTGGGCGGCATTCTTCAACTTTGTCGCCTTTTTTATTGCGAAGTATTTGATCGGAGAATTCGGCATCGCTAATACGGTAGCCAAGACGGTCTATCCGGAGTTTATCACCCTGCCGATCATTCTTGCAGGTGTGATTGCAGCTATCATCTGGAACTTGCTGACATGGTGGCTGGGGATACCTTCTTCATCTTCCCACACGCTTATCGGAGGCTTTGCGGGTGCAGCGATAGCAGGGACGGGTTTCTCTGCAATACATGGGCTGGTGATACTGAAAATAGCGGTTTTTATTTTTTTTGCTCCCCTTATCGGGATGTTGATAGCAATCCTGTTGATGTTCCTGACATTGAATATGTGGAAAAAAGCACGATTCCATCAGGCAGAGGCATGGTTTCGCCGTTTGCAGCTTGTTGCTTCGGCGCTCTTTTGCGTGGGGCACGGTTTAAACGATTCGCAGAAAGTGATGGGTATTATTGCGGCAGCACTTTTTGTGGCCGACGAGATTCCCGATATTACGACTATCCCTACTTGGGTGCCTTTTTCTTGTTTTACCGTAATTGCACTTGGTACGATGTCGGGCGGTTGGCGCATTGTCAAAACGATGGGTAGTCGTATCACCAAACTGACACCGTTGGAAGGTGTCGTCGCGGAGACGGCAGGTGCACTGACACTTTTCCTCACCGAGATACTGAAAATTCCGGTCAGTACGACGCATACTATTACGGGCGCTATCATTGGTGTAGGATCCGTCAAGCGCCTTTCTGCCGTACGCTGGGGTGTTACCAAAGATCTGTTGGTCGCCTGGTTGTTGACTATTCCGGTCAGTGCCCTTATGGCAATGGGAATCTACTTACTATTTTATTAACTCATACCCCACCCTTCCCTATCCAGGTTCCGGTACATAATGGCTTCGGAGATATGTGACGGTTCAATACGTTCTGTTCCGGCAAGGTCGGAAATGGTACGTGCTACCCTGAGGATACGATGGTATGCGCGCGCCGAGATATGTAACCGCTCCATGGCGTTCCGTAACCGAACGAGGCTTTCTTTGTCGGGAGTAGCGTATATTTTGAGGAGGCGATTATTCATTTGTGCGTTGCAATGGATACCTATACAGTCGCGGTAACGTTCCTCCTGGACGGCACGTGCCCGAATCACCCGTTTCCTCACTTCTTCGCTGCTCTCTACCGGCTCATCCCCTGCAATCTTGTCAAAGGGGACGGGAACGATCTCGATTTGTATGTCAATGCGGTCAAGTAACGGTCCCGACACGCGATTCATGTATTTCTGAACCTGCGACGGTGCACACAAGCAATCGCGATCGGGGTGGTTGTAATATCCGCAAGGGCAGGGATTCATTGACGCTATCAGCATGAAACCTGCCGGATATTCCACCGAAAAACGCGAACGCGAAACATGGATCACTCTGTCCTCCAAGGGTTGCCGTAATACTTCCAACACACTCCTGTTGAACTCTGGTAACTCATCCAAGAATAATACCCCATTATGCGCAAGACTGATCTCACCGGGTTGTGGAAAAGTGCCTCCACCAACCATTGCTACGTTTGAGATCGTGTGATGTGGCGCCCGAAAAGGCCGACATGAGATCAATGACGTATTCCTACTCATTTTCCCTGCTACGGAGTGAATCTTTGTTGTTTCCAGCGATTCTTGTAACGTCAAAGGCGGCAGTATGGAAGGTAACCGTTTCGCCATCATTGATTTTCCACTACCCGGAGGCCCTACCATGATTAAATTATGCCCTCCTGCCGCGGCTATTTCCAATGCCCGCTTTACGTTTTCCTGCCCCCTTACTTCTGCAAAGTCACAGTCAAAGGCTTGTAACCGTTCATAAAACTCCCGTCGCGTATCTATACAAACAGGCTCCAAGGACGGTTTTCCCAACAGAAATTCCACCACCTCTGTCAGTGTTCGGGCTCCATATACTTTTAAATTATTTACTACACCCGCCTCCCCTGCATTCTGTACAGGGACGATTAGACCCTCGTAGCCGTCTTCCCGGGCCTTGATAGCGATCGGCAATGCTCCTTTAACCGGTTGTAGTGTCCCATCTAACGACAGCTCCCCCATCATCATGAACCTATCCAGCCCTGCCGACTCAATCTGTTCCGTCGCTGCCAACAAACCGACGGCCAACGGCAGATCATATGCCGAACCTTCTTTACGGATGTCCGCCGGTGCCATGTTGATCACAATACGCGAACGAGGCACCTTATACCCGCTTACCTGAATTGCTGAAAATATCCGCTCGTGGCTCTCTTTCACTGCCGCATCGGCCAATCCTACTAAAAGGTACTGGATACCTTTCGTACTGCTCACCTCAATCGTCACGGGGATGGCCGATATTCCTTGTAAAGCCGCTGCATAAATCTTGACTAACACCGGAAAAGTTTTTTTGTTACTTATAATTTTCTCCTCTCTTATTAGGGCGGGGAAAGGAACGAATCTCGTGGTAAAGGCGGTGGGTAGGGAGCCCCATGACGTTGTAATAAGAACCGGTGACGGCCTCTACACCCATAATGCCTATCCACTCCTGGATGCCGTAAGCGCCCGCTTTGTCAAATGGACGATAGGTATCCACGTAGAAGGTTATTTCTTCTTCGGTAAGTTCCGTAAAACAAACGGCTGTCGTTACAGTGAATGACTTCTGGTGTATACAACTTGTCAGGCAGACACCGGTACGTACTTCGTGGATGCGTCCCGATAAGTCAAGTAGCATCTCAATAGCTTCGTCACGGGAGGTCGGTTTTCCAAGTATACGGTCAAAACAAGAAACGACAGTATCTGCCGTCACCAGTAATTCATCCTCCACCAACGTCTGGCGATAGGCTTCTGCCTTTTGGCGAGAGAGGTATTCGGCAACTTCGCCGACAGGGAGCTCCGGCGGATAGGCCTCCGTTATATCCGGCAGTAACCTCACCGTAAAATCACGAATAAATGCCTCAAGCAATTCTTTCCTTCTTGGCGAACCACTCGCCAACACTACCCGATAACCCTCTGCCGGATCATACATCATCCGCATCATTTATTCCGCACATGTTAGCGTACGTTACCATCCAAAAGCCTCTTCATCCATCCAAAGGCCTTGTACTTTGAGAACCTGTTCGATAACATCCCTTGCAACTCCTTCACCTCCACGCAAGGGAGACACGTAGGCGGCAATCTCTTTTACTTCTGGCGCCGCATCTGCCGGTGCTACAGGGAGGCCAACCTGCTGCATTACTTCGTAATCGGGAATATCGTCACCTACGAAAACAACGTTTTCGGGTTTCAAGCTCGTCTTTTTGAGAAAATCTGCGAAGTCCTCCTTTTTTACACTGCTTCCCGTGTAAATATGCTGAACGCCGAGACGTGCAAAACGGACACGCACCGCTTCGGTATATCCCCCCGTAATAATGCCCAGTATAAATCCTTTTTTGATGGCCAGATGGATAGCATAACCGTCTTTGATGTTTACCGTCCTCATTGGGTCGCCGTCAGGATACAACGGAATGACGTTCCCCGACAATACTCCATCTACATCAAATACAAACGCTTTGATATTCCTTAAGTCACAGGGTATAGTTCCCATTGGTTCATCCTAAAATTATCTGTGTAGAAAGCTTTCCCTGACTATATAAGAATCGTCGCTTTGCTCTAACTCTTTTTAACGGGTACAATGTTACGACTATTTGCCGACTTCGCAAAACGCTCTACCTTTGTTGTATCAGAGATTTAATCCCTTTTCTTTAACTAAGGAAGATCGGAAGCGCACATGAGAAAAAGACTATACGGAGGATGGCTTGTTTCAGGTTTTATTATTCTCCTTTTCTCTTTTTCCTTCGTCGTGGATGCACAAATTCTTTCCTGTTCCGGTCAGGAGTGTCCTTTTCCGGTGAATGAGAGTTTTCTGTTGGGAGGAGAGGGTGACCGTATCAGAGAATCCGCTCTTACGCCCGGTCAGCGTATACCTTATACCGGAGGAGGGATTCGTTTTGTTGCCGAACGTTTCCGCCTCCGTTCAGCTGATGGTCTTTATTCCACACACACCCTCTTATCAGGTTCCCTCGCCTTTACCTCCAATCCCGCCGGATCAGCTTCCGAAATAGTCGCCACTTTATTTTCTGTGATCGCTGTCCATCGTCGTTTTCACCCCGATCCTGCCTTGACCCTTCTCGTCGGGCCTGCACTCCATGTAGGTCTTAGTAATATTTTCAATACACGGAGCAGTAATAATCCGGACGTCTTTCGTCTGTCTCTTGCCCTTTCTCCTTCTTTCCTCTCTTTTTACCGTTTCTACTTTTTTAATTATCCGTTATTCCTACGTGCTCAGATGGAAATCCCGTTGATCGGCGCTACCCTTGCCCCTCCTTACGGACAGTCTTACTACGAACTTTACGGACTTGGTAATACTCGAAACCTCGTCGTCTTTACTGCTCCACACAACCGCCGTTCGCTCCTCTCCATCCTTTCTCTTGATGTTCCTGCCGGTCCGGTTATTTTGCGATTAGCCGCCACCTGCCAAGTCGAATATTATCAGATTCATGCTCGTTATTCCCGCCATGAGCAGTTTGCCGTTCTTGTTGGTTTTGTACGTGAATCCCTCTTTTTCGGAGGGCGTACGTGGCGGTCGAGGCGATTCGGTCGGAGTGCACTTTATTGACATTTTCAAGATAAAATATTCCTGTTGATGTACGCAAATATGTATAAAGGAGCAATGCTGCTCTTCACCACACTTTGTTTGGTTGCTTGTCACTCCTTCGACGAGTATACCGACAGTCCGGTAGCTAATTTCGAGGCTCTTTGGAAGATTATGGATGAGAACTATTGTTTCTTCGACTATAAAGATGTTGACTGGAACGAAGTAGGTACACGTTATCGGCTCACTATACGCGAAGACATGGATGAGTTTGCCCTTTTTAGTCATCTCAGCGCCATGCTTACCGAACTGCGTGACGGTCATGTCAATCTGATCTCCCCTTTTCACATTTCCCGTTACACAGAATGGTTCGAAACCTATCCTCCTAATTTTTCTACTGTGCTTCAGGAACGATATCTCGGAACAACTTCCGACTACTATCTGGCTGGTTCCGCCAAATATCGCCGCCTCACAAATGACGTTGGGTACCTCTATTACGGTAGTTTCTCCGGCAGTCTCTCCGAAGCCAACCTGTCTTATATCTTCCATCACTTCCGTGATTGTCGAGGTCTTATCCTTGATGTTCGTAACAACGGCGGCGGTTCCCTGGCCCAAGCTGAATTGTTCGCCTCCTGTTTCGCCTCCGAACGTACCCTCACAGGCTACATTATCCATAAGTCTGCTCCTCCCCACGATGTCTTTTCCGAACCATTCCCTCTTTACCTCGAACCTTCTGTGTATGCACGTTGGTTACGCCCCGTCATCCTTCTTACCAACCGTCAGTGTTACAGTGCCGCTAACAATTTTGTACAAAGGATGTCCTGCCTTCCGCAAGTCACTATCCTTGGCGACAAGACAGGCGGTGGTAGCGGCTTACCTTTTTATTCGGAACTCCCCAATGGGTGGAGTGTGCGCTTCTCCGCTTCTCCGCTTCTTGATGTACAAAGGGAACATACGGAAAACGGCATAGACCCTGATATTTTTGTTTCGCAAGCCCCTGAAGATGAGTTGCAAGGACGTGATAGCCTGATCGAAGCTGCTCTTCGTCTTTTATCTTCTCCTTAGAACTACCTTGCACAAAAGAAAAAATTTACACAGAAAGTATACGTTCAAATCATATTCTTACCTTTGCCATGCGGGTTGTATACCCTATAAAATGAAGAATAAAAGAGGGATACTTGTAATGCGTTGAATATGAGAAAGAAAATATATGCGCTGATCATGGCAGGATGCCTGTTGGCGACGTCGCTACCGGCACAGCAGGAGGGTCTGACAAGTCTTCGCCCTTATGCGGGCGAGAAATATGTACAGACAATGTCCTATTTTCTTAAAGCGGTTAAAGGCTCTGAGTCTTACTACATTGTCCTTGACGATAATGACCGCCTTGTACTGCGTCCTGAAAAAAAATTGCCTGCCTCGTTTGGCGAGATAAAAAACGCCCTCTGGCGTATTTCCTTCTCCCAGAGTATTACAGGTGAAGAAGCTTTTACCTTTAATAGTCTTTTTCGTTCTACGTTGCTTTCCCTCAGTCGGCGTGAAGCGACGGGTAGCTTACAGAAGCCGGGTGTTAACGCTAACCTCCCCGGTGGAGATATCTATCGTTGGTTGCCATCCGCAGGCTCGACGCCTTCCGTGGGTGAGAATTTCTTTTATGTCTTTGCACAAACGGGTGGAAATGAGGTAATCGTAATTGGAGCGGATGACGACTTGCGTATTGTTCCCCGTGCCTATGCTAATTTTAGCGAGGCTGAAGTTGCTTCCGACGTTCTGAAAATAACCCCTTGTATTGCTGACGGTCTGTTACCGCTCACAGCTAATGACCTCAACGTCCGCCTTTCCTCTTCTCCTTTTATCACAGGGCAGAAGTCAGGTCTGATTGCACGTGAGGAGGATCGTTTCTCTTTATCCACTACCCCCACTTTCGCAATTGATTACCCTTTTTCTTCGGGATATACTTTTCAAGCGTTAGGTGTGCATGTCGAAGAAGATATTAACGGCTTTGCTTCTGAAACAAATAGTTACAAAACCGACCAAGCTTACGCTGATACCGTCAATCACTGGGTCGCCCTGTATGCCTACTTTCAAACAGCCGAAGGATTGATTGACCAGGGTTACATAGGTGTTGATACTTCCTATCTTTTGATAAATGGAACGGAGCCGAACGAAAAGGCCATACGTATTGCTTCTCTTGGCGATATATGGTACCATAAATATTCCCCTGAAAAAAGGTCAAGACTTCTTGATTCTTACCTTTTTAAATTCTTGTATGATCCTGCCCTTAATCGGCTCAAGATTATTTCGCATGGACATATTACCGGATCCGTCGAAGGCCTTTGGAACCCCGCAAAAGAAGACCTGATTCTCTCTAATAAATATGCGCTCAACTCCTTCCTCACCGCTTCTTTTGTCGGTTCCGGCAGATATGCTCCGACCCTTACGAGCAATTCTGATGAAGAAGGTTGTTACATCGAAAGCCGTGATGACGATCCTCACTATAGTACTATCATAGAATCAGGGCTTTATTATCTCTGTGTCACCGGTTCACATGATTCCGACCGTATCGGTAAATACCTCCGTATTGGATTGGATGGAAATTTGGAATTTGTAAAACCATCCGATACCAATTACCGGTATCAACCTTCTTACCATTGGGCGATAGAAAGTACGCTCTATATGGCAAAGGTTTTTAACAGGGAAATACCTAATGCCCCCTCTGTTGATGAATATTTGGGTAACGATACTCGGACCTACGGCGTTGAGGGACAACGAGTTTTTGTGATGTCGGCCGGTGAACGCGATACTATCGCTTACTTGCCTGTTCCCGAAGAATTTAAAGAGTCCTCTTCTATCGGTTACTACATCGCCGACATCAAAGATGTTTCTTATGCCCGTGTTAAATTCCTTTATGAAGCTAAGGGAAAGAAGAACTATGTCTCTGTTGCTAGTGGTAATAATATCCTTTGGGTGCAAGAAAATCCCGATAAATCTGCCCGATTCGGTCTTGAGGAAATCTATAGTGAAACTTATGGCTATGAACCTAATTACGAACTTGAGCAGGCAGGAGTAGCAAAATTGACCCGTCGATACTATCGCTTTACCTATCCGCACGATATAGAAGGTACCGTTCAATACCTCTCTTATTCCGACCTTCCGGAAGCTCATCGTTATTTTATTGGTGACGATTCCTCCGACTCCCCTCTCTTTCTCTTGCGTGAGGTGAATCGGACTAGTTTCGGAGAACCTGCTTATTTGTTCTGTGAAGCAGACTTCTCAACTGACTCACTCTTCTCCGTCGTTTCTATCCAATCGACCACCCAATCAACCAACGGTGCCCTGTTCAAGCAAAAACTCCCCATTTCCGCCGACAGCCTTGACAAGATCCCTGCTTTTGTGATACAATCAACTACACCCTATATTTATCTTGGTATCAGAGATAATGACGGACAATTGAAAACCGTGCAAGATGGTGTTCAAATCTTCCGTACTCACACTATTGACAAAGAAGGTCTTGTCGGAAAGCCTTACGGAGCTTCCCCTCCTTCTTTCAATTATCTCGCTCTGCAAGCACTTGGTGATGACTACCTCCCTGAATCCTTTACTTTGCGTCACGTACGCGGTACCGTCATGCCGCAATATCTTGTCATGTCCGACTACAAGGCAGGTACAGGAGATATTCTTTTTTCCGGAAGGAGCCTTGCTCGTCTTGACCGGACAGCTGAAAATCCTGCATGGATTTATACCCAATTATATGGGATCCCTAATGAAGACATTTCTTGGCAAGACAATCCTCGTCTGGGATTTATTCCCATATCCGTCCATAGAGATGGTTTGCTCTATATAGACGGTATAAACGGTCAATCTATCATGAAGGTTTCCTACAACAGTCCCGAACGGGAAGAAGAAGGTGTACATAATCATTTCCTCTTCTCTTTCCGTCTTCTTAACGAAGAAGGACAAGGTTTCCTTATTGAAGGAGGATATCCCAATGGTTCTTTGGCAGGCGACCTTAATAGTTATATCCGCATAGTGCGTGGCGCTCCTGTCTCGATACAAAGTACCTATACCCTCGCTTCGCAGGAAGTGGAATCTCTCTTTTCCTGGAAATTACCGGATGGAACGATCCAATTTCCTCCTCCTAGGGGAAATACATCCTTTCTTCCGCCCCCTGTCATGATCATCCCTTCTTTTGAGATAGTTGCCGGTCATGTTGAGTTGTATGTTGCTGGTGTTGAAGGTAAGCGGATAACTTTGACAAACCTCTTAGGACAGCGTTTGGAAAGTCGGTACGCTACTGCCTCAGAAGAGCACTTTGATGTACCTTCCGGTATTATTGTCGTCTCCGTCGAAGGACTTGGAACCCGCAAGGTTTTAGTTAAATAGTATATAAATACCATTTGGATGTTATTTTTAACCCCGACTGTTTCGGCCGTCGGGGTTTCTT
Organism: Tannerellaceae bacterium; assembly: GCA_031288175.1. GTDB lineage: Bacteria > Bacteroidota > Bacteroidia > Bacteroidales > Tannerellaceae > JAITAD01. The sequence goes on from JAITRW010000033.1 coordinate 36,067, forward strand.
TTAAAAATTCCCGTACATATGGACAAAAAGATGGAAGTAATATTTAGAGCGACAGTCCCCCAGTTGAATGGTAAGCTCCTTGCAATAACAGGAAATTGTTCCGCAATGGGTGATTGGCAACATCCCGTTCCCATGCAAGGAAAAGGTCTGATACGTACTGTCATTTTCGCCGAAGGAAGCCTCCCTTTTCCGCTTGAATACAAGTTAGTACTGATCGACGAAGCACAGCCTGGCCTGATTATATGGGAAGAAGGAGAAAACCGTCGTTTGGATTCTCCCACTGATGCTCTCTCTTTCATCGGCGGTCTTCTCATTTGTTGTACACCCTTCCGAGGAGGGGTGCCTGTCAAGCTCATAGGTACGGTCATCCCTCTTTTTTCTCTCCGTACCGGACAGAGTGCTGGTGTGGGAGATTTTGGTGACCTCTTCCAGCTCATTGACTGGGTAGCCGAAACAGGCCAGCATGTCATTCAACTACTTCCCTTGAACGACACTTCGACTACACATATCGCCGCCGATTCTTATCCCTACAAAATCACTTCCGTCAATGCACTTCACCCTATTTACCTCTCCCTTCACCGGCTTGGCGCACTCCGTGTCCCTTTCCGTGCTGAGCAATATGCCGCCGAGAGTCGACGGCTTGAAGACTTGCCCAGTCTTGATTATGTCGCCGTCATCCGACACAAGCTCCGCTATTTTACCGATTACCTTACCGAACACCCTACTCTTCTTGAATCAATTGATTTTCAATCTTTTGTGTCCGAAAATAAAGAATGGCTATACCCTTATGCACACTACCGGCACCTCACCGAACTGTTCGGTACCGTTGACCATTCCTTTTGGAAAGAAGATCGCTTTTACAATTCCGCACGTACTGAAGCTTGGTGCGACGCTACCCCCAAAGAATTTCTTTTCACGGCCTTTTTGCAGTTTACACTCCATAAACAACTACTTGAAGCCGCTGAATATGCTCGTTCCAGGGGTATTCTCCTTAAAGGAGATTTACCCATCGGCGTACATCGGTTCAGTGTAGAAGTATGGACTCATCCGCATTATTTTTGTGTAGAACAACAAGCCGGTGCCCCACCGGATTCCTTCTCTCATAATGGACAGAGTTGGGGATTTCCCCTCTACAATTGGGATACTATGCAGTGTGACGACTTTATTTGGTGGAAGAAACGCTTTGTACACCTTTCTCTCTTTTTTGACGCTCTTCGTATAGACCACATATTAGGTTTCTTCCGTATCTGGGCGATTCCCGATAGTTGCACAGACGGCCGGAACGGAACCTTTGTCCCTTCATTACCATTCTCCGTAGAAGAGATATGTCAAGCCGGTTTTCCCTTTAATCCTGTTTTGCATGCCGACGGTATCCTTTTTCGCCCTGATAACGCAGACCCTACCCGGTTTCACCCGCTCATCTCCGCACGAGATACCAAAAGCTACGCCCTGCTCACTACCCGGGAACATGAAGCTTATGACCAACTCTACATCCGTTTCTTCTGGGAACGGCACAACAATCTCTGGCAGGAAACAGCTTTGAAACGTCTTACTCCCCTTATTGCCGATACTTCCATGCTCATTTGCGCCGAAGATCTCGGTATGCTCCCTTCCACACTCCCCATAGTCCTGCAACGACTCCAACTCCTCTCACTCGCCGTCGAGCGCATGCCTCGAACCCTCTATACTGACTTTTATCCTTTAGAAGAAGCCCCCTATCTTTCCGTTTGTACTCCTTCAACGCACGATATGGCGCCGTTACGCCTCTGGTGGAGAGAAAACGTCGCCGAAGCCACTCAATATTATCGACAGATACTTTGCGAAGACGGAGAGCCTCCCGCCGATTGTACCCCCGAACTCATCCGGCGCATTCTTCACAGACAAATACATTCCGTCTCCATGCTTACCCTCATAGCCATACAGGATTGGCTTGCACTTTCCGAAAATCTGCGTCACCCTGATCCCACTGCCGAACGAATCAATTACCCAGACAATCCCCACAATTATTGGTCATATCGTCTTCACATTCCTATCTCCGACCTCGCCAATCTGCCTTTTGACAAATTGATCGGACAATAAACAATAGCCGGTCGTCAGAATGTAAACCGGATAGCCACAGAAGGAATAGCATGAAAGGTGACAGGAACACCGAAGCTATAACGAATAGCAACCTCCGCCCCGAATGAAAAATTAGATTCGTAGAAAAAACTCTCCCGAAGAGTGCCGAGATTCAACCATATCTGAGGTTCCATCCACATATGGTATTCGCCACAGCCATCTCCCACAAGATATTCACGCCATAGTTTAGCGAAACCGCGCATCTCAATTAGGTCTCCCGTTCCATATTGCCACGTACCGGCAAGTTGGTAGTTATGATGAGCTTGATTATGAGGAATATACCTGTATAGTCCGGCAATTGAAAAACCCCGTGAAAAATCGGGACTGTCCCATCGATAGCATCCGCCTGCCAGAATAGCCTCCCCATAAGGTATACCTCTATCTATCCCCCCATTATATTCCGTATGCACGGCAAATCCACTGATCTTCGTGCGCCATTCATAGGCAAATTCTCCGTAACCGCCGGTTACCCCTGCTCGTCCTATATGAAGGTCCACCCGTGCATGAGCAAGCCCCCACCGCAAAACTCCCATTTGTTCGGCAGTTACCGTCCATTCCGGACGATCCGCTTTAGGAAATAAAGCCATACCGAAAACACGGTGCAATTCAATGCCCTGTCCTGACGCCGCAACAGACGCTACCAATAATAGCGTTTCTATAAACGCCCACCTTCTCATTCCTGTTCCTTTTTGTTTTTCTCACCGCGAAGGTACAAAGAAACTCGTGCCCTATCTCGCTTCACAGAAACCTGTATCTGTAGGAAAAAATGTACCTTTGCTCGGTATACCATATCAAAGCGGTTGTTCTATGGAACGCTTGTTATACTTTGTCGCTTCTTGTTTTATCTTGTCGCTCACTTCGATTGTGCGCGTACAAGCTGATATTCCGTACTGCGAACCCCCTGATTCTCCTTACGAAGACTTGACTCTTTTTCTTCTTGACGAACAAAGGAAACAAAGTAGTTCCCTGAATTTCGATGAATGGATCAACCTTGAGGTTGAAGCCATTCCCTTTTCCCTTGAACACAAAGGTTTTATATGGCATATTGAGGCATTGGATTATCGAACCCATCAATGTATTGAAACCCTTGAACAAACGGGTAATGGCATTAAACGGAAAACATTCATGACTGCCTCCGTGAAAACCATTGATTCACATCATCAGACTCTCAAGCTGCATGTCTTTCGTGCGAACACGATCTTTAAGGTGAAGGTTGTTAGCCGCATTTCGGAGGGAAGCGAAAAGATAGAATCCAATGTCTACGAACTCTACGTCAGCCCCATTTATGCCGATGGAGTCGTCGTCTCTTATTCGGAAACAGGTACAGACCTCTTTATTGCTAAAAATAGGGATACTACTCTGCAGTACCATACTACCCTTGACTTGCAAACTGCCGTCCGGCTCCCCGACAAATACAATCAGGCTAACCTCACCCATTATCCCGAAGGTGTCACAGATACCCTCGTGCACTGGTATATTTCTCCTACTGACCCTTTGCGGCCAGCCGTTGAGATGCTTTCCCATCCTGAAAATGCCCGTCAAGTCTCTTTTCGTGCCATCAACTCCTTAGCCGTCGACACCGTTTGGGTTGAAACTTACGACCATCCTACTGAAACGCATCGTGACAGTTTCATCATCCGTACTGATACGATACATGTAGAGGGTATCTCCCTTCAAATTATCAATCCGAAGATTGACAACAAGTATGCCTTAGCGGATACTGTTCGATTGCGGGCTGTGGTCACGCCTGCAAATGCGGATTACGATTCTATCGTCTGGACAATAACCCCCTCAGGGTGGATAGAGGTCATGCGTGATGTGAAGAATGATTCCGGACATTGTTATATCAGTCTCTGCGTGGCCGGACAGCACGGTTCCGGAAAAGTGACCGTCACCGCCTCCCCGAAAGGCCGGTATGTGTCCGCCGGAACAACTGCCAAGCATGCCGATACAACCCTGACTTTCCTTGAATCATCAAAAGCATCGGCTCCGAAATGGATAACCTCTTTGAAACTCTCCGCTTCTGTTAATGGTGACCCGATAGTTGACGGAGCCACCATTGATCCCTATGTCTACGTATCTATGGGTATCGCCTCCCAACCCAACGATGCCACTAACCCTACGGGTATCTTCATTCTATCCGATCTTCCTGACCACCTTGGCCTACCTGTTGGTATTCTTTCTGCATCCACTTTTAATGTCTTTGCTAATAAGCCGAGCACCCACGCTCGAATCATTGCTTTTGCTATCGACAGTCTACTGGCCACAAATACCGTCTCTCTTGATGATTTTCTGGCGCCCGATATTTCGAAGAATCTTAGGGATATTTTGGATAAGTTACCCGTCAAAGACACTTTTTCCTTTGATATAAACTACATTCCCATCGCCGATCTTTCCCTTCGGGACAAAGTCGGCTTGGTAGAATCTACCATCCAAGTCGGAGAAACCATTGAACTTACTGCCTCTATTCTTCCCGTTGACGCTACCTTTCGCCGTTTGGAGTGGTTCGTCGAACAGAATACCTATACGGAAACTGTCACCTTCCTCGACTCCGACGAAACACGGCTTACACGTAGTGTCAAAGCGTTGTTACCAGGAGAAGTCCATATCTGTGTCAAATCGCTTGATAAAGGATTGTCTGCGAAATATATCTTTCACGTCACGGGAGAGGTTCAAGCTAACGTAGTCACCGGCGTTATCATCAAGTCCGATATCAATGAGGCCTTTTCAGTGTTGTCCGGAGGCGATTCCGTAAAATTGTTAGCGCACATCACCCCTCCTACATTACCTGCCGCGCTTTCTCCCATCTCATGGACTGTTTTTCCTCAGACATTTGCCGAAATTATACGTTCCGGACAGCCGGAAGCTGTTGATAAACCCGCTTGGGCGGAGATCAAGCTCGTGGGGCAAGGTACAGCCGTCACCATCATAGCGACAGCGGAGAATGGAGTACAGGGAACATACGTAATCAGTGTACCCCTTGACCATCCTGATGATCTGTTGCTTCATGACGAACTGGGGAGGACATTCCCGATACTTACCGAAAATACACGTATCGAACTCGTTGCCCTTCCTCAAACGGTAGATTCTTTGGAGTGGGAGATTGAAAATACAGCCGTCGTAGTCTTTGACGATGGTAAAGACGGTGAAAACACTCATCGGAGAACAATAAAAGCCATCAAGCCCGGTGCTGTCACCTATGTCTTTGTTCGCACACGAGGCAAAAATCCGGTGACAGCTTCCATTCAAATAACCGTCAACCATCGTCCCGCAACAGGAATATTCTTGAGAGATCCTGCCGGAGAGATCACAAATCGACAGACCCCTTTAATGATTGACGAACTTATCCATTTGACCGCTACTTTGCAAGGAGAGCCTTCATTCACAGAAATAGGATGGACAATAGACAACCCTGCTATTGTCGCCTTTGCTGATGACAAGACATACGCCCGTACCCGTACTTTCAAAGCCCTGAGCACAGGGCATACGAGGGTCAGAGTTGTTACCCGCGATGGTAGCCAAAAGAACTCTTATTATGCTGTCTACGTCAACGAGCCTTCTGTCGAAGTACCCATTCCCCCACTCGAAGAAATACCCTCTGTCACTCCTCCTTCTCCGGAAGAAAATTCCTCTCATTCCGACATAGACTTGTTGGTACCCTTTGAAAATTCCTCCCCTCGCCGCTGCTCCGTCCGCTATCAGGATGGACAGCTCCTCCTCAACGGTCTGAAAGATACTCACGTCCATATCCTTACCATTTCCGGCCGTCATCTTGCTGCCTTCCCCGTAGAGACCAGTACTTATTCTCGTAGTATCCCTCTTGTCCCGGGTGTCTATATCCTCTATCCTTATTCCGATTTTTCCGTTGCTACTTTTTCCCCTTTCCTTTTCGTTGTCAACTGATATCCCATTTATACCACCACCTTGGCTTCGGTAACAGTTGCGGAACGGTTAAGGCATGGGATAAAAATGTAAATTTGCGGACGATTTTTCGAGGGGAGAAAATGCAAGACAGAATAATAAGAAACTTATGTTCAGGGAAAAGACGATAGTCTATACATCAGGAACCTTCGATATGTTCCATTACAATCACCTCAGAATGATCAATTATGCCCGATCCCTGGGTGATATTCTCATCGTAGGGGTCAGCACGGATGAACTAGTCTGTTCTTATAAAGCCGCTCCTATCATCCCCTTTAATGAACGCTTGCAGATCATCGAAGCCCTGAAAACGCCCGATATGGTCATCCCACAACATACTCTTGATCACACTGAAATTGTCAGGAAGCTCAATATTGATGCCTTTGTTGTGGGCGATGACTGGTACGGACGCTACGATTACCTCCGCGACTTGAACGTGCAGGTCTTTTACTTCCCTTATGGGACAGGTGTTTCCTCCTCTATCATCAAGAAAACCATACACGACAGTTACGAGGCCACCCTTCAAGAGCAACGGAAAGCTAAACCCAAAGTCAATGGTTAAGTGTGCTTGCATCACGGGAGGAACCAAAGGGATAGGTAGGGCCGTGGCCGATACTTTGGCTGCCGGAGGTTACAATTTAGTGCTCACTTATGCATCGGACAATATTGCCGCCAAGCATACAGGGATGGAGCTTTGGCAACGTTTTGGTGTTGAGGTGCACGTCGTTCAGGCCGATATTGCCTCTGAAGAAGCGCCCGACAAGCTCCGGAATTATCTGGAAGAAAAGAATATCATCCTTGACGCCCTCATTTTTAATGCCGGACTGACCTGTCGTACACCCTTTACAGAGATGCAGAGGGAAGAATGGAAACGTGTCTTTTTTGCAAACGTCCATTTTCCTGTGTTCCTTCTTCAAGCTGTGGTCGGGCGGTTACGGGCGGGGGCATGCGTCGTTTTCACAGGGTCGCGTATGGCTGACTTACCGCATTCCGTGTCTTTGGCCTATGGCGTATCGAAAGCCTCTGTTCATTCCTTGGTGAAGAATTTGGTGAAATTCTTGCAGCCTTACGGGGTGCGTGTGAATGGAGTGGCGCCTGGATTTGTAGATACTGAATGGCAGCGAGCCAAGCCGACAGAAATACGTCAAAATATTGAAGCCAAAATAGCCGCCGAACGTTTCTGTCATCCCGAAGAGATCGGCGAAATCTACCGGATACTGATAGAAAACGCCTACATGAATGGAGAGATAGTCACCATAGACGGCGGCTACTCTTATAAATGAATAGGATGGATAAAGAATATGAAGCCTCGCTGAAATCAATAGAAACAGAAAATCTGTTGGATAAGATCTTCTACCGACGGATTGGCTTTTTCCTTGCAAAAGCCTTGCAGGGTACGGATGTTACGCCGAATATCGTGACCGTGATCTCCATTTTTGTCGGTATAGCCGGAGGAATCTTATTTCGACCCGTAGATCTTTGCTTGAACCTCCTTGGTATAGCTTGCCTTATCGTAGCCAACATCCTTGACTGTGTAGACGGACAATTAGCCCGTATGACGGGCATCAAGTCGGCTTTCGGCAGGATACTCGACGGATTGGCTGGCGACTTATGGTTTCTCACTATTTACATATCGTTAGTGCTTCGCCTGTATGGAGAGACAGGTAGCTGGATATTTGCAGCCATAGCTGTTTTATCGGCCTTGTCACACCTTTTCCAAGCCAATATCACCGATTATTATAAGACCCTCCACCTCTATTTCATCAGCAAAGATAAAGGCGCTGAGTTTCAGACAGCCGAACAGGTACAAACCGCACACACCAGCCGGAAACCCGGTATTGGAAAAGCAGTGTTGTTGCTCTACCGTTGCTATACTATGCTCCAGATACGCGCCACCCCCCAACTCCAAGCCATGCTGATCCGCCTAAAAATCGCTTATAAAGACAGTATACCCGAAGAATTGCGGTTGCGTTTCAGGAAGGAAAGCTGTCTTTTGATGAAACGTTGGGTAGACTGGCTGACTTTCAACGGGCGGACGGTCGTCCTCTTTGTTGTGTTATTGACGGGAGAGGTGTGGGCATACTTTGTATTCGAAATAGTGGTATTGAATGTAGTGCTCTTTGTCGCTATGAAGGGACATGAACGGATGTGTGCTTCGTTCAGTTGACAAAATGAAAGAGACGGTTATTGATATCAACGACTTGCAAGAGATGTTCCCCGCCTTGCGTACCCCTTTGGGGCGTGTGCTGGGGTGTCGTTTTCTACGGAGTATTGGTATGGAGAAAGTGAACGAAGCCCACAGTAATCATTGCTGTTTGCGGGGGGCTGCTTTCACGACTGCCCTTTTGGCAGACCCTTTGATAGACATCTGTTACCGTCTGCACCACAAAGAACGCCTTGCTTCCCTTCCGGAAGGCGCTTTTATCACCGTCTCCAACCACCCGACAGGCTCAATAGAAGGAATTATGCTTATTGACATCTTTGCACGTCGGAGAGCGGATTTCAGGGTCATGGCCAATGGTTTCCTTACACGGATTGGTGCTATGGAAGAGAACTTTATCCCTGTCGTTCCCTCTTCAAGCCGCCATGAAGATAAGAAAGCCAACATCGTCGCCATTCGCCAGTGTTTGGAACATCTGAATGCCGGTAATCCCTTAGGATTTTTCCCTGCCGGCTCCGTATCCTTTTTGCGCTGGGGCAAGATTCGGGATCTGGCCTGGTCGGAAAACGTAATGCGAATCATCCGAAAGGCCGCCGTACCTGTCTATCCGGTATACTTTGACGTCAGGAACACATCCTTTTTTTATTTACTGGGTAGTCTGGATTGGAGGATGCGGGTGTTGCGTATGCCGACAGAGACTTTCAATAAGCGGGGCAAGACGGTAGACGTTTTCGTCGGGGAACCATTGAGTGCCAACGACGTTCGTCAAATACCGGACGACAAGACCTTAGCCACCCTCCTTTACGGCCGGACTTACGATCGCAATTAGTGAGCCTCCAGCCAGTTTACCCCGTATCCTGAGTCTACTACCAGTGGAATTTCCAGCGGAAAAGCATTTTCCATTTCGTAAATCACGATTGCGCGCACCGTATCCAGTTCCTTCACCGGTACATTAAAGTTTAGTTCGTCATGCACTTGCATGATCATCCGTGCTTGCAGGCCTTTTTCTTTGAACCGACGGCTGATAGCTATCATTGCCAGTTTGATGAGGTCGGCCGCACTCCCCTGTATAGGAGCGTTAGTGACGAAACGTTCGGCTGCCGCACGCACCGCACGATTTGCCGAGTTTAGGTTCGACACCTGCGTCCGACGGTGGAGGATTGTTTCTACATAGCCGTTTTTACGCGCTTGTTCAAGGCTTTGTTCGAGATACTTACGTACGTCGGGATAAGAGGCGAAATAATTCGTGATCAGCTTGGAACTTTCTTCGCGGGAGATATTTAGCGCCCGGGAGAGGCCGAACGGCGAGATCCCGTAAATGATCCCGAAGTTTGCGCTTTTAGCTTTGCGACGCATTTCAGGCGTCACCTCTTCCACAGCAACACGGAAAATTTTGGAGGCCGTAGCCGCATGGATATCTTCTCCGTTATGAAAAGATTCCACCAACGTAAGGTCACGGCTCAGGTGAGCCAGGATACGTAATTCTATCTGCGAGTAATCAGCGGAAAAGAACACACACTCACCATTATCGGCCGTAAAAGCTTTGCGTATTTCCCTGCCGAGTTCATTGCGCACGGGGATATTTTGAAGATTAGGATTTGAAGAGCTGAGCCGACCTGTAGAGACCACTGCCTGGTGGAACGAAGCATGGATCTTTCCTGTTTCGGGGCGGAGCAAACGGGGTAACGCTTCTACATAAGTACTAAGCAATTTTTTTACTTGCCTGTATTCTAAGATTTTACCGATCACCGGATGACGGTCGCGCAGTTGATCAAGTACTGCCTCACCTGTACTTACCTGTCCGGTTTTCGTTTTTGCCGCCACATGGATATGGAAGTGATCTTCGAGTAGGGTAGCGATCTGGCGTGAGGAATTGATGTTAAACGATGTCCCTGCCATTTGGAAAATCTCTTCCTGGAGCGACGTAAGTGACGAGTTTAGCGAGAGCGATGATTGATGGAGTGTTTCAATATTCAGCGTAACCCCTGTATATTCCATATCCGCCAACACATACACCAATGGCATTTCTATGTCGTGGAACACATGAGCCGTATCTTTATCGAAGCATCCCGACAAGTGTTGCCTTAACCGGAGCAGTAACCCTGCACTTTCTGCCGTGTCGGCAGAGATATCTTGGAGAGGGGCAAGCGAGTATTTGAGGCAGGTATTAAAGAGGTACGTTTTCGAATGTGTCAGTTCAGGATGTAGGAGATAGTGAGCGATCAACGTATCGAATAGAAGGCCTTGTAGGCATATGCCTTGTTGTCGGAAGTAACAGATATGTCCTTTCAGATCGTGCCCTATTTTTTCAATACGCGGGTTAGCCAGTGGAGAGGAGAAGATCTTCAACGTTTGGGTCACTTCTTCCGCATTGCCCTCCAGTGGAACGAACCATGCCTCCTGTTCATCGAAAGCAAACGCTACACCCCTCGGCCGATCCAGCCTTGATTTTTCATCTTCGCCATGGAAAGCGATTGCGAATCTATCCTGCCTAGTCAGCAACTCGGACAGTTCCTCTTGCATTTGACGTGATTCCGCCGTCCGGTAGGAATTTTGCGTCGGTACTGCTTCGGTAGGAAGACGGCTGGTGGCGGCAGGCGATGACACAACCTGTACCGGTGCGAAAAACGGCAGTGTGGCTTGGGAGGCGCCTCCCTTGTTTTTATCAAGACGGTTAAGGAACGTATGAAATTCCAGTTCGCTGAACAGTTCTCGTAACCGTTTTTCGTTCGCAGGTTGATAGCGGCAAATTTCGGCCTCGAATTGAATGGGCACATCCGTTCGGATCGTGGCTAGGATTCGAGAAAACCGTATTTCGTCCGCATTTTGTTGGATTCGGTAACGTAGCACCCCTTTTACCAGATGAGTCTGGGAGAGCAATTCTTCCACGGAACCGAACTGTTGGAGTAAACGAGAGGCCGTTTTTTCACCTATACCCGGACAACCTGGTATATTGTCCGACGCATCCCCCATCAGTGCCAGCAGGTCAATGAACTGTTCCGCCGAACTCAAACCGAATTTCTCAAGCGTTTTCGGTGCATCAAGGATTTCGTAGTCTCCTCCCGATTGGGGGCGACAAAGATAGATATGAGGCCGTAGCAACTGTGTATAATCTTTGTCCGAAGTCACCATAAAGACTTCGAACCCTTCTTGAGCAGCCTGGAGGGCTAACGTCCCTATCACGTCATCCGCCTCAAAGCCGGGCGTTTCGAAGGTAGGGATACGATAAGCCTGTAACAGTTTTTTGAGAATAGGTACCGACCCGATGATATCTTCCGGCGTTTTGTTTCTTTGCGCTTTGTAGGAGGCATACGCTTCATGGCGGAACGTAGGACCAGGGGGATCCAATGCTACCCCTATATGTGTAGGGTTATATTTCCGCAACACTTCCTCCAGTATATTGAGGAAACCGAACACAGCCGACGTATTCAAGCCTCCCGACGTGATGCGCGGCGAGTGGATAAAGGCAAAGTAAGCACGATAGATTAGCGAGAATCCATCGATCAGGAACAATTTCATAGTCGCCCGTACGTCAGGGAACGACGTTCCCTCGGATGGTCAGCGAAAGCGGATTAGGACTACCATTGCTGTACACCGATATCGTCTTATGGAACGTACCCGGACGATGCAAGGGGTTGTATGACACATGGATCATCGACGAATCGCCCGGTGCCACCGGCTCTTTCGACCATTCCGGTGTCGTGCAGCCACATGAAGCGATCACCCGGGTGATCAACAGTGGAAGGTCTCCCTCATTGTGCACTGTAAACGAGTGGGTGACATTTCCCCCTCCTTCAGGGATATCCCCGAAATCGAAGTTTGCCACTGGTGAGGTGACCAACGCTTGGCATTCCTCTTTATGATCATCCCCCCAACAAGGCACAGAACCCACTATGAATAAACCTGCTACCAAAAAAATAAACCCTTTCATATCATTCATTCTTTATTTATCCTTCTATTGCTGTCTACTTATCATCCCATTCCGCCAAATCGGTTATCTACCAGCCGACAATGTAAATCCAGCGGCTGCCGGTAATTGATAGCCGCCATATGCAGTGCCGTCAGTGCCGCTTCGGCGCCTTTGTTACCCAACGCTCCTCCTGCACGCGCTATCGCTTGATCTTCCGTCAGCGTTGTCAACACGCCGAAGATCACAGGCACATGTAAGGACAGGTTCAGACCCGTCACACCCTGCGTCACCGATTGGCATACATACTCGAAGTGAGGTGTTTCGCCCTTGATCACGCACCCTAACACGATGATTGCATCCACTATCTGATGCGCTGCCAATTGGCGTGCTGCGTACGTCAGTTCCACCGCACCCGGCACCCTGACTACCCATATCCTACTCTCATCAACTCTGTGCTCCCGCAACGTATCCAACGCCCCTTGGAGTAACGCCTCCGTGATACGGCTGTTCCAAAGCGACACCACAATACCCACCGACAAAGGCTTGTCGTCTTTACGCGGTGGGGCAGGGAAAGGGTTATTTTGATGCATGGAGCAGTTGTGCGCGAGTGATGTATTTGTCTATATCTTCCGCTTCACGGGAGGTGTAGTATTTTTCTTTGATCCGGGCATACGCTGATGCCGCCTTATCATATTCCTCCAGGCTTTCGTATGCGGCGGCGGCTTTTTTGAGATACGTGGGCGATAGCAAGTCATTATCTGCCAACCGCGCTGCCTTTTCAAACAGTCCTATTGCTTTCTTCACTTCTCCCAGGTTAGCAAAACAGTCTCCTTTTAACCCTGTGGCTACCGGACCGAAATACCCGTCATCGGGAGTATTGAAATCTTCCAGAAATAATAGTGCCGTTTCATATTCGCCCAGACGGTAAGCACAGATCGCCGCATACCCTTTGGCTAAATTGGCCGACGGCGCCGAACCGTATTCATCCGCTATTTTAGCAAAACCTGCGATATCCGCTCCATTCCCATGCAATGCCAGAGTGAACGAATCCTGACGAAAAAAATGTTCGGCACGAAACAAATCATTAGCCGCCCGTGCGTTGCGCGGCACGAAATATAACGATTGCGCCGCCAGGTAGAGAGCTACGGCTCCTGCTATGGAGCCTACTCCTATCAGCAGTGTCCGCGAATATTTCCTGATAAACGCCTCTCCCCGCGAAAGTATAATTTCTTCTTCCATCTTTTTGGTTTTTCTTTTTCTATCTTAATTTCTACCGTTTACTTTCCTCGTGTAGGTGAAACATCTTTCGCTCCCGTTCCGGATATTTCACCGCGCAAAGGTAGACAAAAGAAGCCACACACATCGTAAAGTCACATCGTAAAGTATAGGGGCGATCTCACACGGAGGAAATCACTATCTTTGTACTCCAATGAGAAGGAAAGTGAACCACAAGGAAAATGATGATGCCCTTTAACCGTTCCATGAAGCATAATCTCATGCTTCATGCCATAGCCTTCACACTCTTTACGGTGCTGAGTGCCGTGTTTTTCGCTCCGGCCGTTTTCGAAGGTAAATCTATTTATCAGCCGGATCACATCAAGGCCGCCGGTATGGGTGGTACGCGTGCCGATAAATATGCCGCCCAAGCTCCGGAAGACGAATATTGTGTCTGGAACGATGCCATGTTTTCAGGTCTCCCTTATGGACCGGGTTATGGACATCCTGTTCCTTCTTTACCCTCCTTCCGCATCCTTGAACGCACCGTCTCTTGGATAGGGTGGGAAAATGCTTCCATGACGTTGCTGGCTATGCTCACTTTTTACATCCTCCTTTACGTCATTGGCGTACGAGGACCCGCCGCACTGGGAGGCGCACTCTGCTATGCGTTCAGCTCCTATAATATCATCGTCATCGTCGCCGGACATATCGTCAAAGGCTACGCTATCGCCTATATGCCGCTTGTTCCCGCAGGTATGTTCCTACTCTTCCGCCGCCGATGGCTTTGGGGAGCACTCTTCTTTACATTGGGCGTAGCCTTTTCGATAGGTACTACGCATGTCCAGATCACCTATTATCTTATGCTCCTTTCCTTCTTTATCTATACAGGAGGGGCGATTGATTCGCTACGGTCACGTATCCGCTCTACAAAGCTCATTCCTGTCACCGGCCTCCTTGCTGTGGGGGTGTTGCTGGCCGTCGCCCCTAACGCCCTGCGCATGTATACCGACTGGGACATGGCCAAGCACTCCATACGCGGTCCCTCTGAACTCACTACTCCCGCAGACCCCGCGGCGCCCCCTGCCGCCCGCCCATCCTCAGGGTTGGATAAAGATTATGCTTTCCAATGGAGCTACGGACGTGCTGAACTCCTTAACCTCCTTATCCCTAACGCCTATGGCGGAGAATCAGGAGGCTATCTGCCGACAGATTCCTACTTGGCTAAAGAAATGAAGCGACGAGGTATGGCCGTCAGTCCCCAAGGGATTCAGACCTATACCTACTGGGGCGACAAGCCCTTTACATCCGGCCCTGCGTATATGGGGGCGGTGGTATGGTTCCTTTTCCTCATGGGGATGTTTCTTGTGCGTGACCGCATTAAATGGTGGCTATTGGGAGGAGCTGTTTTCCTGATGTTGATGTCTCTGGGGAGAAATTTCGACAGTTTCAATACCTTCCTCTTTTATTACTTGCCACTCTATAATAAGTTCCGCACGGTAGAAATGTCGCTGGTAGTTCCGGCGCTGGTGTTACCGCTCATTGCCTTCCAAGGGATCGGGGCTCTCCTCAATGATCCCTTCGACGAAAAGCGCACCATGCGCGCCCTCATCTGGTCTGTCGCCCTTACAGGAGGACTTTGCCTGGTTATCTGGGTAGCGCCTGAGGTATTCCTCAACTTCCGTTCTCCCTTAGATGAGCGCCAGTTGGCAGATATGCCTTCGTGGTATGTTGATGCCTTGTTGTCGGGTCGACGCGCCCTGGCGCGCGCAGACGCTCTGCGTTCCCTATTATTCATTGTTGCTGCTGCCGCTGCCGTCTACCTCTACCTCCAATCCTCGCGCCGCGCCCGCTATGGTTTCTGGTTAGCCGTCGCTGTCTCCCTGCTGGGGATAGCCGACTTGTGGAATGTAAACCGTCGGTATCTCAACGATTCTCATTATACCTCCCGGCGCGCCTGGGAAGTATATTCACCTTCAGTCGCCGATAAAATGATCTTGGAAGACACCACGGTCATCCATTATCGCGTATTGGGGCTTGATAACCCTTGGCAGGATACCAATGTTTCCTTCTATCACCGCTCTATCGGAGGGTACCACGCCGTCAAGCTACGCCGGTATCAGGAATTGATAGACCGCTATATGGGTAACGAACATCTTCGCCTCGTCCATACCCTCCAATCCACCCAGTCTCTTGCCGCCGCTTCCGCTACCCTTGCTGATGCCCCTTGCCTTAATATGCTCAATACGCGGTATGTCATCTATAATCCCGTCCAGCCCCCCTTGCTTAACCCTCACGCTTTCGGTAATGCCTGGTTCGTCGACGATATCCGCGTTGTCCCCGATGCCGATGCCGAATTGTCCGTACTGGGTGAGATAGACCCCAAACACACTGCTGTGGTTGATCAACGTTTCGCGCACTTGCTCAATGACTTCGCCATCGCCCCCGATACGGCCGCAGAGATCGTCCTGACTGAATATCGCCCTCCTTTCCTGGCGTACCGGAGCCGTACCAGTTCGGAACAGCTCGCCGTCTTCTCCGAAATCTATTACCCTGGATGGAAGGCCTTTATTGATGGACAACCTGCCGATCCTTTCCGTGTCAATTGGACGCTTCGTGCCCTCCGCATCCCCTCGGGTGAACACGTCGTCTCTTTCCGCTTTGACCCCGATGGGTATATCGCTGCCGCTTATGCCGGTACGGTCTCTTCTTTTCTGATCTTGTTGTTGTTTGCCATAGCTGTTTTCTATTCGCTCTTCCGGCTTTTCAAACGGCCTACCTGACTATCCTCGTCGACGGTATATCGTCAATGCGCCCTCCGGACATACCTCCCCACAGTTCGCGCACCCTATGCACTCTCCTTTCGGGTGCTCTTCCACATAAGGATATCCCCGTCCGTTCACCACTCCGTCTGACAAACGCAATACTCCTGCTCCGCATGATGCTATGCACAGCTCGCATCCCTTACATCGTTCCTTGTCAATCAGAACTACTCCGCGCTTGCCCATATGTCTTAAATGATTAGGTCAGTTGCGCTGTCTGTTCTGCAAAAGAGACCACCGGCCTGCCGGTCATGGCCGTAGGCTGGGGCAATCCCATTAATGACAATATAGTGGGTGCTACGTCCGCCAGCAATCCGTCTTCCACTTGCGGGGTACGAGGCCGATTTTCATACACATATACCAATGGTACGGGATTAAGCGAATGGGCTGTATTCGGCGACCCATCGTCATTGACTGCATAGTCCGCGTTACCGTGATCCGCTATAATCAACACCTCATACCCATACTGCCGTGCCGTCTCCACCGTCTCCTGCAAGCAGGTATCTATCGTTTTTACTGCTTCCGCGATGGCTTCGTATATCCCCGTATGGCCTACCATGTCCCCGTTAGCGTAGTTACAGACTATGAAGTCATATAATTCACCTTTCATGGCCTTCACCAAACGGTCTTTTACTTCATAAGCACTCATTTCCGGTTTTAAGTCGTACGTGGCTACCTTAGGTGACGGTACCAGGATACGGTCTTCTCCCGCAAAGGGTTCTTCTCTGCCGCCGTTGAAGAAGAACGTCACGTGCGCGTACTTCTCCGTTTCGGCGATATGTAACTGCCGCTTTCCTTTCGAAGACAGGTATTCCGCCAGAGTATCCCCTACATTCTCTTTGCCGAAAAGCACTTGAATCCCTATGAAGGTCGCATCGTAGGGAGTCATTGTACAGTAATGGAGATCGGGTATCGTCGTCATCCCTTCTTCCGGCATATCCCGTTGTGTGAGCACAAGGGTCAGTTCTTTAGCTCGGTCATTACGGAAGTTGAAGAAAATAACTACATCGCCTTCTTCAATAGTTCCCACAGGCTTACCTCCCTCTACACATACCAGAGGGCGGATGAACTCATCGGTGATGCCTTCGTCGTACGAAGCCTTGATGGCCGCTTCCAAATCCTTAACATGCGTTCCCTTTCCGTGTACCAGCAGGTCATAGGCTTCCCTGACACGATCCCAACGCTTGTCCCTGTCCATCGCATAATAACGGCCTATCACCGAAGCAATCTTACATCCCTTGCCTTCCAGGTTGGACTGCAAGGCTCGTACAAAGTTAATTCCACTCTTGGGGTCTGTATCCCGTCCGTCCATGAAACAGTGGACAAAAGAACGGTCAACCCCAAAATCCCAGGTCACTTCCGTGAGTTTGAACAGATGCTCCATCGAACTGTGAACCCCTCCATCGGACAGCAACCCGAGGAAGTGTACAGCCTTGCCATTCGTCTTTGCATAGGCAAGGGCTTCCCGCAAAGGCGCATTCTCCCGGATACTCCCGTCACGGCATGCTTTGTTGATCTTCATCAAGTCTTGGTAGACGATTCGTCCCGCTCCGATGTTGAGGTGTCCCACTTCCGAATTACCCATCTGCCCTTCCGGCAACCCTACATCTTCCCCTGAAGCCGACAGCCTACTATGAGGGTATGTCTGTAAGAGGTGATCCCAATACTCCGTGGGGGTAGAGGCTATGACGTCCGACTTCGAGCCGTTGCCAATACCCCATCCGTCGCAAATCGCCAGCAATACCTTTCTTCCTGCCATGATACTATCCTTAGATTGATGTCCCTGAAAAAGCGGATTCCGAAAAACCGCCGCAAAGGTAGCCATTAATTGTCCGATTTTGGAAATGGGGAGGAGATAGGCATTAGGATTTTTATCAGTAAATTTGCGGCGAATCTATTAATATGTGCAAGAGTGATGAAGGCGTCAATCCGGAGAATAAGTGGAGTGGGTGCGTCGCTGCTGGTCGCGGCTTCGCTGTCGGCAAAGATATGGTATGTGGCTCCCGGCCTGGCGCCCGTTGTGGCTTCTATCCGTGACGGCCGTAGTTGGGAGCAAGCCACGCGATTGGATGCTGCTCTTGACAGCGCTTCAAGAGATCCTTCTTCTACCGATACTATCCGGCTCAAAAGCGGAGACTATTTTTTTGAAGCTCCCTCTTACCGGATAACTTGTTCCCTTACCTTACAAGGGGGATTCTCCGGTTCCGGCACGGAAAGAAGCGGGGAAACGCGTCTTCGTCAGGGATGCAACGCACGTGTCTTGGTGATACAAGGAAAAACGTATGTAGATAGCATAGATGTCCATATAGAAAATATTTCACTGGAAGAAGGGGACGCAGGTAAAGAAGATGGCCTTGTGATCAACGGTATCGTTGTACCTTTGTATAAAGGCGGTATCCTCTACAACCGTTACGCCCATACCACGCTGACGAACGTCCGTATCACGAACGGTATCGCTTCGGCGCCTTCCGCCCTCCTTGCCTACGGCGGCGGTATCTATAATGAAGATGGCTCAATTGTCCTCCGTGATGTGACCCTTACCGGCAACAAGGCTTCGACGGCAGGAGGCGCTGTGGCCAACGCAGGGGGTGTCGTCTACTTGGAAGGTGCAAACGTTTTCAAAGATAATACCGCTTGGAGGGGAGGAGGTATAGCGTTGCTGGCTAACGGGCTCCTCTACCGGCGCTCCGGAACGTTGAGACTCTCTTATTCCGACTTTTATGCAGCCCCTAAGTCAATGGATCCTACGGCACTGAGAGCTTCCTTGTTCCGGTCGCCTTCCGATGTATTGCTTGAAGAAAGCCCCTTTACTCCTATAGAAAATTTCCCTTTCTTCCATACACTGAGCCTCTCTCAATGGAATCCTTCAGGAGCTAATAAAGGTGTAGGGTGGCGTGTAGGTAAAGAAGGGATGGAAATACTAACCCCGAAAGCAAACTTTACCGTGCTTGAGGGTACTGACTTTTCTTTTCGCCTGACATTAAATGGTACCACTGTGCCTTCGGAGAACCTGCCTGTGACTGCCGGCCCTTCCCGTATCGCTTCCAGAACTCTGTATTCCGATAAAAATAACGATTACCTTTACACGATCTATGTTACCAAAGACGATTCCGTGTTCGCCATGCCGGAACCCGATTCTGTGACACTGACTCTTGAATCCCACCAGGATAGCGTCTACCTCTTGTCGCTCACCGATGACGGAGGTAATGTCCGACTTGTCCGCACTGGGGAGCCTGTGAAATTCTGTCGCCATACGGCCTTGCGCCTCTCTACTAAATCCGCCCGCCTACAGTTCCCCAGTCAGGATATACGTACGGTCCTTTATACCGCCGCCGAGATCGGAGAAAGGGAATACCCACTCCCTATCTTCCTTGACAATGGCATTACAGCCTTTGATTTCGTAATGTCCGGTAACCTTGTCGTTAAGGCCTACCTTCCCGCTTATACTTCTTCCGTGAACTCCCTGTTGAGAATAGATTCCTTCACTGTCCGTCGGCAAAACGGCTCTATAATAGAAAAACCGCCGTTCCTCCGTCCGTTGATAGCTGGTGTAGATAACTCTGTCGTATTCCATGTGACGACAGGATCCCAACCTTATCCCTACCAATGGGAAGTGTCCCTCCGCGGGAAAGGGCCTGAGGGGACAGGCGGCTTCTCTATGACAACCGATGCAAAAACAAAGTTGCCGACGTTGCAAGTGCCGAATAAAGGTGGGGAAATAGAGGTCATAGTTTCCTTAGTCGCTTACCCCCAGATACGGGATTCTTTTACGGTGCGCGTATACGATTTAGAATTCGATACAGCAATACGGGTTAAAAAAGGAGTGAAGACACCCTTGCCGATAATTTCGGGAACAGAAGGAGCCATCCTGTGGAACGTACCTTCGGAATGGAGTAATGCCGTATCTTTTTCGGGAGATTCGATCATGGTAGATAGGGTAGGCAAAGTCAACAAGGTGACGGGCAACTACACCGTTTATGGCTATGACACGGAAAATCCGGTAAAAGTGGAAATTGATGTCGTAGACTTGTGGATCAGTCAGATTGAAACGAAGGACGGCGTTGTGACGAAAAAAGACGTTACGGATACCAATCACGAAATGCTGATAGGGCAAGCTTGTGCCTTTACCGATACACTTTTGTTTGAACAAACAGGATACAAGGGGACAAGTGAAGTGGTATGGGAACTTATTTCGCCGGAAGAGGGTACAGTTGTATTTCAGTCGAACAGGAACGGTGTCGTATTGACCGGACTGAAACAGGGCTTTGTGACGCTGAAAGCCTCCTTGAAAGATGAACTTCTTCCAAAAAATATACCTCCGGTCACCTCGACGGTAGTAGTTCACGTGGGGGCCGGTTTCGGTTCCGGAGGCATTAAAGGAGTTCCGTTAATTCGCTATCATGACTGTGTGCTCGTGGAGGCAGATATTGAACTGGCATCGGGTGGAGATCTGGAGTGGACGTCAGACGACCCGTCGGTGATCAGTGTTGATCCCATCGGTGGCAACCAAGCCATCCTTTCGGCCACAGGGTACGGGGAAGCAGTTATCTCGGTATCCCTTGACAGTACTCGCCGTATAAATAAGGTCTTCCGGAGTGTTGGCCTGGTATGTGAAAACAAGGGATTGTCGGATGTGGCGATACCCGTGTCGCCAGGTGATGTGCTGTCACTGCCTTGCCACTTGTTGAGCAAAGAGGAGGGTGATCATATTATATGGACAACCAACCCTTCGGGACGCGCCTCGGCGACAGGGGGCAAGTTGTATTTCAACCCGTTGTCTTCCGGAGGTTCTTACGGAGATGTGACGGTGACGGCAACCGCTTTTTCAAGCTCCGAGATAAGGGAAACGTTTACCTATAAAGTGATAGGTTTTTCCTTAGACAAGGATACCATTGAATTGAATTACGACAATGGGTCAGCTTCCATCACGAGAACACTGAGTTGTGAATTGTCCGGCGCAAACACGGAAAGTGTGAGGCTCATGTGGAAACTGCTGGATACAACGGTGGTACAGATGGAGACACTTTCCAACAGAGAGGTCTTGCTGAGGTTACCGCTTCCTCCGCGAAAAGAGGGCGGAGAGACTACAGTCATCGTTTTCTGTGTGGATAATCCGTCTCTTCAAGCATCGTGTGTAGTGAAGAGCAAACAGATAGTTCCCAGTTCCCTTACAATTAAGCCGACCTCCGGCCCATACTTGACGGGAGAAGTATACCACTTCGAGGCTTCGATAGAAGATTGGGGATCGGTTGATCCGTCGGAGCGTGTCGGTTGGCGAACTTTTGAACCGGAAGTGATTCGCGTGATGCCAAGTAGTAAAGGCGTCTGGGTACAACCACTCATACCGGGTACGGCAACGCTTCAGGTTTACCTGCTTGGAGAGCCGGAGGGTCCGGTAGCCAACTTCCCACTGGTCACATCTTCGGCATCGGCAGGTATCTACTTGAAAGAAAGTTTTGTGTCCATGCGGGAGTATGCCACCTATGCACTGGAGTATGCATCGTATCCGAACGACTTGGCGACTGTGTCTATCGAATGGGTGTCGAGCAATCCGAAAGTAGTCGATGTGATGCCTTACGTGACACCACGGGGAGAACCCCGAGTGATGCTTATTTCGTACCTGAGCGGAGAGGCAGAGATAACAGGTACAATAAAAGATGTATTTGGCAACGAATATACGTCTTCCTGTGTAGTACAGGTGCTTACACCGGTGGAATCGCTCACTCTTGAATCGACAAACCGAGTGCTATGGAAAGGCGAGACTTATGCGCTGAATGTAAAAGTATATCCGCCGCCGGCTTCACATTCGAATAATATTAAGTACGAATCACTTGATAAACAGATTGCTACTGTAGATGCATATGGTATAGTGACGGCAGTAGGGGTAGGGAAGGCGATTATCAAAGCTTCGGTGCCGGGAGAATCGAAGGTGGCTTATTGCTATGTAACAGTGGCAGAACCGTCATCGGTAGGTGTAGTTGTTATTCCGAATAATTTATCATTGCTGAGAAGCCAAACCTATCTGCTGTCGGTGATGGTGAATCCCTATGCGGACGCCACCTCGTTGTCAGGGGTAGAACCGATAGAGTGGACGTCCTCTAATAAATCGGTAGCTACGGTGACAAGTAATGGAAACGTGTTGGCTCTGTCGGAAGGTGTGACTTATATCCGTGCGACGACAGCGGATGGGTGGAACTCGCAGGAGTGCTTGGTACAGGTTAAAGTTCCTCCCTTATCACTCATACCGCCGGAAGGAGTGAGTTTGATATCCGGTAACTCGGAACCGCTTAAAGATCGTTGGGAGATTTTCCCGCCGGATGCGACGATAGCGAGCCGTCCGGATTGGGGTGTATGGGAAGTGTCGGATGAATCTGTCGTGGAAATAGATGAGTTTGGGACGGTGTTGGCGAAATCTGCTGGTACGACACTTGTAACGGCGACTATACAAGGATTCCCGTCACTCAAGGCTTCTTCCATAGTGACGGTGGCACCGCCTTATAATGGGCTTTCCCTATCCCGAAATACGTTGACACTTCGTAAGGGGGAAATGTCGGTGCTGACTGCCATGGGTGCGGACGGATATGTGGATTGGCAATCCAGTGACGAGGATGTGGTTTCTGTCGATAACAACGGAAATATTGTTGGTAAAGATGTAGGTACGGCTGTGATCACAGCGAGCGACTTGCATGAGTCGATGAGTTGCGTGGTGACGGTCGGGGTATATGCGGAAGCGTTATTCATTACTCCTTATGAGCCTTCCTATATGAAGGTGGGTGATCATTTTACGATGACGGCGACGGTGATCCCGCAGGAAGCGAAGTCGGAGTCTCTACTGTGGTCGGAGACAAATTCTTCATTACTTAAACTGACGAGACAAGGGAATAGTTGTACGATAGAAGCGCTTCGTCCGGGAACGTCAGTGCTTTATGTGGCTTCTCCCGATGGGCGAGCTTACCGCTCGTGGGTGATCCAGATAGGAAACCAAACTTCTTTCGAAGAATTTGGCGAGACATTCCCTCCGTTGGTATCTTATAAAGAAGGGACGTTACTGTTGCGCAATCTGGAGGATTATACCGTAACGGTGTGGACTTTGAGCGGCCGAACACCAGTGCATTTTGAAACGCTGTCGGAAGAAGTGTCGTTATCAATCCCGCTTCCTACGGGCGTTTACATTCTTCGCGCCGTACACAGGGATGGCGGACTCTACACGGTGAAGTTTATGGCGCCGTGACCTTACTGCGCATTGATATTCTTACGATTCTTCCGGAGATGGTGGAGGGGCTGATTAGTTGCTCTATCGTGAGGCGTGCGCAGGATAAGGGGTTGGCGGAGGTATATCTTCACAATCTCCGTGATTATGCGACAAATCGCTGGAGACGGGTAGATGACGCTCCTTTTGGCGGAGAGGCAGGTATGGTAATCGGGATAGAGCCGGTAGACGTGGCTATCTCGGCTCTTACGGCGCAACGTAATTACGAGGATATTATTTATACTTCTCCTGACGGGGAGTTACTTACGCAACGGATGGTTAACCGGCTTTCGGCACGTGGCGGCAACCTGATCATTCTTTGCGGGCATTATAAGGGTATAGATCACCGAATACGTGAATATTTGGTGACGCGGGAAATCTCAATCGGGGATTATGTGCTAACGGGGGGAGAAATAGCGGCGGCAGTCCTGACGGATGCCATGGTGAGGCTTCTTCCGGGTGTTATTGGCGACGAACAGAGCGCATTGACAGATTCTTTCCAGGATGGTCTTCTTGCGGCACCAGTCTATACGCGACCGACGGAATATAAGGGCTGGTGTGTACCGGAGGTGCTTCTTTCGGGTAATGAGCGAAAAATAGCTGAATGGCGAATGGAAGAATCGTTGCGACGGACGGCGCTACTGCGTCCTTCGCTCCTTGCGGATTAATCGAAAAGGGAGGGGAACCCGACAGGTCGTTGTCGCTGGAGGTGCGAGTAGGCGAGTGCAGTGACTTCTCGTCCCCGTGGCGTGCGTTTGAGGAATCCTTCTTTGATGAGGAAAGGTTCGTAGACTTCTTCGAGTGTGCCGGGGTCCTCACCGAGAGCGGTGGCGATGGTGGTAAGTCCGACGGGCCCGCCGGAAAATTTGTCAATGATGGTAGTAAGGAGACGATTGTCAATGCGGTCAAGGCCGTAGCGATCAATGTTGAGCGCTTCGAGGGCGTAGCAAGTGATGTCTTTGTCAATGCGTCCGTCGCCTTTAACCTGTGCGAAATCCCTAACGCGGCGGAGGAGGGAGTTGGCTATACGTGGAGTGCCCCTGCTTCGTGAGGCTATCTCATGTGCAGCACTGTCCTTACAGAGTATCCGGAGAATGTCTGCGCTACGGAGCACGATGGCGGCAAGGGTGCGGATGTCGTAGTATTCGAGGTGCAGATTGATGCCGAAGCGTGCGCGGAGGGGGCTGGTGAGAAGTCCGCTTCGGGTGGTAGCCCCGACGAGAGTGAAGGGTGCGAGGTCTATCTGAATGGAGCGAGCGGAGGGTCCTTTGTCTATCAGGATATCAATGCGGTAATCTTCCATGGCGGAGTAGAGATACTCTTCGACAATGGGAGAAAGGCGGTGAATTTCATCAATGAAAAGAACGTCGTTCCTTTCGAGAGAGGTAAGTAATCCTGCGAGGTCACCGGGTTTGTCGAGGACGGGTCCGGAGGTTACTTTAAAGCCGACTTGCAGTTCGTTGGCGATGATGTTTGCGAGGGTAGTCTTGCCTAGTCCGGGCGGTCCATGGAGAAGTACATGGTCAAGAGCTTCCCTCCGCATTTTGGCAGCGGAGACAAAGATCTGCAGATTTTCGACAGCTTTCTCCTGCCCTCCGAAATCGGTGAAAGCAAGGGGGCGGAGGGCATTTTCGTATTCCCGATCTGTGGTGCCGGATGTTTGGTTACGGATATCAAAGGATTCGTCCATTGCGTGGTGGAGGAGGGTTAACCGTTCTTGATGAGGTCTTCGATGGTTTCGATGGCGGCACGGAAACGCTTGTTGACTTCGGTCTTGTCCTGGATGGTTTTGAGGGCGTAGAGGACGGAAGTATGGTTGCGGTGTCCCATTTCGTCACCGATAGTGCTGAGGGAACTGTCGGTATATTTTTTTGCGAGGTACATGGCGACTTGCCTTGCCTGTACGATTTCTTGCTTGCGCGTGGAGGCTTGAAAGGTGGTGCAGTCAATGTTATAGTAGCGGCAGACGACGTCCCGAATGCGCGGAATAGAAGGGGTGATGGTTTTGATCCGTACGGTACGGGAGACAATACGTCGCACAAGGTTCATATCAATGGTACGTTTGTTGAGTCGTGCTTCTGCGGCAAGGGAGACAATGATACCTTCTATGTCGCGGACATTATCAATGACTTTTTCTGCGATGAAGGAGGTGGCCTCATCGGGTAAGGAGATACTGTTCTCTACGGTCTTGTAGTCGATGATTTGCTTGCGTAGGTCAAGATCGGGGTGCAGAAGTTCGGCGGTGAGTCCCCATTTGAGGCGTGTGATGATACGGTCTTCCAAACCGTCGAGCTTGGCTGGTCGTTTGTCAGAGGTGAGGACGAGTTGCTTGTTAAGCTGGTGGAGGTGATTGAAGATATGGAAAAAGGCGTCCTGTGTTTTTCCTTTTCCGATAAGGACGTGGATGTCGTCGAGGAGCAGGACATCAATATGTTGGTAGAAGCGAAGAAAGTCGTTGGACGTGTTGTGTATCACGGCATCGGTGTACTGACGGTAGAAGAGGTGTGCGGAGACGTAGAGGACACGTTTGTTGGGAGTGAGGGAAACGATATGGTTACCAATGGCATGGCAGAGATGTGTCTTCCCGACGCCGGAGGGTCCATAAAGAAAAAGAGGGTTGAAGGGTGTTTTACCGGGGTTGTGAACGACATCAATGGCGGCAGAGCGGGCAAGACGGTTACTTTCCCCTTCAAAGAAGTTATCAAGGGTGTATTTAGAGACCAGTTGCGAAGGGAAATCGGGACATGGGTTTTGTGCGAAGGGTATTGAGACAGACTGTGATTTTGTCCGTAGAGGAGCGGAAGAGGTGGCTAAGGCGGTTTCCATCCGTGTGTTGCGGATGAGGTAAGAAAGGGAAGCATCCTCTCCGATGACGCAGTAAACAGCGTCACGGAGCACATCTACGTGATTGTTTTCCAGATACTCATAGAAATATCGGGAAGGAACCTGGAGTGTGAGCTTCCCTCCTTCACAAGAGGAAGGAATGACGGGAGAAAACCATGTGTTAAAGGTGTTTTCGTTTACCTTTCCCCTGATGTGCGCAAGGCACTTGTTCCACACGAGATTGTGATCGGTCTGCATAAACTTACGGGTTCGAAAGTTTCTTTTCGGAGGACAAAGATGAGGTCAAAAAAGCGGTCAAAAAAATGGGATTTTGTTTGGAAGTTTGTTCTGTTTTGGAGTTCAAAGAGTTAAGAAAAAGGCTTTGTGTTTCAGGAAGGATTCGAGAGAGAAGGACGGTTTTTCGAGCATTTGAGACTAATCTACACAGAATAGAAAAAAGCTGATAAACGATTCGCTACCAGCTTCTTATAAAGAAATGGGGGGGTAAAAAGGGTATTTGAAATTTGGAATGAGTTCAAAGAAAATAATCAGTCGATAGAGAAAAAGTGTCGTATGTGGTTGATTTGGTTTAGAGCTTCGGTTTCGGCATCGGGAATGTCGTCAACGGAATAGATCTTGGTGTGGATCTCAATGTAAAACTTGATCTTGGGTTCGGTACCGGATGGACGAACACTGATCTTAGTACCGTTTTCGGTGAAATACTGAATGACGTTTGAAGTGGAAGAGGGCATGTCCGGAAAGAGGAGCGTATAATCTTTGATTTGGATCACGCGCGATCCTGCGATCTCCAATGGAGGATTACTGCGGTAGGATTTCATAAGTTGTGTGATTTCTTCGGCACCGGCTTTACCTTTACGTACGAGAGAGATGCCAACTTCTTTGGAATACCCAAAATTGACGTAGATGCGTTGCAAGAGTTGATAGAGAGTCAATCTGTGGTGCTTTGCCCAGGCGGCAACTTCGGCGTAGAGGGCAGCAGCGGAAACTCCGTCTTTGTCGCGAACGAAGTCCTCCCAAAGGAAACCAAAACTTTCTTCTCCTCCTCCGAGGTAGACCCTGGAGTGTTCGTATCGTCGCATCACATCGCCGATCCATTTAAATCCGGTAAAGACGTCGAAGATCCTGACACCGTTTTTTTCGGCAATCTTGCGGATGATTTCGGAGGTGACGATGGTTTTGACGAAGTAGTTGGTTTTCCTCAGGTTCTTGAGAGATCTGCGCCGTTCAAGGATATACCAGGTAAAGAGAATGGCGGCCTGATTACCGTTGAGTACGATCCATTTGTCATCATTGTCTTTAACGGCGGCGGCGATACGATCTCCGTCGGGATCGGTAGCGAGGACGAGGTCGGCATCTGTTTCTTTGGCACGCTGGATAGCGAGTTCAAGGGCCTTGGGATCTTCCGGATTGGGGGAGACCACGGTGGGAAAATCTCCGCTGACGACATCCTGTTTGGGAACATGAATAATGTTCGTGAAACCGAAAGCAGCCAGTGTGTTCGGGACAAGGTATACCCCCGTACCGTGTATAGGCGTGTAGACAATCTTCATGTTGCTGTGTCGCCGAATAAGGGTAGGGGAGAGGGAAAGGGAAGAGACCCTGTGGATGTACTCATCGTCTATTTCTTTTCCGAGAGTATGGATGAGGTCGGGCCTGCTCCGGAAGTTGATGTCGGCAAGGCGAATATTGTTTACTTCTTCGATAATGAGGGTGTCGTGCGGAGGGACGATCTGTGCACCATCATCCCAGTAGGTTTTGAACCCATTGTATTCTTTGGGATTGTGCGAGGCGGTGATAATGACACCGCTCTGGCACCCTAAGGTTCGTATTGCAAAGGATATTTCGGGAGTAGGCCGTAGATCGTCGAAGAGGTAAACGTGTATACCATTGGCAGAGAAGATATCGGCAACAGTTTGTGCGAAAAGTTGAGAGTTGTTCCGGCAGTCATATCCGATGACTACACAGATAGTGGGGAGTTGTTTGAACTGTCGTTTGAGATAGTTGGCAAGTCCTTGTGTGGCGGCGGCGACAGTATAGATATTCATGCGGTTGGTACCGACGCCCATGACCCCTCTCAGCCCCCCGGTTCCGAACTCAAGATTCCGATAGAAGGCATCAATGAGCTCGGTGGGGTCCGGGTTATCAAGTAGGGCTTGTACTTTTGTCCGGGTGTCAATATCATAATTTTCGGAAAGCCATTCACGGGCTTTACTTTGTATGTTTTGAAGTAGTCCGTCATCCATAGGTTTTCGCGATTCAAAAGGTTAGTCTAAATTAGTGGAATGCAATGATAAATAAAAAATTTTGAAACCAGCGAATAAATAGTCAAATTATGCGTTACTTTCGCTGTCGGGACGGAGGTGTCCCCCAAAAATCGGGTAGATGGTATTTTTTTTCAGAGGTACGGGAGGAAAGGTGACGGCGGTGGAAAGCGTAAAAGGCCTTTCAGGTGAAGATGTTCGAAAACTTGTATGGTTGTTGGACGGAGCGGAGGTTGTGGAGAAAGGTTTACCGGCTCTTGGAGGTCGTTTTGTAGGCCCTCGTCGTGAGATGATAACACCGTGGAGTACTAATGCGGTGGAAATCACTCAGAATATGGGCATAAATGGGATCTGCCGGATGGAGGAATTTTTTCCGATATATGAGGAGGATGCCTGTTACGACAAGATGTTGCAACGGCTGTACGACGGATTGGACGTCGGCGTTTTTACGATTACACATTGTCCGGCGCCCATTGTACATGTGAAGGATATAGGAGCGTACAATCGTCAGGAGGGACTTGCACTGAGCGAAGAGGAGACAGCATACCTGCAAGAGGTTTCACGTCGCCTTAACCGTCCGCTGACGGATAGTGAAGTGTATGGTTTTGCGCAAGTCAATTCGGAACATTGTCGGCACAAGATATTTAACGGACGGTTTGTGATAGACGGAAAAGAACAGGCGGAGACATTGTTCGGCCTTATCCGGCAGACATCCGAAAAAAACGGTCAAGACCTGGTTTCGGCCTATAAAGATAATGTGGCTTTCAAAGAGGGTCCTGAGGTAGAACTATTTGCGCCGCTTTCAGCGGACAAACCGGATTACTATACGTTCAAACGAGTTCGGACAGTTCTTTCGTTAAAAGCGGAGACCCATAACTTCCCGACGACGGTGGAGCCGTTCAACGGAGCGTCAACTGGGACAGGGGGAGAGATACGTGATCGCCTGGCGGGTGGTCGAGCATCACTGCCGTTGGCGGGAACGGCGGTCTACATGACGGCGTATCCCCGTACAGATCCAACGCGAACATGGGAACAGGCACTTGAACCTCGTCCGTGGTTATACCAGACTCCCCAGGAGATACTTATCAAGGCTTCCAACGGAGCGTCGGACTTTGGGAATAAGTTCGGTCAGCCTCTTATTTGCGGTTCGCTTCTCACTTTTGAACAGGAAGATGGGGGGCGGCATTATGCGTACGACAAGGTTATTATGTTGGCGGGAGGAGTTGGTTACGCACAGGCGCGCGACGCCCTCAAAGGGGAGGCTACGGAAGGTGATAAAATACTTTTATTTGGGGGTGATAACTATCGCATCGGTATGGGAGGTGGATCGGTTTCGTCGGTGAATACGGGAGAATATGCGGGATCTATTGAGCTTAATGCAGTTCAGCGGGCTAATCCGGAGATGCAACGACGTGTGGCGAATGTAATCCGTGCACTTGCGGAGGCAGACGATAATCCTATTGTTTCTATCCACGATCATGGTGCAGGGGGACATCTTAACTGCCTTTCGGAACTTGTGGAATCTACAGGGGGACGTATAGATCTTGCGACTTTGCCTGTGGGCGATCCGACACTTTCTGCCCGGGAAATTATCGGGAACGAAAGTCAGGAACGGATGGGAGTACTTATCCGTGCGGAGAGCCTTGCACGTATCGGACGTATTGCGGAGCGGGAACGGGCGCCGTTCTACGTAGTGGGAGAAGCGACGGGGAATAAACGGCTTTCGTTCGGCGAAGCGTTTGACTTACCTCTGGAATATCTTTTCGGGAAGGCTCCTGTCACTTTTATGTGGGATGAGACGCGTCACATAATGCGTCTGCCGTTGACGTATGATGCCGGTAACCTTGAGGAATATATCGAAAATGTCTTGCAACTAGAGGCTGTGGGTTGTAAAGACTGGCTAACAAATAAGGTAGACCGTTCGGTAGGCGGTCGTACGGTCAGGCAGCAGTGCGTGGGTGTGCTCCAACTGCCGTTGAGCGACTATGGAGCGGTGGCTCTTGATTTTACGGGCGACAGTTGTATTGCTACATCAATCGGTCACGCTCCCCAAACGGCGCTTATTGATGCCGCAGCGGGTTCGACGCTGGCAATTGCTGAGGCATTGACAAACCTTGTTTTTGCACCTCTGACAGGGGGACTCTCCGGCGTTTCGCTTTCGGCAAACTGGATGTGGCCTTGTCGTAACGAAGGAGAGGATGCGCGATTGTATGTAGCTGTGCGTGCGGCTTCAGAGTTTGCTGTTGCACTGGGTATCAATATACCTACGGGGAAAGATTCGCTTTCAATGACGCAAAAGTATCAGGATGGAGAAGTGCTCTCTCCAGGTACGGTGATCATCTCTGCGGTAGCACAGACGACTTCTTTAGCGTTTGCCCCGACGACCCAGATCCGGTACTCTTCTCCGGAAGACAGGCAGTCACCGCTGTACTATGTACCGTTCACTACTTCTCCGCTTCATCTGGGCGGTTCTGCATTGGCACAGACTCTTGCTGCGGTCGGAGATAAAGCGCCTGAGGTAGAAGCAGGTTATTTTTCGGTAGCTTTCGAAGTTATACAATCGGCCGTCAGACAGGAATTGATCCTTGCAGGTCACGATGTCTCTGCGGGTGGTCTTATTACGACGCTCCTTGAGATGTGTTTCCCTAATCCTTCAGGGGGGATTCGTATCCATCCGGATCGTTTTACGGAAGAATCAGACCTGATACGTATCCTTTTTTCGGAGGCTCCGGCAGTGGTTGTACAGGTTACCGATGCAGATGCTTTTGAGAGACTTCTTTTGGAAGCTAACCTTCGTTTTGTACGTATGGGCGAACCTATTGAAGGGGATTATATCCATCTCATGCTTTCCCCTACTTTCCCGAAAGAATATATCCTTCCTGTCGGACGATTGCGTTCCCTATGGTTCAGACCGTCATTTCTTTTGGATCACCTGCAGACCTATGGCGATCTTGCCGCGCAACGGTATGCACACTTTGCCGCTCAACCGCTTGAGTTCACTTATCCGGAGGGGTTTATGGGTACTTTTGATCACTATGGTCTTAATCCCTTCCGTCGCACGCCAACGGGTTTGCGGGCGGCTGTCATTCGGGAAAAAGGATCTCAATGTGAAAGAGAGACAGCCTATGCCCTTCATCTGGCAGGTTTCGACGTGCGGGATGTCCATACAACCGATCTTGTTTCGGGGCGTGAGACTCTTGAAGATGTGAGTCTTGTCGTATTTGCGGGCGGTTTTTCGAATTCGGATGTACTTGGTTCCGCCAAGGGCTGGGCGGGAGCCTTGCTCTATAACCCGCAGGCACGGGAAACGATACATCGTTTCTATGCCCGTCCGGATACATTGAGTCTCGGTATCTGTAACGGTTGTCAGTTAATGGCTGAACTGAACTTGCTGTATCCGGAACATGGTCAAACTCACCGTCTCCTGCATAACCGTTCAAGGAAATTCGAATCGGCTTACGTGACTTTGATCATTCCGGAGAATCATTCGGTTTTCTTACATAACCTTGCGGGTGTAAAGCTGGGGGCGTGGATAGCTCATGGGGAGGGACGGTTTGAATTTCCATTGTCGCTTGACGAATATCATGTGGCGGCACGTTATAAGTATGATGCTTATCCGGCCAATCCGAATGGTTCGCCTGATGCTATTGCGGCGCTTTCTTCACATGACGGCAGGCATCTGGCTATTATGCCTCATCCTGAAAGGTCGTTGCTCACATTCCAGTGTCCGGATTATCCTTTTGAACGACGTGGAGAAACGCTGACGCCCTGGATTATTGCCTTGTTGAATGCACGAGATTGGTTAACTTCTCACAAAGAAAGTCAAGTGAAGTTGGGTTAAGCGGGGATGTGTATGCGGTCCAAGGAACAGGAAAAAGGCAAGATGGGAAGGCTGTATTGGTTTAATGCGGGGTATGAAGAGGAAATAGCAGGAGCGTATTCGATGTTGAAACCTCACCTGGGGCGTGGACGCCTGCGTGGAAATATTTTGCTAATGCGGAAGGAATTGGCGTTGTTGCCACTGTGGTATGCGGAGGATGGTGATCTGGTGTTGACGGAAGGGAAAGTGCGGGAAGTGCAGGAGTTTGTGAAGGATCTACCGGATGGATTTCCATTCATGGCGAGAGGGGTAAGTAGGGCAGAATTGCAAAAAGGGACAGAAGGGGAGTTTGTGGGGATGCCTTGGGGTTTGTCTCTACAGAGTTGCAGATTGTTTGAAGAGTTGAGCCGGGAATGTGGCGAAGGTTTGCAGATTATAGTACCGAAGTGGAACTATGATTACGTGGAATTGGCCCACCGCCGGATGGCAGGGCATTGCTTGGGACTACTTAGCGAGACAGGTCGCTTTGAGGGTATAGAAGCAGTGATACCAACTTTTTTGAAGGACGAGGACGAGGTAGAACGTTATCTGTCAGGGACATTGTTGCCTCAGGTGGCGAAACGTCCGTTTTCGTCATCGGGACGTGGTTTGCTACGGTTGGATAGTGCGGATGTGAGCGACAAGGCACGGAGATGGTTGACGGGAGCTATTCACCATCAGGGTTGCGTGGGGCTGGAGCGTTGGCTTGACAAGGTCAGGGATTTTGCAATGGAGTTTTATGTAGATGCGGAAGGGAAGACAACGTACAAGGGCTTGTCAGTGTTTGAGACGGACAGAGGAGCTTACGTGGGAAACCGCCTTGAAGGTCAAGCGGAATTGATGAAACATTTGCGGGATTATATCAGTGAGAGACGCTTGCAAGAAATCAGCGAGTCGGTAGGAGAGGCGTTAGTGAAACTTTACGAAGGGCGTTATATAGGTTATGTAGGGGTGGATATGCTTGTATATAGGGAATGGGACAGATTGGCGATACATCCTTGCGTGGAGATCAATATGCGCTATACGATGGGAATGGCGGCAGTGGCATTGTATGAACGGTATGTTCATGCGGAGGCAGGGACGGGAATTTTCCGCATTTCGTATTCAACATCAGCTTATACCGAACATTGTACAATGGAGAAAACCTGCCTTCGACGCTGGAAGAATGGCAGGCTCTTGAAAGGTTATCTGCCGCTGTGTCCTGTAGAACCGGAAACGCGGTATAGGGCTTACATATGGCTACCTTAGTCTCAGGTGTTCAACCCACCGCAACAATGGATGACTTGCCCTGTAACGTAAGAGGCAAGGTCTGAGGCGAGAAAGACAGCGACATTGGCGACATCTTCGGGTGTTCCTCCACGACGGAGGGGTATTTGCTTAGCCCAATTGGATTTAGCTTCGTCGGAAAGGACGGAGGTCATGTCTGTGATGATGAATCCGGGTGCGATGGCGTTAGCTCGTATTCCCCTTGAACCAAGTTCTTTGGCGATGCTTTTGGCAAGGCCGATCAGACCGGCTTTGGAGGCAGAATAGTTGGCTTGCCCTGCATTTCCGGAGACACCGACGACAGATGCCATGTTGATAATATTACCGGCTTTTTGCTTTACCATGACGGGCGTGACGGCGTGTACAAAGTTGAAGGCGGACTTGAGATTGACGTTGATGACAACATCCCACTGCGGCTCAGTCATCCGCATCATGAGTCCATCACGGGTGATGCCGGCGTTATTGACAAGGATGTCAATGCGTTCGAAATCTTTGACGATTATATCAACCGTTTCATGTGTCTGTGTAAAATCGGCGGCGTTGGAGGCATAGGCCTTGCCACGTACACCAAAGGCTTCAATTTGCCTAAGAGTGTCGGTGGCGTTGTCGTCAATAGAAAGGTCGGTGAAAGCGATGTCGGCGCCTTCTTGTGCGTAGCGGAGTGCAATGGCCTTACCAATACCTCGCGCAGCTCCGGTGATGAGGGCAACTTTTCCTTTTAGTAGTTCCATTTCAGCATTATTGTTCAGTTAGATAGGGAGGACTTTACGATATATTCATATACGGATCAAGCAGGCACCGGCGGAGTATCCTCCCCCGAAGACAGTGAGGCCGATGAGGTCCCCGATGTGGAAACGGTTCACATTCTGGGCATACACAAGGGCAGAACTCACGGAGCCGGTGTTGCCGAGTTCTTCGATGTTATGCAGGAGTTTATCTTCGGGAAGCTCAAGCTGTTTGGCAATGTTCTGCATAATGCGCATGTTGGCTTGGTGGGTGATGAGATAAGAGAGGTCATTAAGGGAGAGATTGTTCCGGTCAAGGAGCAGGAGCAGGTTGCGGGGCATGTAGGTACAAGCTTGTATAAACACATCGCGTCCTTCGGGCATACCTATGCCTCCATGTTGAGGTCTTAAGACGACGCCTTCGGGGCCTTTACCGATGTGGCCGAGAGCTTCGGTAGTGATGTCAATGATCTGCGGCTCGTGCTTGCCGGACGATTCGGCGGAGAGGAAAAAGGCAGCGGCAGCATCTCCCCAGAGATGTCCGGATTGAGGATCATTCTCATTCCAATAAGCGGAGTTCTTGTCAGCGGAGAGGATAAGCGCCCTGGAAGCTTTGCCGGTACGGAAGAAAGATTCCGTGATCTCAAGAGCGTTAAGGAAAGAGGAACAGGCAGAGGAGAGGTAAAAAGCGCGTGTGGCAGGGATGTTGAAAGTGTGTTGTACGAAATGGGCAGCGGTGCCTACGGTATCATAAGGGGAATAAGAAGCGGAGATGATGAGATCAACATCATGGATATCATAAGCCGAGAGAGCGAGAAGAGCCTTCTTGACAGCCTCAAGGCTCATGGTATTGATATTTTCTGTGGGAGAGGCTTTGGAACGGGTACGTATGCCGGTGCGCTGTTCAATCCACTCGCTTGTCAGGCCGTTTAATTCCAAAAAATGGGCGTTGTCAATGCGCTCTTCGGGGATATAAAAACCGGTTGCGTTAATAAACATTCCTGTCACCTATATGTTTGTACGGCCGCAAAAGTAGGTAAAAAACGAATAAGCCCTACCTTTGCACCTTCAATGGACATGTCCGTAAAATGGAGAGATTACACGAGAGACGTTACGAAAGGCGAGGTGTATCGGCCTCAAAAGAGGATGTGCACGTAGCGATACGGGATGCGGACAAGGGAATATTTCCAAAGGCATTCTGTAAAATCGTGCCTGACATACTTGGAAGGGATGAGGCCTATTGTAATGTGATGCATGCTGACGGGGCGGGGACAAAGAGTTCGTTGGCATATGTTTATTGGAAAGAAACGGGGGATTTGTCGGTATGGAAAGGAGTAGCGCAGGATTCTCTGGTGATGAACATAGATGACCTGCTGTGTGTAGGAGCGACGGATAATATATTGGTGTCTTCTACAATAGGACGGAACAAGTTGTTGATTCCGGGAGAAGTGATTTCGGCAATCATACGCGGGACAGAGGAGTTGTTGGAAGAATTGCGAGGGTGGGGGATAGGTGTCTATGCGACAGGAGGAGAGACAGCCGATGTGGGAGATCTGGTGCGTACGGTGGTGGTAGATACGACGGTGACGTGCCGGATGCGACGGGACGAAGTGATAGACAACGGACGGATATGCGTTGGGGATGTGATAGTGGGATTGGCATCTTTCGGACAGGCTTCTTATGAAAAGGTATATAACGGCGGGATTGGAAGTAACGGGCTGACTTCGGCACGGCACGATGTGTTCGGACATTATCTGGCGGAGAAATATCCGGAGAGTTACGATGACAACTTGCCGACGGAATTAGTATATACCGGCAGTCGTAAGTTGACGGAATTAGTGGAGGGAACGGGACTGACGGCGGGGCAACTTGTGCTGTCTCCCACACGTACATATGCACCGGTAGTAAGACGGATATTGGACAGGATGCGGAGAAATATTCATGGGATGGTACACTGTTCGGGCGGAGGACAGACGAAGGTGTTGAACTTCGTAGATAACATGCGGGTGGTGAAGGATAATCTTTTCTCGCTCCCGCCTCTTTTCAGGATGATACATAAGGAGAGCGGGACGGACTGGCAAGAGATGTATCGTGTGTTCAATATGGGACATCGGATGGAATTATATATAAATGCCGGATGTGCAGAGGAAGTGATCGCAATGGCAGAAGAGTTCGGTGTGAAAGGACGAGTGATTGGACGGATAGAGGCGTCTGAGCGTAGGGAACTCGTGATAGAAGGAGAAGGAGGGCGTTTTGTGTACGAGGCATAAGGACGCATGACGGAGAAGAATTTGGAGGAAAGATTGGCGGGATTGACACGCCGTTTCGAGGAGATAGGTACGCAGATCCTTGATCCTGAGGTGGTGAAGGAAGTTAAGCGTTTTGTCAAACTCCATAAGGAATACAAGGCATTGGAGGCGATCATGGAAGCCCGTGAGCGGTACCTGCGTATACTGGGAGGAATGGAGGAGGCTCGTCGACTACTGGAAACAGAGGAGGATGTGGAGATGCGTACAATGGCTCGTGAGGAATTGGATACCCTCACCGGATCCATTACTGTTTTAGAGAAAGAGATCCGTTTGTTGTTGTTACCGGCCGACCCCCAGGACAGTAAGAACGCCATCGTGGAGATCCGAGGCGGGACGGGAGGCGATGAGGCGGCCTTGTTTGCGGGGGATCTATACAGGATGTATATTCGTTACTGCGAATCGCGGGGATGGAAAGTGGATGTGACACACTATACCGAAGGGTCGGCAGGCGGATATAAAGAGGTTATTTTTACGGTGGTCGGCGAAGGAGTGTATGGAGTACTAAAATATGAGTCGGGAGTTCATCGCGTACAACGTGTGCCTCAGACGGAAACACAGGGACGGGTACATACGTCGGCAGCTACGGTGGCAGTGCTTCCTGAGGCTGACGAGTTCGACGTGGAAATACGTGAAACGGATATACGTACCGATATTTTTTGTGCCTCAGGGCATGGAGGGCAGTCAGTCAATACGACCTATTCAGCTATCCGACTGGTACATATCCCGACGGGGATTACCGTGCAATGCCAAGATGAAAAGTCTCAACAGAAGAATAAGGCCAAGGCGCTGACAGAGTTGCGTACCCGCATCTATAATATGGAATACGCCAAATACCTTGATGAGATCGCTTCAAAACGGAAGACAATGGTCTCCACCGGTGACCGTTCCGCCAAGATACGTACATATAACTATCCCCAAGGGCGAATCACCGACCACCGCATCAATTATACGGTGTACAATCTCCCCGCGTTCATGGACGGGAGTATACAGGAATGTTTAGACAACCTCATTGTGGCCGAAAATGCGGAACGCCTACAATCAGAAACCAATTAATAAAGTATAAAAATGAAACCGAAGAGATGTACTCACATGTGGTACTACCGTCTGAGCATAATCGCCACGTCACTGGTGTTGATAGTAGCGGGGAGCTTGTTTTTGGCACACAATTTCGGGTATATAGACGACTGTCTGTTTCGGAGTTTGGTGTCGTGGAAGACGTTGCTGATAGCGCTGGGGGTGATCAATCTTATGAAGCGACGTCTGGTTTGGGGCGTTCTTTTAATAATTGGGGGGGGGTATTTTATGATACCCCCAGAGTTAGGTGTGCGGCATTTCTGGCCGTTGTTGCTGATAATAGGAGGCGTACTGTTGCTGTTGAAGCTGAGACATCCGTTTGCCTCGCCGCTGGTGAGTATGCATAAGCGTTGTCACCGTCGTTTTTTTCGTGATTTCGGGGGAGCGATTCCACGAGAGACATCGACAGTGGAGGATGGGTATGTACGGTCGGACGTCACGTTTGGAGCGGCGCGTCATATTGTATTAGATCCGATTTTCAAGGGCGCGCAATTGGACGTGTCGTTTGGGAATATAGTACTTGATCTGGCGCGCACCCAGTTGGAAGGCGAGGAGACGCTGGTCCATGTGGATACTAATTTTGGAGGCGTGGAGCTGTTTGTACCGTCATCATGGAATGTAATTATAGAGGTGGAGAGTATATTCGGCTCATGTATAGATCGTCGTTTCCGTTCGCCGGAAGTGGATGCAGAGCATAAGCTGATTATCCGCGGTGAGGTGACGTTCGGAGGATTGGAAATAAAAAGTTGAGCGTAGCGCTGTAAAAACATATGCCTGCGCACCCATTAACCGTATCGACGGGAAATAAAGTAGCGGCCGTCACGATGACGGTATTATCCCTGTCGGTGTCATGGGGAGTGCTGGTGTATTACGGGCAAAGGACAGGTGAAGCGGCCTTGATAGATGCAGGGACATCGGTGATTGTGCTCTTTGCCATAGGCTACGGGTTATGGTTTATGCTGTCCTTCATGCGGGTATGGCAAGCGCAATGGCTGATAAACATCCTCATCCAATGCCTCTGCCATGGGTCTTCCTACACAGCCCTGGCGTTTGCCCAGATGGAGGATCCGGAATTTTTTATCTATAGCCTTCCGTTGCGTTTCCTATTGGGGGTACAGTTTGTGAACATGCTGATGAAGTACTACCTCTACTATTGGGAGAAGAGCGAATGGGGTACCGAGAGGGATGAACTGAAACGGAGATTGCGAGCACAGGACATTCCGGCACCTTCACCGGCAAAGGCAGTTACACCTGTTCCGCGCAATGAGACGGGCGACTGTCGGCGCATCTCAGTAAAAGATGGGGCGACGATTCATATCATCAAGGTGGACGATATTTTTTGCCTGCAAGCAGGTGGGGATTATGTGACGATCTTTACCCCAACGGGACAATATTTGAAGGAACAGACCTTGAAATATTTTGAGATACATCTGCCCGCATACTTTGTGCGTATCCATCGCTCCACGATAGTGAATACAAATTATATTTTCAGGGTGGAGCTTTTCGGGAAAGATAATTACGTGGTCAAACTGAAGAACGGGATGACGTTGAAGGCAAGTACTACAGGTCACCGATTGCTACGGGAACGTCTTGCTTTGTAAACGACAAAGGCAGCCCGTAAGAAGCTGCCTTTGTTCGCTATGCGGGATCAATTAGAAACCCGGGTTTTGCTTGATGATACCTTTGCCTTCATTGATGACAGATTCCCGAAGGGGAAAAAGGAGGTGGGCGTCGGTGACCAGTTCGGCTTGTCCGAAGGCTTTGCACTTGGCATTCATGTGGTCTACATACGAACGATCACGGATAAGGTCTTGTCGGCGGCTGCCTTCAAAGTACAATTCATGCGCCCTTTCGAGGAGTAGTTTGTCAAGGAAATCGCGTACATCAGTAAAGTCACTATCCGTGTACGGAGGCAAGGAGGCGCGGGTGCGCACCTGATTCAGGAGGTCAATGGCTTCTGAGGAGATGGTATTGGTTTGACGGACAAGAGCTTCGGCAAGCAAGGTGAGGGCATCCGCATAACGGTATACGATCCAGTCCGTTTCGCAATGATCACCTACGTTAGATTCCACAGCATATTTGAGGGGAAATACTCCATCGGCAAGCGAATTTCCGCTTGTTCCCTTGTTTTCCTCGTTAAGTAATACTCCGGATGTGGTTTCGTATTCGTAGAGAATCGTCTCACGGCGATCATCTCCCTCCTCAAAGGTATGGAAGAAGTCCCAAGTCATTTTATAGCCACCCCAACCGCCATTGAAGAAGGTGCAGTTGTTGGGCAAGACGTGAGGGTACCAAAGGTGAATCTGGTAACCTTCTTTACAAACAGCCGACCAGATGGTTTCCTCGTTTTGCTCGTTGGCAACGGTAAAAATGTTGGCGTAAGCAGAAGTGGCGCCACCCTTATCGGTTACTAAGGTGTATCCGTATTCGGGTTTCATGAGTTCCCGCCCTTGTTCGATGGCTTTGTCCCACTGCCGAGTCTGCATATAGAACTTGAAGAGCACCATATGACAGAGGCCTTTGGTAAAACGGCCATAGTTGCTATCGCCGCGTTTGTAGGAATAAGGGAGGTATTGGGCGGCGTCGGTCAAGGAGTTGACGATAAAGGCCTGTGTTTCTTCGTGGGAGAGACGGGGGAGGATTTTTTCCGTCAGAGGGTCTTTGAGCGTGGCTAAGTCGGGGATGATCAGAGGCCCGAAGAGGTCATAGATAAGGAAGGCCATGAAGCCTTGTGCACACTGTACCTCGGCAATGAGCTGTTGCTTAACCTCTTCATTGATGTCAAGGCCGGAGATACGGTCAATGGTGAGGGTCATCTTACTGATGCTGTTGAGGAAATCCCAGCCGTGGGTGACATTACGTGTATCGCCGGGTGTCCATTGTGCGAAGTACATTCGTGCCCAGAGGCCGCCATCATCCCAAGAACAGAAGCCGTAGTCGGAAGCGATGTCGGCGGTCAAAAAGACGCCTGTGGCGATGTTGAAGATGCCATCGTACTCGCTGTTTCGGAAGGGGACGTAGGCGGCGGCGGTGACTAGATCGCGTGCATCCCGTTCAGTACGAGGATAGATAGTGGGGTTGATGGAGTCGTACATTTCCGACGTCAATTCACAACCCTGGAAAGCGAAAAACAAAGAAAAACATGTTGTCAAAAGCAAAAATATCTTTTTCATGTCCGTAATTTTTAAAAAGGTTACTTAAAAGGAGATGTCTACGCCAAAACTGAACCCCGTTACGTTGGGGTAGGAGTAAGCGTCTTTATCCGTTTCGGGGTCTACACCATTCCAGTTGGTGAGCACAAAAGGATTGTTGACGTCGGCATAGAGACGCACCTGCTTGGCGATATACTTGGGCAGAGGCAAAGTGTAACCTACTGTGATGTTACGGCAGCGCACAAAGCTGACCTTCTTGTACCAGTAGTCACTGAGGTCGGTTTGGGTCTTATAAGTAGAAGGGAGAAGGCTGGGAACGGTTGCACTTTGGTTGGCATGCGTCCAGCTGTCGAGGGAAGCAATGGCAAGGTTTCGTAATTGATTACCGGCATTACCGGCTATCCAGTTTTCGTAGTAACTGCCACTTCTCCAACGACCTACTTCGCCGTAGAAATAGACATTGAAATCAAAATTCTTATAACGCAAGGTATTGTTGAAACCGAAAGTAAATTCGGGGTCGGAGGAACCGATGAGAACTCTATCATATTGGTCTAAGACATCGGAGGTTCCTTCTATATCCGCCAGGTTTTTGAGCTTGATTTGTCCAGGGAGTAAGGCTTTTTGCCAGGCGGGAGCGGCTTCCCCTATTTGGAGGAGGCCATTGGAACGATAGAGAAAAAGGGAACGGATGGGGTCATCGACCGATTGATAAGCAGCGGGTTTCCATTCGGGGTCACGCTCAAGCCAACGGTCTTTATAGGTAGAGAAGGAAAGGTCGGTAGTCCACTGAAAGCGCTTGTTGGTGACGTTGACGGTGTTTAAGGTGATTTCTACCCCCCCCCCTTGCGTTTTGCCAATATTGGCAGCTATTTTATTGATCTCGTGGTAGGAGAGGAGGCTTTTTTCGGTCACCAACAAGTCAGAGACGATGCGGTTGTAATACTCTACCGAGGCGTTGATACGATTATTAAAGAAGCCTAAGTCAATACCGATGTTAAACTCCGAGGTCGTTTCCCACGTTAGCTTAGGATTCCCTAATTGATTGACTTCTACACTGGTTGCACCGGTTGTTCCAAAAGCATAATCGGCGCCGGGTTTGTAGGTATCCAGGATACGATTACCAACATTGGAGTTACCGGTCTGTCCGTATCCACCTCTCAACTTACCGTTGGAAAGGATACCGTTGAGGGGTTCCATAAACTCTTCGTCGCTGAATCGCCATCCTAATGAAGCGGAAGGAAAATAACCCCAGCGGTACTCGGGGTTGAAATTGGAGGCACCGTCGGCACGGATAGTGGCGGTGAGGAGGTACTTACCTTTGAAGGAATAGTTGAGACGGCCGAAATAAGAGCCTAAGGCACTTTTGCTTGCCCAGGATTCTACGGAAGGCTTGGCGCCTCCTCCGGCGGCGAGGTTATTGTAGAGGAAACCGTCGATGGGGAAGTCATAGTTACCGGCGTTGAATCCTTCGGTGTTAAATTCCTGATAGGAATAACCGGCCAGTAGACTGAGGCTATGGTCTCCGACGGATTTAATGTAATTGGCGGTCAGGTCCATGAGGTAGTCGTTTTTATCTTCTTGGGTGATGAAGGCTCTACCGTTTTCGGCGAGGCCATACATGGTAGTGGTGGGGAGGTAATTTTTACGTTTGGCGTATTTGCGGTCTACCCCTAAGGAGGCTTTTAAGAGCAAACCCTTAACAGGCTCCACTTGCAAATAAGCCGAACCTAAGAGTCTGTCTTTGATGGTTTTGTCGGTAATTTCAAGTAGCGAGACAGGGTTGGGGGTCTGCGCCAGCTCGGGACTGATGGAGTAGTCCCCGTTTTCGTCGCGTACGGGGATGTAAGGGCTATACATGACGGCGGAGACGATGACGCCTGCATTTTCCCAAGCATTATCACCTAATGGGACATTGTCATATTGGTTGCGGCTCAGGTTGACGGAGAGGCCGACCTTGACGTACTTGGAGAATTGTTGATCAAGGTTGAAATTGGCGGTCAGTCGGTTCATGCCGTTATTTTTAATGACCCCATCTTGGGTGAAGTAGTTAATGGAGGCGAGATATTGTGCTGTTTCCGTGCCGCCGACTAAGGAGACATTGTGAGACTGCTGAATCCCCGTCCGAGTGACCTCGTTAAACCAGTCTGTCGTCTGCGCATTGGCGATTTGTTCTTCCGAGAAACGCGATACGAAGGGCGAGGGGTTAGGATTGACACTAATGTAGTCGGCATAAACATCCATTCCGTTATTCTTCATGTATTTTTCATACTCTACCTCGTTCCAGTGTTTCATGAAGCCTTGCGCGTCGAGCATCCGGTACCCGTTCTTCATCTGTTGAACGGACATGTTGCCCGAATAGTTCACTTGGAGCTTTCCCTGCTTGCCGCGTTTCGTGGTGACGATGATGACCCCATGTCCGGCGCGGGAACCGTAGATAGCCGTAGCGCTTGCATCCTTCAGAATTTCGATGGATTCAATGTCGTTGGGGTTGATGGATTCGAGGATATTATCGGTGCTACCGGCTTGGTAACGAGTACCGGAGCCGAGATTAGAGGAGGAGGAGATGGGGAAGCCGTCGATGATGATCAACGGATCATTGCCTGCATTGATAGAGGTTTCGCCGCGGATACGGAAAGTGGCACCGCCGCCTACCTGGGCACTGGTTTGGGTTACCCGTAATCCGGCGGCCTTACCGGCCAGGGCATGACTGACGGTGGAGAACGTGGCTACGGGCGAGTCGTCCATCTTGACGGAAGTGACAGCCCCTGTTAAGTCCCGCTTCTTTTGCACGCCATAACCTACTACTACTACTTCGTCGAGAGAATGGAAGTCACTGCTCAAGGCGACGTCGTAATGGCTTTTACCTGCTTGAATGTTCAGGCTGACGGGGAGAAAGCCGAGATAATTGATGACTAACGTAGCACCGCGGGGGACGGTGATCCCGAAGTGACCGTCAAGGTCGGTAGCCGTGCCGTTAGTCGTTCCTTTTTCAAGGACACTGGCGCCGATAAGCCCTGTTCCGGTCTCGTCCGTTACTGTCCCTGTTACTTTCACCGCATCCTGTGGCGAGTCTGCTTCGGCGGTGAACGCCAAGCAGCTAAGCAAGGCCATGAAAAATGTTTGTAATGGTTTCATCTATATACTTCTATTATGGTTTAATTGGCTGATAATCTTTGTTTTTGAAAATACCTGTGCGGGGGGGGACGAATACACAGTTCGTCCCTGCCCAAACGGTGCAAAGAGGAAAAGGAAATAAATTAGTAAGGAGTGTTGGGTATGGGTAAAGGTTTTGGTTATATTAGCCCAAGCAAGCGAGGTTATTGTGTTAGTAGAATAAGGGAAAGTGTCAAACGATGAATGTTTAACGTAAGTCGCCAAGGTGTTTAAGTCTGTTTTATCTTGTTGCAAAAGCATAGGCAAAGATAACTATATTTGTGAAATCGGAAATGCTTACTTCTGCATCTATGAATATGGGTGTGAGGAGGTTGTAGCCATATCCCCCAAACTCCACCGCTTTTTATATAGGTTGTAAGCGGGAAATCGGAAATATTTACTTTTGCACCCATGAATATGGGTATGAGGAAGCGCGTGGCCATACAGGGTGTGGCAGGATCGTATCATGACATTGCGGCGAGGAAATATTTCGGCGAGGAAATAGAAGTTGTAGATTGTTTGACTTTCCGGGAGGTAGTGGAAACGGTAACCCGTGAGCCGGAGACAGCAGGCATGATGGCTATTGAAAATACCATCGCCGGAAGCCTTCTACAAAACCATGAATTGATACGTGGGAGTGGGGCATGGGTGATGGGGGAGATCAAATTACGTATAAGTCATACATTAGCGGCATTACCGGATACACGGCCGGATGAAATCAAAGAAGTGGATTCGCATCCCATCGCCTTGGCGCAGTGCATGGATTTTTTGAATAAGTTAAAAGGAATACGATTGATAGAAGCAGAAGATACGGC
This sequence comes from Tannerellaceae bacterium, assembly GCA_031288175.1. Taxonomy (GTDB): domain Bacteria; phylum Bacteroidota; class Bacteroidia; order Bacteroidales; family Tannerellaceae; genus JAITAD01. Next base: position 80,921 of record JAITRW010000033.1, read on the forward strand.
ATTGAGCGCTCGGCGGATCGCAGAGGAGCAACGGCGTGGCGTGGCAGCGGTGTGTAGCAAACTGGCGGCGGAAACTTTCGGACTGGCTATTTTGGCGGAAGGGATTGAGACGAATAAGCGTAATTTCACACGTTTTTTGGTACTGGAAAATAGTTTGAAGAGAAAGAAGTCCGGTAACAGTGAAGAATTGAACAAAGCTTCATTGGTGTTTTCTCTACCCCACTCGGCGGGGAGTTTGTCGCAAGTGTTGTCTATCCTCTCTTTTTACAGTATGAGTTTGACGAAGATACAGTCGCTACCGGTCATTGGGCGGGAATGGGAATATCTTTTTTATATTGATTTGACGTTTAAAGAATATGCCCGTTACCGACAATCGTTAGACGCTATCCTGCCGTTGATAAGCGATTTCCGGATATTAGGCGAATATAGGGAGGGAGGCCAGTATGTGTGAGATTCTCCCTGCCGAACGGGTGTGTAATGTACAAGAATATTATTTTTCTCGTAAGCTTAAAGAAGTAGCTGCCTTAAATGCGGCGGGCAAAGATATCATCAACCTTGGTGTGGGTAGTCCGGATTTGCCGCCTTCGGAAGCGACGATAGATACCTTATGCCGCCACGCTCATCGTGACGATGCTCATGGCTATCAACCGTACACGGGTATACGAGAACTGCGCGAGGGATTTACCCACTGGTATGCAAAATGGTATGGTGTAGAACTTGACGCGGAAAAGGAGATCCTGCCCTTAATAGGTTCGAAGGAAGGAATCTTGCACATATCGCTTACGTTCCTCAATCCCGGGGATGGAGTGCTCATTCCTAATCCGGGTTATCCGACTTATACTTCGGTTAGTAAGTTGGTTGGGGCTGTGACGATACCTTATGACTTGACGGAAGATACCGGCTGGAAACCCGATTTTGATGCATTGGAACGCTTGAACCTATCGGGAGTAAAGTTGATGTGGGTAAACTATCCGCACATGCCGACGGGTGCAAACGCTGACGGTGAATTGTTCGACCGTTTGGTAGAATTTGGTTGTCGGCAAGGAATTGTGATATGCCACGACAATCCGTACAGTTTTATTCTCAATGATCGTCCTTTGAGTATCCTGCAAACTGCCGGATCGAAGGGCGTTTGTATAGAGTTGAACTCTATGAGTAAAGCACACAACATGCCGGGATGGCGTATGGCGATGTTGGCCTCCAATGAGAAGTTCGTACAATGGGTATTAAAGGTGAAGAGTAACGTGGATTCGGGACAGTTTCAACCCATGCAATACGCAGCGGTAGCGGCATTGGAAGCTCCGGAAGAATGGTACGCAAGTATGAATAAGGTCTATCGTTCCCGACGTGCGGCAGCGGAATTGTTGATGACGGCTATGGGTTGCCGTTATGATGAGAAACAGACGGGAATGTTCCTTTGGGGACGCATACCTGAGAAGGAAAGGAATGTCGAATCATTGACGGACAGGATATTATATGGAGCAAATGTCTTTATAACGCCCGGATTTATCTTCGGAAGCCAGGGAGAACGTTATATACGTATTTCTCTTTGCTGTCCTGAAGAACGTTTGTTGGAAGCGGTCGGACGTATCCGAAAATTATGTTGATTGCTGCCGATCGGACAATACCTTTTCTTCGCGGGGCATTGGACGCTTTAGGTGAAGATGTGCGTTATTTCTCGGCAGATGAATTTTCGGCAGGAAAGGTGAAAGATGCCGATGTGCTGATAGTTCGTAGTATCAATAAATGTACCCGCAAGGTATTGGAAGGTAGCCGCACGAAATTGATTACGGCAGCTTCGGTAGGGTTTGACCATATAGATACGGAGTATTGTGACCAAGCAGGAATAGTTTGGCGAAACGCACCGGGAAGCAACGCCCGTTCAGTGGCAGAGTATGTATTGGCTTGCTTGACAGTGTTGGCATTACGGAATGGCGACCGGCTGGATGGAAAGACTGTCGGTATTGTTGGCGTCGGATACGTGGGTAAGGAAGTGGAGCGTCTTTGTGAGGCTATAGGTATGAAGGTATTGCTCAATGACCCTCCACGGGAAGATGCGGAAGGAGCGAAAGGTTTCGTTTCTCCGGATACGATTGCGGCAGAGGCGGATGTGATCACGTTCCATACCCCGCTTACGCGAAAAGGTAAATACCCGACGATACACTTGGTACACAATGATTTTATAGAGAAACTTTGCCGCCACCCTTGCCTCATCAATGCCGCACGCGGGGCGGTGTGTGATACGGATGCCTTAATTACCGGACGGAAACGGGGAAAGATTGGCGCCCTTGTGATAGATTGTTGGGAAAACGAGCCGCATATTGCCGGTGAGTTACTCACCATAGCCGATATTACTACTCCGCATATTGCCGGTTTTTCAGCTGATGGCAAGGCAAATGCCGTCCGTTGTTGTGTAGAGGAAATTTCCCGTTTCTTCAATTTACCGGAGACAAGGCGTGAGGAAGCCCTCCGTCGCATTAGACTACCTCATCCCTTTCGTCCTTTAATTGATATGACGGACTTCCCCGACCGACGGATTGAAAGGGCTATCCTTACCGTTTTTACGCCACACACTATTGACATGTCTTTACGTCAGGACCCTTCTTCTTTTGAAGCTCTCCGTAGTCAATACTCCCACCCACGCGAATTTTCCGCTTATTCTATCCTAAATGCAACTCCGGAAGAGGCTCTCCTCCTCCTTCGCCTCGGATTCTCTATTCCCTGATTTACTCTTTTTTCTCCTTTTTGCCTACCGTACACAAAAAAAGAAGTTGTCTCATCAAGATTCGAACTTGAACAGGCAGAACCAAAATCTGCAGTGCTACCATTACACCATGAGACAAAGCGAAACAATCACACAATACGTGCGAACGCGCCGCAAATGTAAGGGTTATTTCTTATGGAAAGAAGGACGGATAAAGTTTTTAAAGGGAACGGCGAGAGGTTGCGAAAAAGGAATACCTTTGCACCTTGTTTTTCAGAGAGTGTAAACCATGAATGTTTAACCTTTTAATTTGGATTTGAGAGTGGAAGATTTGGAATTGAAGACGATGAGCATCCGGCCGATGGAAGATTTCGACTGGGAAGCCTATGAGAAGGGGGATATCCGTATAGAGGGAGATAGAGAAGCGTTGCTTGCTGCCTATGACAAAACTCTTAATACGGTAAACGATAACGATGTCATTATCGGCAAAGTGACGTCGATGAATAAGCGGGAAGTTGTAGTGAATGTCGGCTTTAAGTCGGACGGCATGGTGTCAATGTCGGAATTTCGTTACAATCCTGATTTGAAAGTAGGCGATGAAGTAGAAGTATACATTGAGAGCCAGGAAGATAAAAAAGGGCAATTACAACTTTCTCACCGTAAGGCGCGTGCCGTGCGTGCATGGGATCGTGTAAATGAAGCATTGGCAAAAGAGGAGATTGTCAGAGGTTTTGTCAAATGTCGTACTAAGGGTGGCATGATCGTGGACGTATTCGGCATTGAAGCCTTCCTGCCGGGTTCACAGATAGATGTGAAACCGATACGCGATTATGACATTTTCGTGGGGAAGACGATGGAATTCAAGGTGGTGAAGATAAACCAAGAATACAAAAATGTAGTTGTTTCCCACAAGGCTCTTATCGAAGCCGAATTGGAAGAACAGAAGCGGGAAATTATCTCTCACCTCGAACGTGGACAGGTTCTGGAAGGTACGGTGAAGAACATTACTTCTTATGGCGTGTTCGTGGATCTCGGCGGTGTGGATGGATTGGTGCATATTACCGACTTGTCATGGGGGCGTGTCGGCAGTCCGGAAGAGGTCGTTGCGCTTGACCAGAAAATCAATGTGGCTATCCTTGACTTCGACGATGAAAAGAAGCGTATCGCGCTCGGTGTGAAGCAGCTTACCCCTCATCCGTGGGATGCTATTGTCGACAAATTGACTGTAGGTACAGTTGTGAAAGGCAAGGTTACGGTTGTGGCAGACTACGGGGCTTTCGTGGAAGTTTATCAGGGCGTCGAGGGGCTTATCCATGTATCCGAAATGTCGTGGACGCAACATTTACGTAGTGCACAGAATTTCCTGAAAGTAGGTGATGAAGTAGAAGCACTTATCTTGCACGTTGACCTTGAGGAGCGTAAGTTATCCCTTGGCATGAAGCAGTTGAAAGAAGACCCGTGGAAAAGTATCCAAGTTCGTTTCCCTGTCGGTTCGGTACATATGTCAAGAGTGAAGAATTTCACGACTTTCGGTATTTTCGTGGAAGTGGAAGAAGGAGTTGAAGGATTGGTACATATTTCCGATCTATCCTGGACAAAGAAGGTGAAACATCCTTCGGAATTTGTCCGTATCGGAGAAGAATTGCAAGTGAAAGTGCTGGATATAGATATAGAGAGTCGCCGCTTAAGTTTGGGCCACAAGCAACTGGAAGAAAATCCATGGGATGTGTTTGAAACAATATTTTCTGTCGGCTCCATACACGAGGGGACTATTACGGATATCGTAGAAAAGGGTGTAATGGTATCTTTACCCTACGGAGTAGAGGGCTTTGTAACTCCTCGCCATTTGACAAAAGAGGATGGTTCCCAAGCCGGATTGGATGAAGTCCTGCCATTCAAAGTGATTGAATTCAATCGTGAGGCCCGCCGTATAATTCTCTCCCATAGCCGCATCTTCGAAGACGAACAGCGTAAGGAAAAAGAGAAGGAACGGGAAAATACCGCTTCCTCCGAGCCTAAGAGAGGAAAAGGTGGTACCGGAAAGAGAGACAAAGAAGCAGAATTGGAGGGTAGTGGTTCGCTTTCTAATCTTGCCCCGATGGAAAAAACGACATTGGGAGACATAGAACAATTGGCTGCTTTAAAAGACAGATTGCTGGGACAAGAACACGATGCTTCCGAGGTGAATAAAACACCTAAATCCGAAACAATAGTAGCAGAAAAAGGGGAGTCAGAATCAAGCTCTACAAAAAAAGAGGAAGGCGAAGCTTAGAGGATGTTTTATTTCCACTGATAGTGAGGAGCGTACTTGTTAAAGTGCGCTCTTTATTTTTTTAGGCAGAGACGATCTCTTGTAGGAGAGTGACGGCCGTTTCGACGGAGGGAACGTCGCGGACAGTGAGTGAGCGCCTGGTAGACTGTTCACGTAGAGAACAACGTTTAGGGTGTTGTTGGACGAAAGCGAGGATTTTGTCAAAAGAGTTACTTTGGTAGTAAAGACTTTCGGGATTAGAGACGAGATGGGTAGTCATACAAGTATTTTTAAGGATGACCTTTTCCATGCCGAGTTGTTTGGCTATCCGGCGGAGGCGGACGATACGAATGAGTTCAAGCCCTTCGGGAGGGATTTTGCCGAATCGATCTTGGAGGCGTTCAGTGAAAGCAAAGATGTCGCATTCTTTTTCCATATTGTCAAGTTCGCGGTAGAGGGCAATACGTTCGGAATCGTTGGGAATGTAGAAGGGAGGAAAAAGTAGTTCGAGGTCACTTTCCACAAAGGTCTCATGCACAAAAAGTGTATCAGTATCAAGGGTATCACTGGAGAGGGAGGCAAACTCTTCAATACGTAGCTCGTTAACGGCTTCTTGAAGAATTTTTTGATAGGTTTCGTAACCAAGGTCGGCAATAAAACCGCTTTGCTCTGCACCGAGGAGATTACCGGCCCCGCGTATGTCAAGATCTTGCATAGCAAGGTGTATACCGCTACCAAGTCCGGCGAAATTTTCGATGGCTTGCAACCGTTGGCGTGCTTCGTGGGTGAGGGAAGAAAGAGGTGGGGCAAGGAGGTAACAGAAGGCTTTACGGTTAGAGCGACCGACACGTCCGCGAAGTTGATGGAGGTCGGAAAGTCCGAACATGTGGGCGTTATTGATGAGGATAGTATTTGCATTGGGAACGTCAATCCCGTTTTCAATAATCCCGGTAGCAATAAGGACGTCATACTCCTGATTGACAAAGTCGAGGATAAGTTCCTCCATGCGCTTGGGATCAATCTGTCCGTGGGCAACGGCGATGCGAGCATCGGGTACTTCCCGTCGGACAGTGGCCTCCATATCGGGGATATGGGAGATATGATTATTGATAAAAAAAACTTGTCCGTTACGGCTCATCTCAAAGTTAATGGCTTCGCGGATGAGGTCGGCGTCGAAAGTATGAACTTCGGTTTGGACGGGGTAACGGTTTGGAGGAGGGGTAGTGATATTACTCAAATCACGTGCTCCCATCAGAGAGAATTGGAGGGTACGAGGGATAGGCGTGGCGGTCATGGTGAGGGTATCAACGTTCGTGCGCATCTTGCGGAGAGTTTCTTTAACGGAAACACCGAATTTCTGTTCTTCATCAATAATGAGCAGTCCGAGATCTTTGAAAACAACGTCTTTACTGACAAGGCGATGTGTACCAATAAGTATATCAATCTTTCCGTTTTTGAGGGAAGCAAGGATAGCGCGAGTTTGAGTAGGGGTACGTGCACGGCTTAGGTAGTCAATTTGGCAGGGAAAGTCACGAAGACGTTCTGTAAAGGTGCGATAGTGTTGAAAGGCGAGGAGCGTAGTGGGTACGAGAATGGCTACCTGTTTATTGTCGGCAACGGCCTTGAAGGCGGCGCGGACGGCCACTTCGGTCTTACCGAAACCGACGTCACCGCAAATAAGTCTGTCCATTGGACGGGGATTTTCCATATCGGCCTTGACTTCTGCAGTAGCGCGGGATTGATCGGGGGTGTCCTCATAGAGGAAACCGGCTTCAAGTTCATATTGCAGGTAAGTGTCGGGAGAGAAGGAAAACCCTTGTTCCTGTCGTCGTTTGGAGTAAAGGAGAAGAAGGTCGCGGGCAATGTCTTTGACTTTGTTCTTAGTACGTTCTTTGACACGTTCCCATGCGCCGGTACCAAGTTGACTGAGGGTAGGCAGGGAATCTTCTTTTCCATGATATTTAGAAAGTTTGTGGAGGGAGTGGATACTGACGAAGATCGCATCGTTGTTACGGTAGATGAGTTTGATGACCTCCTGTATTTTTCCGTTTGTTTCGAGACGTATCAGACCACCAAACTGTCCGATACCGTGGTCGGTGTGTACGATGTAATCACCGAAAGAGAAACGGTTAAGGTCTTGCAGGGAAAGCATGACTTTCCCATTACGGGCTTTATCGTTTTTGAGGTTAAACTTGTGGAACCGATCGAAAAGTTGGTGATCGGTAAAGAAGATAGCATGGAGGTCGTCGTCTATGAATCCTTCATGAATGGTTTTTCCGATAGCAGAAAAGGGTATGTTATGAAGAAGATTCCGCAGACGTTCAATTTGTTTTTCGGCATCACTAAGTAGATAGAGGGTATAACCTTGTTTGATCAAAGAGGCGAAAGATTCGTTGATAAGATCGAAATTCTTATGGAAGGCAGGTTGTGGGGTGGTAGAGAAGGTGAAAACGGCGTCGGTTTTTTTAGGAATGGATGATCCGAAATGAAGTTGGCGAAAATTAGGGAGAGATTGGAACAAGATAGATGCAGGGAGGAGAAAAGAACGCATCTCTTCTTGCCCTGAGAAAGATTCCTCGTCACTGGAAGCAGGCGTTTCGTTCCACACAGCATCTACACGTTCACGGCAAAAAATCAGGTTCTTAATAGTGATAATGCTCTGTGGCGGAAGGGCGTGAAACAAGGACTCCCTCGCGAGTCCTATCACATCAGCCTTGGGAATAATACTGATTTCGGTAGGATATTCTTTGGAAAGTTGGGTTTCGACATCGAAGGTACGAATGGTTTCGACTTCATTGTCGAAGAAGTCAATACGGTAAGGATTTTCGTGGGAGTAGGAAAAAACGTCAAGGATACTTCCACGTACGGCGAATTGTCCCGGCTCATAGACGTAGTCGGTATTCTCAAAACCGTATTCGGTAAGCATATCGGCGACAAAAGTACTGTCCAGACTTTCTCCTACGTGTACTTTGAGGGTATGTTCGCCCAAGGAAGTTTGAGAGACGACACATTCGGCGAGGGCTTCGGGAAAAGTGACAATGATGAAAGGAGAATCTACTGTCCTGTTTCGGAGTTTGTCGAGCGTTTCGGTACGCAAAATCTCATCCACAGGATCTTTATGCCCATACTTGATCGAACGACGGTAAGCGGAAGGAAAAAAATAGACCGGAGAAGAAACAGGGAGAAGTTGAGTGAGGTCGTGGTAGAAATAACCGGCTTCTTCGGCATCGTTGAGAAGACAGAGGAAACTTTCACCTCGCAGGTGGAGCGTGGCAATAACGATAGGAGCGGACGAACCGACCAACCCCTTGATTGCAGTACATGCTATACAGTCCCGCAGGTGCTTTTCCAGCGAAGTAATCAGTGGATGGGTGTCGTAGAGGCGCAGTAAATCTTGTATATTCAAAGTAGTTTGCCGTTTAACAAGGCGGCAAAGGTAAAAAAGCTCTGTGGTGTTTTCAGCCTTTGGATATGCGAGCTTGATTGGCAGTAATGGCTATCATTTTATAGATGTCATCGGAAGAACATCCGCGTGAGAGGTCGTTAACAGGCGCTGCCATACCTTGTAGGATAGGACCAATGGCTTCGGCATGAGCAAGGCGTTCGACTAATTTATAACCGATATTCGCAGCGGAAAGATTCGGAAAAACAAGTACATTAGCCTGTCCTGCTACAGAACTGCTGGGAGCCTTACGGGCGGCAACCGTGGGGACAAGGGCGGCGTCAGCTTGTAATTCCCCGTCGATTAGCAAACTGGGGGATAAGGATTTGGTGCGGAGGACGGCTTCGGCCATCTTGTCGTTTGCCGTCCCGCTGCCCTTGGTGGAGTAACTGAGCATAGCGATACGGGGTTCAACTCCGGTAAGAGCTTGTGCTGTGGATGCCGTAGAGAGTGCGATACCGGCAAGTTCTTCGACAGAAGGATCAGGGATAACGGCACAATCGGCGAAAAGCATTACACCATCTTCTCCGTAAGAAGCGTCCGATAGGAGCATCAGAAAAGCTCCCGAAGCACAAGTGACGCTTTGTTGTGTCTTGATGATCTGTAAGGCCGGACGGAGTACATTACCTGTAGTATTGAGTGCGCCGGCAATTTCCCCATCGGCATCACCTGCCTTGATAATGAGGCAACCGAGGTAGAGTGGATTTTGGACGAAGCGAAAGGCATCGTCTTGTGTCATACCTTTCGCTTTCCGAAGATCGTGGAGGAGGTATGCATAAGCAGCCCGTTTAGGGTGCTTGGTAGGATTAATGATGGTAGCGGCGGCGATATGTTCGAGACCGGCAGCATCGGCTTGCCGGTGGATAGTATCGGGGTCACCAATAAGGATAATTTCGGCCAGTCCGTCAGCAATAGCGCGATCGGCAGCCGTCAAGGTTCGTTCTTCCGTACCTTCCGGCAAGACAATACGTTGCTTGTCGGCTTTGGCACGGGCGATGATATGTTGCATTAAGCACATAGGACAATAATTTTATAGAAAACAAAACGACAGTAGAAACGACCGTAAAGGTAGGAAATTTTATAAAAAATCACTCAGCTGAGGTGCACACGTAATTGCTATTTTTGTAAAAACTTACGGATGCGGAATCACTTTACGGACTTTGGAAGGAGAATCGGGTGTATAAATGAGTGTAGAGAAACCGGTTGGACTGAGGAAGGAACAGGCTGTCTCTTGGATTTCGGCGACGGTGAGGTCGCAAAGACGTTCAATGAAACGGGTATTGGAGTAGGGACAGTTGTGATGTAGGTATTCTTTACCGAGACTAAAAAAAAGGTTGGTTTTTTGTTCGGCAGCGATGATTGTCTGGCCGGTGATCTGCTTTTTGATAGCAGAGAGAGTGGATGGACTGAGTGGGGACTGACATAGCTCGTCGACGGTGACATGGACGAGGTGCAAAGCAAGGGCGAGGTTGGCGGGACTCGTATCGAAGTAGACGGTAAAGAGGCCGACATCGGTGAATGTATTGAGGTAAGATTCGACGGCATAAACAAGCCCTTTTCGTTCACGCAGGGCAACGTTAAGTCGGCTGTTCATACAAGGCCCACCAAGTATATAGTTAAGGAGTATGAGGGGAAAGCGGTGGTCATCACCGGCATGAGGTGTACGGGTACCGATGAGAACGTGAGTTTGTCGGTAATCGCGGCGAAACACTTTGTCGAAAGGCTTCTGTTGAGGAGGAGGGACACGCGTTGAATGAGGGCTATGGGTATCGGGAATATTGCCAAGGTAGCGCTCGGTGAGGGTAACGATGCGGTCGAAGCTGACGCTTCCGGAGGAAAAGAAGACCATATTAGAGGGGTGGTAGTAACGTTGAATGAAGAAACGGACGTGTTCAGGTGTAAAGTTGTAGATGGAATTGTCGTTACCAAGGATGTTGTGTCCGAGAGGGTGTCCATGAAAAAAGAGGTCTTCAAAGTGGTCGAAGATGTAGTCGTCCGGCATATCTTCGATGGATTTGAATTCGTCATGGACAACACCCTGTTCTTTTTCCAATTCTTTTTGTGGAAAGGTGGAATGGAAAAGAAGGTCTGTAATGAGTTCAAGGGCGCGCTCAAAATGCTCGGTGGTAAACGTACAGTGTATAGTGGTCTCTTCTTTGGTAGTAAAGGCGTTGAGTTCTCCGCCGACGGTATCCATGCGTTGGATGATGTGCCAGGGTTTGCGTTTCTCTGTTCCTTTGAAAATGGCATGCTCGACGAAGTGTGCAAGCCCGTTCTCATCATCAGTTTCGTCACGGGACCCAGCGTTGATAGCGACACCGCAATAGCCGACCGGCGAGTTCTGGTGCGCATGTATTATGCGAAGGCCGTTAGTGAGAGTGTGAGTGAAGAAGCGTTCGTCCAGTTCAAGATTCATACAAAAATATTCTGTCGGAGGATGCGGATAGCGTCTTGCGTGAGTTCATCGGCCTGGATTTCATCGGGTGCTTCGGCGTAAATGCGGATGACAGGTTCGGTGTTACTCTTACGCAAATGTATCCAACGATCGGGGAAATCAACGCGGATACCGTCTATGTCGGTGACGGGATGAGGATAAGCTGTACGAAAAGCAGTGAGAAGGGCGTCTATGTCAATATCGGGAGAGAGTTCAAGTTTCTGCTTGGAGATAGAGTAGGCAGGGTAGAGCTTCCGTAGTTCGGAAGGTTTCATTCGCTTTCGTGCCAGGTGAGAAAGGAAGAGAGCTATACCGACAAGGGCGTCGCGTCCGTAGTGCAGTTCGGGGTAGATGATCCCGCCGTTTCCTTCTCCGCCAATAACAGCTCCTGTCGCCTTCATACAGGCAACTACATTCACCTCGCCCACGGCAGAAGCATGGTAAGTACGCCCATGAGACAGGGCCACGTCTTTAAGCGCACGTGAAGAACTAAGGTTGCTGACAGCTCCTCCTTGTAAAATCCTCCCAAAAACATAATCGGCGACAGCAACGAGAGTATATTCTTCCCCAAACATATTACCGTCTTCACAGATAATGGCCAAACGGTCTACGTCGGGATCAACCACAAAACCAAGATCAAAATTACCTTCGCTGACGGCTCGAGAGATTTCCTCAAGATGTTCCGGAAGTGGCTCAGGATTATGAGCGAAATGCCCATCGGGCGTCCCGTTGATAAGAATGGTTTCTCGTACGCCGAGTGCTTGTAAGAGATTGGGAATAATATACGTGCCGACGGAATTTATCATGTCGACAGCAATACGGAAATCGGCAGCACGGATAGCGTCGGTATCCACGAGCGGAAGGCGAAGGATGGCGTCAATATGACGTTGAGCATAGTCGGCGCAGGCGATGTGTCCGAGTTTATCCACGGGAGCAAAAATGAAATCGTTGGCTTCGGCAATGGAGAGTACTTCGGCACCCTCCTCTGCATTGAGAAACTCTCCTTTACCGTTAAGCAATTTCAAAGCGTTCCAATGAGCGGGGTTATGGCTGGCGGTGAGTATAAGTCCTCCGGCAGCCTGTTCCCAAATAACGGCCAATTCGACGGTAGGCGTCGTGGCGTGGCCTATATCTGTTACGTGGCAACCCATTGCGGTAAGTGTGGCTGTGACGAATTGACGTAACATATCTCCGGACAGACGGGCGTCACGTCCTACGACAATACGGGGTGCCGCCGCCCCCGTTGCCTGCCGGATAAAGGTAGCATAAGCTGCCGTGAAACGGACAATCGCCAAAGGGTCCAGGCCTTCGTCTACGTTTCCTCCGATAGTTCCCCTGATACCGGAGATGGATTTAATGAGAGCCATAAAGAGTGAATGACAAATAGTAAATGGAATCGTAGCAAAGATAACTAAAAGATTTGGGGCAATAGTGGTTTCTTGCGACAGGCGTGTCGGAAATATTACCTAATATTGCGGGTGATATCGTAACGAGAGGAGTATGAGATCAACGCAGGGATTATTGTTCGGCATCCTTTTGGCAGTGAGTACGCCATCGGATGCCCGTGATTGGTATATTTCACCCCAAGGTGCCAATGGTCATGAGATGGGGGGAGGATGGGTGACGCCTGCGAACCTGAGATATGCCCTTGATAACATTTCCCAGGGGGATACTCTGCGAATGAGTCCGGGTGTCTATGAAGTGTCCCAGTCTTTTGCGACAGACAAGTCTTTTGCCATTGTGGCGGGAGGGGAGAATGTCAAAATTCAGTCGTTAGGCAATGATCGCGTATTTGTGTTTAATGGCGGAGTAGGACAGTCGGTGTTGTTGAGGGGAATAGAGATCCGTGGCGGAAATGCCGCGCTGTCTACGGTCAAGCCGAATTGCGGGGGTGCTATTTATGTAGCTCCATCAGTCGTCGTGACGCTGGACAATGTAACGTTGTCTGAAAATAAAGCCGCAACGACAACGGATGATGCCGTTAAAGGATATGGCGGCGCTATCTACAACGAAGGGGTGTTGAATTTGACAGGAAATACCCTCTTCCAAAAAGATACAGCCTCTCTCCGTACCATGGGCTATGGAGGGGCAATATATAACAATGGTGGGACAGTCCGGATTTCGGGCAGTACTGCTTTCCGGAATAATGTAGCTTCCGGTGGAGGAGAAGGTAATTGTGCCTTCGGAGGGGCTTTGTACCATACAGGACAAGGCGCTTCTCTAAAAATTGAAGGCTCCGCACAAGGAGAATGGGTAGCGGGTAATGGCCCTTCCTTCGTGGGTAATATTGCGGCGCTCCATACAGGAGCGTTACGTGCTGGAGGGGCCTTTTACGCTTACGGAGGTGCTATTTTTGTTGGGGAAGGCACAGTGTTGGAGATCAATCGCGTATATATGCAAGGTAACATAGCCTTCTACGGCAGTGGTGACGGTTATGGGGGTGCAATCTATGTTTCTGCCAATACCTCCGCTTCTATAGAAAATGTGATCCTGTCGGGGAATATAGCCGTTACCGGAGGTGGCGTTATCGGAGGGGGATATGGCGGCGCTATCTGGAATGCAGGTGCGTGTCGACTTAGGAATATCCAGTTGATAGAGAATATTGCTTCCGCAGAAAGTTGGAGAGGTCATGGAGGCGGTATATATAATACGTATGTAACGGGGGATAGGTCGAAAAACGGAAAGTTATACTTTGAAGGTGAAAACGTTTTCAAAGGTAATATTGCCTTGTCCAATTCCTTTACCCTGCGGGATAACAGTGGAGAAGGGTTCCCTACGGCCTTCGGAGGGGCTATTGCTATTATAAATACCCTGCCAGAAGGAGGTTCTGCGACTGTTCCGGACGTGTCTATAACCACTGACACAGACGATAACGATCCGACTTTTTCCCTCCTTTTTGATGGTAATATCGCCGGTAAAGCGATTGCAGGGGATGCAGGAGGGGGCGCTATCGGTATTTTGGGGGCGAACGTGATAGTTGGGGATGATATCAACGACCAGAATATTATTTTCAAAAACAACGTGGCGCTGGATAGTCCCGAATCGCAGAACGGTGGATATGGCGGCGCTATCATGGTGATAAATAGCCCCGCCACGATGTATGCCCTTCAGTGTTACGGCGCCGACTTCAAGGGTAATATAGCGACAATGAGCCTTACGGGAGAAGGAAAGGGAGGAGCTATAGCTTCCACACGAGGAGCATCTGTCCATGTTATTCGTGGTAGTTTTGAAGAAAATTATGCCAATGGCAATCCCGCAAGTACGGGAAAAGCATGGGGCGGGGCGTACGCCGCTTTCCGTACAGGCGACGGTGCAGGTTCTTCTCAATTTATAGCGGCGGGAGAGAGTATGCTTCTCGGTAACGATGGCGCGGACGGAGTGAGTTTCCGAAACAATGCCGCTACTAAAGGTACAGGCCAGGGTTTTGGGGGCGCCGCCTCTGTAACCGATGGCGGGTTTCTTCGTTTTTCCGACCGTAGCCTCCTCGAAGGTAATGAGGCAAGTGCGTCATCGTCCGAAGAAGGAGGCTTAGGGGGAGGCGTCTATCTTTCGAATGAAGATAACCCTGCCTCGCAGGGACAGTTGCAGTTGCGTGAAGCGATTATCAGGAAGAACAGGGCTTCGGTCGGCGGAGGTATATGGGTAGGAAATATAGAGTGGCTTCAGTTCAATGAGTACGACCATCACAAGCAACAGAGTTGGATAATGAACAATGAGGCGCCCATTGGACCGAATATCTACCCAACTGACGGAGTATGTTCAGTGGAGATACGGAAAGTTCAAGCCTCTGCTGAAATAAGTTGTATACCTGACTACAATACTTATTACGCCGTAATGAAAGGGAATCAGTTTAAGTTTACCTTGACGGTTCCTAAAGGACATCAGGCAGCCGTTATAAAGATAAACAGTAAGGGTCAGGCCTCTGCTCCCAACCCTGTGTCGACAGGAGGTACGGTTTCGAATTATTCCGTAACGGTAGATGCAGACGCCGTGACCATATGGTGTACTTCCTCTGTGGCGATACGAAAACCGCTTACTGTAGTTACAAAATCAGGTTTGAAAGTCGTTATCCTCAAACCGGGAGAAAAAGATACGTTGGAATATCTTCTCAATCCTTTTATTCCGGCTTCAACTTTTGATCCATTGGCTATACAATGGAAAACGACAGACTATGGCATTGTAGAAGGGAAATCTATCGGTGTCAACAGTTGGGGAGAAATTACGGCCAAAGAGGAAGGCTTCGCGTATATCACGGTAGGCCTTAAACCTGATTATACTCCGAATGTTTTTCCTGCGGGAGCCTTTTCCGGAAATTTCAGCGAACGGGATACAGTGGGAGTATATGTCATTGATTCCAACTTCGATGGAGCGTTGGATTCGACATTGGGACATATACATTATAAAGATAGTTCATGGTTACCCGTCCGGCTTCCTGAAGAATGGAGCGTATTGGAAGATAATGCCATTACGTGGAGACTTGACGGCGATCAGACGGTGGCGGAACTTAATCAGCATACCAATACGTCAGGGCATATACGTTTTTTAAAGACCGGACAGACGAAGTTGATCTTCGAACTGAAAATGAGGTCCGGATATAATATCTCTTACGACCTGTATGTCATTGACTCTTTGAAATTGACAGGGCTGGAAAAGGAAATATTTAATGTGGGTACTGAAATACCTTGTGTATTGTCTGAAACGGGGCTTCCCCAGAAATACAGAGAATTAGGCTGGAAACTGTCCGACCCGACGATAGCCCATGTAGGGAATGTGATGGATAATCTGGTTTACCTGCAGATGGAAGCATTCGGAAGAACAACATTAACTGTTTATTTGAAAGAGGACACCACAAAATACGTCTCCGCAGAATTCTCTGTAGTAAGGTTAGTTTTGAATTTCCCCGAAGTTGTATTGACAAATGAATGGACAACCGGTACGGCTCAGTTTATACCCGACACAGTGCTTCCTGTGGAATGGGTGAAACCGAAAAACGACACTAATTCCGAAATACATTCGAATCTTAATAAAGCTGCTATACGATTTCTGAAACCGGGTCAAGACAACATTGTTTCCATAGAGGTTAAGGGTACGGATGTGAAGGATTCTATTCGCGTGACGGTTATAGATACTTCGTATATTGTTTTCGTCTTGCCTGGAAACGACACGATTGTACCGTCGGGTGGAACTATGCCGGTGCCGTCGAATGTGAATAAAACGTTACGGTTGTCCGTCAGGCCGGAAATACCGGATGTATACTACACGTGGAGCAGTGATAACAAGGCTGTTGCACAGATTGGACAGGTAGATGGATTACTTACGACGGTGTCACGTGGGTCGGCAACTATTTCGGCTACATGTAGCCGAAATCCTAACCTTGTGATAAAGCAGCGTATTTTTGTAAAGGACGTATCTATCAGTGATTCTATCCTGTTCTTGCCTCTCCGCGATTCGTTCTTTTTCTCCTTGCCTGAAGACATTGATCCGGGCACGGTGCTTTGGGAAACTACCGACCCGAATATTGTCCGCATAGATCACGGAAAGATCAAGGTCGGAGATATACCCGGTGTGGCTGTCGTTAGTGCTAAGCCCTTGTTGAACAACGCCGACGAAATACCTCTTTCCAGCATACAGCGTACGGTTTATGCAGTGAAGTTGGCCTTGGAAGACAAGGAGATGCCGGTGGGTACATCAGCGTATTTCCAAGTACAGGCTCAACCGTCCGGGGTTGTCACTCATGCAACGGATTTGAATTGGGTGAGTTCGTCTCCTGCCGCTTTGGAGATAAATGAACAGGGCTATGCACATGTTATCAGTGCAACGGCGGAACCGATTTCTGTGACTGCCTCGTTGAAAGCCAATCCGAAGGTAAAAGTATCGGCTGTTGTTAAGGTGAACCCCGTACGAAGTATAGCTATCAAATCTCCCTCTTACGGAGACCCCTCTTTCGAATATGAAGTGGGGGGCAAGTTGTATAAGTTCAGTGTGGTCTTTACTCCTGCCGATGCGTCCGATACTATTGTGACTTGGGAAACACTTACGCCGGATATCTTTTCCATAGAAGAAGAAGCTGACACGTGGGTGACAATAAAAGTGTTGAAAGCCGGTACAGCGCAAATACGTGCAGTAACAGCTAACGGTTGTACGGATACCTATAGTTTTACTGCCGTTCCGAGTGACATACAAGTCAGCCTTAACAAGACTGTGCTTTCTTTGCGCAAAGGAGAAACCTATGTGTTGTCTGCCTCTGCAAGATCGGAGGTCGAAATGAATCCTGTATACACGTTCGTTAGCGAGAATTCGCAAATCGCGACGGTAGACTCCCATACCGGATTAATAGAAGCGAAAGAATACGGGGATACCTACGTCACAGTGAGGTTTGTGTATGGATTAAAGACCTATAAAGCGGATTGTCATGTAAAGGTGGAGAATGCATTGGATAGTATCGGTATAAAAGCAGGTACCCTTTCAGTCAAGAATGGAGATACCCTTTTGATAGATAAGTATGGTGGAGACAAACAGCTTCAAATCACTTTCTATCCTTCGGATGCGACCAATAAAACTCTACGCTACCAGAGTTCCCAGCCTCTCGTTGCTACGGTGACTTCCCTTGGTTGGGTGCGCCCTCTTTCCGATGGGCATACGAATATAATAGTACAGGCGGCCGGTACCAGTGATACCTTAAAAACATTTGTAGTGAAGGTACAGACGCCGTTGCAGAATATCCGTTTGAACAGCCACAACTTAACTTTGGGTAAAGGAAGGACTTATCCCTTGCGTGTATTTTTTGAACCCGAAGATATTTCGGTTCATCCTTCACTGCAATGGACAAGTAATAATCCGTCGATCGTTTCTGTAGATAATGCCGGTTGGTTGGAGTTAAAGAGCGAGGGGAAGACTTTTATCAGGGTAGCGACGGTAGATGCTCGTTTCTCTGATACTTGTTGGATAAGTGTGGTTACTTTTCCCGAAAGCCTGACTCTAAACAAACGACGCCTTGAGTTGAATACAGGAATGTCGGCCATACTGACACCTATATTGCTACCGCAAGGAGTAACGAACAAAGGCGTACAGTGGAAGATTGACAATGCCGAAGTGGCAATTGTACAGTCAGATAACGGTGACGGTAGAATTACTGCACAAGGTGTCGGTACGGCGACGGTCACGGCAATTACGGAAGACGGCACCTTGTCGGCGAGTTGTGTAGTAACGGTAGAAAGCCTTGTGAATGGAGTCAATTTGTCCCATAATTCCTTATCCTTGCAAAAGGAGGAATCCCGCCTATTACGTGCGGAAGTAACACCTTTGGATGCCTACCGCATGAGAATTGAGTGGAGCAGTGATAATGAGAATGTTGTTGAAGTAACAACCTCCGGAAAAATAACAGCTAAGGGAGGTGGTACGGCACGTATCACGGCAAAGACAGAAAACGGTTTTGAAGCGACTTGTCAAATTTCGGTGTCCGTTCCTGTGTTGTCAATGCAGTTAACCCCGCCCCTTCTTGTTGTCTATTCCGGACAAGAGTTTGCTTTCACTGCAACGTTCTTCCCAGAAGATGCTTCGGCGGAAAATGTCACGTGGATGGTAGATAATCCGTCTATTTTAGAAATTCGTTCCCTTGACAACAGAAAGGTTTGTTATTTCCTTGCAAAGAAGCCAGGTTGGGTGCTTATTCAAGCAACGTCATCCGATCATAAAGCGATTTGCCAAACAAGCCTGCTCGTGAAGGATATCTTTGGACTGGAGAATTTGCCACCGGCATTGGAAACAGTGAAGCCTACGGTAACTTATAACAGTGGCGTTTTGCGTGTGGTTGATCTTGAAGGTTTCCAGGTTTATGTGACAACGATACACGGGAAAACCTGTGGAGCATTTCGTATCATTAAAACTGACGAAGACATCCCCCTCAACTTACCGACAGGTATTTATATCCTAAATGCACGTAACGGGAAGGAACAGTTTACCTTGAAATTCATTGTTCGTTGAGGCAGAGCAGGGCGACGTTCTCTACGTGATGAGTGTGAGGGAACATGTCAACGGGTTGAACGACACGGATATTATAAGCTGAAGAAAGGAGTTGTAAATCACGTGCTTGTGTAGCAGGGTTACAGCTGACATAAATGATACGGGTGGGACGGGCGGTAAGGAGCGCTTCCGTTACGGCTGTGTGCATCCCCGCACGAGGAGGGTCGGTGACAATTAGATCGGGGCGTCCGTGTTGTTCGAAGAATGAGGTTGTGAGAAGGTCTTTCATGTCTCCTGTAAAAAAACGGGTATTCGTAATATTGTTGAGGATAGCGTTGCTGTGTGCATCTTCAACGGCTTCGGCGACGTATTCAATCCCGACAACTTCGGCGGAACGGGCAGCGAGAAAATTGGCTATCGTTCCTGTTCCGGTGTAAAGGTCGTAGATCCTCTCTTTTCCCGTCAGGGCGGCAAACTCCCGAATAATGTGATAAAGGGTGTATGCCTGCTCGCTGTTTGTTTGGTAAAAAGATTTTGGACCGATCTTGAAAGACAACCCTTCCATTCGTTCGATGATATGATTTTTCCCGTAAAAAGGAATAACTGTTTGGTTGGTAAGGCTATCATTACACTTCGTGTTGACAACGTATTGGAGAGAAGTGATCTCGGGGAAATTCTGAGGGAGGGCGTTAAGTAAGGCTTCTCTCTTTTCTTCGTCTTCATAGAAAAAAACAAGGACGACCATTATTTCTCCCGTCGAAGATGTCCGAATCATTAAATTCCGCATCAAACCCTCTTGACGTTTGGGATCAAAAAAAGAGTAACCCTCGTGAGAGAGGCAAAAAGATTTCACAAAAAGGCGTATCCGGTTGGAAATGTCTTCTTGAAGCCAGCATTTATTGACGTCCAATACTTTGTCAAAACGCCCGGGCGTGTGAAATCCAAGTACAGGAGACGGGAAGGAATTGAAGGTAAACTCCAACTTGTTTCGGTAAAACGTTTGGCGTTCGGAGCCTACAATAAAATGTACGTCAGTGGGCTTCACTTTACCGATACGTTCAAGACTGTCAATAACCTGTTGATGTTTATAACGTAGTTGTTCTCCGTAGGGCAAGTGTTGCCACTTGCATCCTCCGCACGTTCCGAAATGTTTGCAAAACGGTTCTACTCTAAGTGGTGAAGGTCGAAGCAATCTCACCATCACTCCTTCGGCATAATTTTGTTTTTTACGTGTCAACAGAATATCTCCCACGTCACCGGGAGCTGCAAAAGGAATGAACACAACTTGCTCATCCACCTTGGCTATAGCCTTTCCTTCTGCCGCTATTCCTGTTACTTCTACTCCTTCAAGCAAGGGTAGCTCTTTTCTTTTTCTTGCCATATTGCAAAGAAAGTTCTTTTTCTTCCGTTTTTACTATGTTTTTATATATCTTCGCACCATTGCCGTTTAACTTAATTGCCGTATTAACACATGACTTCTTTACTTACCAAATTGTTTGGTTTCGATTCCAAACAAATGACATTGCGAACTGAATTTCTGGCAGGATTGACTACGTTCATGACAATGTCCTATATCCTTGCAGTGAATCCTGACATTCTAAGCGCAGCTTCAATGGATAAATCTGCTGTATTTACGGCAACCGCCCTCGCTTCGGCTGCGGGAACTATTTTAATGGCTTTTCTGGCTAAATTACCCTTGGCACAAGCACCGGGAATGGGTATCAATGCCTTCTTCGCTTTTACTATTGTTCTTGGGATGGGATATTCTTGGGAAGCGGCATTGACAGCCGTTTTTATGGAAGGGATTATCTTCATTTTGCTTACGGTTCTCAATATTCGTTCAAAGATAGTAGATTGTATCCCGATCAATCTTCGTTATGCTATCTCGGTGGGTATTGGGATGTTTATCGCTTTTATTGGATTGCAGAATGCTGATATTATCGTGGATAGCCCGGCAACTTTGGTGACACGTGGACCGTTTAATGCCAATGCTGCGCTGGCGGTGATTAGTATCCTTGTTAGTGCTGTACTGGTATGGAAGAAAGTGAAAGGAGCACTCTTTTATGGGATAATTCTTTGTACTCTTGTTGGGATACCTATGGGTATAACAAATATTCCTGCTGACTTTGTACCCATTTCTACACCCCCATCCATATCCCCGACATTTTTTAAATTCGACTTTGCAGCCCTCCTCAATCCGGATATGATTGTCATTGTCCTTATTCTTGTTTTCCTTGACCTTTTTAATACTTTGGGTACTTTGGTAGCTGCCGGCGCACAAGCCGGTATCATGGACAAGGCCGGTAACTTCCCCCAGATGAAAGGTGCTTTGCTGTCGGATGCCATCGCTACTTCCGTAGGAGCTGTTTTTGGTACATCTACCGTCACTACTTACGTAGAAAGTACTTCCGGCATAGCAGAAGGAGGTCGTTCGGGTATAACGGCGATTGTTACAGGTTCACTCTTTCTCTTGTCGCTCTTCCTTGCCCCGATCTTCTTGCTCGTGCCGAGTGCGGCAACGACAGGAGCCTTGATTGTCGTCGGCGTCATGATGATGGCGGTTATCAAAGACATGGACTTCTCCGAAGTGTCCGAATCGCTTCCCGCTTTTGTGACGTTACTGACGATGGTTCTCACTTATTCCATTGCTGACGGTATCGGGTACGGGTTGATTGTCTATACCCTTGTGAAAGTGTTCACCGGACAGTTCCGTGCCGTCACGCCTACTCTTTATGTAATATCCTCCCTTCTTACTCTCTACTATATTTTTCATTAAAGGAATATGACGGATATTTTGCAAGAAATTGTCGCCAACAAGCGCATAGAAGTAGCTGAACAAAAAAAGAGATTGCCTCTCTTGACATTAAGGGAATGGATGGGTTCTCGCTTCTCTCGTCGGCCGCGTTCAATGCGTCAATCATTGTCTCGCCCGTCGCAAAACGGTGTGCTTTCGTCGGGCATTATCGCAGAGTTTAAACGTCGTAGCCCTTCAAAAGGATGGTTGTACCATCAAGCGGATGTAACATCTGTTGTATCTGCTTATGAACGGAGAGGAGCATCGGCATGTTCCATTCTGACGGACGAAAAATTTTTCGGAGGTTCGTTGAAAGATTTGGAACAGGCACGTCGTGCTGTCCGCCTTCCTCTTCTCCGTAAGGATTTTATAGTCGATGAATATCAACTTTTCCAATCCCGTGCCTATGGTGCTGATGCCGTTCTTCTAATTGCTGCCATCTTGACGCAGGAAGAGTGTCGCCATTTGTCGGAACTTGCAACTTTCCTTCAGCTTGAGATACTGTTGGAACTGCATGACGAGAATGAGTTGGATTACATCAATCCTTTTGTGGATATGGTGGGAGTAAACAACCGCCATCTCGGTACCTTCCATACAGATGTGACAACCTCTTTCCATCTTTCCGAAGCCCTCAAGGTTAAATTGGCCAATGCATCTGGTGTGCCCTTACTTGTGGCGGAAAGCGGAATTGACTCACCTGAAACTGTCCAAAATCTCCGCGCGATAGGGTTCGGAGGGTTCCTTATCGGGGAAGCTTTCATGAAAGCTAAAGACCCCGGTGGTGCTTTGCAAACCTTTGTCGAAACACTCCAATGATAGTGAAGGTATGTGGAATGAACGAGCCGGAAAATATCCGTGACGTAGCGGCGTTAGGGGTAGACCTGATAGGATATATCTTCTATGTAAAATCGCCTCGTAATTTCCATCCACCTATAGAAGAGGCAGCTTTTTCCTTCATCGGCGGACAGATGGGTAGTGTCTGTGTTTCTGTAAATGCTACGGATGATGAATTTTCGAGAATGCTTCGTTATCGTCCGACTTTTTTGCAGCTACACGGTACGGAACCACCTGCTCTCTGTCGGAAATTTCATCGGCAAGGAATTGGAGTTATCAAGACTATTTCCGTAGCGACGGCCTCCGATTTAAATAAAACCATCCCTTATGAAGGTATGATAGACTACTTTCTCTTTGATACTAAGTGCGATACCTATGGTGGATCGGGACGTTCGTTTGATTGGGCGGTTCTTGATGCATATACAGGACAGACACCTTTTTTACTCAGTGGAGGACTACGCCCCGAAGCTGTGGAAGTTATCACTCGCTTCCGTCATCCTCGCTTTGCAGGTATTGACCTAAATAGTGGTTTTGAAACCTCGCCCGGTCTCAAAGATATTGCTATATTGAGAACTTTTCTTAATTCCCTTTCATCGGCATAGATTTTGTGTCCCATTCAGATGATGTTCAATAAATTCAAAGTTATGAATATTGACAAGGATTTCTTTCACGTGATGACTTCTCCACAGGCGAATACTGTGAGCGTCCGTTGTTTGCCGTGTATAACCGCTGGTTATACGGACGATGATGATGACGATGATGATACTTCCGTCTCCCCCAATGAAAGTGTCTCTCGTGGAAACCAGTCACATCCGGTTGCACTCGGCGATCAAGGGCAGAGGTCGGACACTCCGCTGTTGGACAAATTTGGCATGGATATGACAAAGGCTGCTGCCGAGGGATATTTTGACCCCACGGTGGGACGTGAAAAGGAGATGGAGCGTCTCGTACAGGTATTGAGCCGGAGAAAAAAAAACAATCCTGTCCTTATTGGAGAGCCGGGAGTAGGTAAGTCGGCCATTGTGGAAGGATTAGCTTCCCGTGTCGTGAATCGGCAGGTCGCCCCTGTCCTTTTCGATAAACGGATCATCAATCTTGACTTGACTTTGCTTGTTGCCGGAACGAAATATAGAGGACAGTTTGAAGAACGTATCAAGGGTGTTTTGAGTGAGGTTCGGAAAAATCCAAATATCATTCTTTTCATTGATGAGATACATACGTTGGTAGGTGCTGGTTCCGCCGCCGGATCAATGGATGCCGCTAACATACTTAAACCGGTACTTGCACGCGGAGAGATACAGTGCATAGGTGCGACAACATTAAGTGAGTATAGGAAAGGCATCGAAGGTGATGGTGCCCTTGAACGCCGTTTCCAGAAGATCCTTGTCGAACCGGCCACCGAGGAAGAAACTCATACTATTCTCCACAATATTAAATTCCAGTATGAAGATCATCATCATGTCAACTATACCGACGAAGCGCTTTCGGCCTGTGTCAAACTCACAGGTCGCTATGTCAGCGATCGTTATTTTCCCGACAAAGCCATTGATGTCCTTGATGAAGCCGGATCACGTAGCCATATGCTTAACGTGGTGATTCCTCCGTACATCGAAGAACTTGAAGAGCGACTTCGTGACACTGTCGACAAGAAGCGTGCCGCCGCCAAATCACAACGTTTTGAACTCGCTGCTACCCTTCGTGATGCCGAGCGGGAGATTGTTACTACCCTTGGTGATGCCAAGCGAGAGTGGGAGAAAGGATTGATGGATCATCGTTATACCGTAGACGCAGACAAAATAGCCGAAGTAGTAGCGCTTATGTCCGGTATTCCTGTCCATCGTATCGCTACTGAAGAAAATATCCGCCTCTTGGAGATGGAAAATATCCTCAAACAGCAAATTATCGGACAGGATGAAGCCGTTACACAAGTAGTCAAGGCTATCCGTCGAAATCGTACCGGACTGAAAGATCCTGGTAAACCTGTTGGTACATTTATGTTCCTTGGTCCAACAGGTGTTGGTAAGACACATCTTGCCAAAAAACTTGCCGAGTATCTCTTTGGTACGACCGATGCTTTGGTACGTATTGACATGAGCGAGTATTTGGAAAAAATCGCCGTCTCACGGCTTATAGGAGCACCTCCGGGTTATGTCGGTTACGAGGAAGGAGGACAGCTTACCGAGAAAATACGCCGTCACCCTTACGCCGTCGTACTTCTTGATGAAATAGAGAAAGCTCATCCTGATGTCTTCCATCTACTCCTTCAGGTACTTGACGAAGGGAGACTCACAGATGGTCTCGGACGGCAGGTTGATTTCAAGAATACGATTCTCATTATGACTTCCAACGTCGGGTCAAGACAGCTTAAAGACTTTGGACGTGGTATCGGTTTTTCTTCCTCCAACGATTCTGACGATAAGGAGCATTCGCGTAGCGTCATCCAAAAAGCACTTCAAAAAACCTTCACCCCTGAGTTCCTCAACAGGATAGACGATCTTATTACCTTTTCCTCTCTCTCCAAAGAATCTATCTATCGGATTATTGACCTTGAGCTTTTATCACTCCATAAGCGCCTTGCCGAATTAGGCCTGTCTCTTATTCTTACTCCCGAAGCTAAAGATTACGTAGCTGCCCAGGCTGATGACGTACAATACGGTGCACGCCCTCTCAAACGTGCTATTCAAAAACATATCGAAGACCCTATCGCCGATTTTCTCCTTCGCACAACCCTCTCCAGCGGTGTTTCCCTTCAACTGGATGTTTCAGGAGGAATACCGCATATCGTTACTATCGGATGAAGATAGCGGGAAAAGAATTTAATTCCCGTCTTTTTTTAGGGACAGGAAAGTTCGGATCAAACGAACTGATGGAGCGAAGCATTAAGATGTCGGGTACGGAAATGGTGACGGTAGCCATGAGGCGGCTTGACCCTAATAATGTATACGATAATATTTTGAAGCATATCCGTGCGGTAGCTGATGTCCAGTTGTTGCCGAATACATCAGGGGCAAGAACCGCGAAAGAAGCTATTTTCGCCGCTCAACTTGGCAGGGAGGCTTTCGAAACAAATTGGGTGAAGTTGGAAATACACCCTGATCCCGTTCACTTGTTGCCTGATGCGGTGGAAACCTTGAAGGCGACGGAAGAATTGGCGAAACGTGACTTCATAGTTCTCCCTTATGTACAAGCCGACCCTGTCCTTTGTAAACGTCTTGAAGCGGTGGGAACTTCTGCTGTTATGCCGCTTGGTGCTCCAATAGGTACTAATAAGGGTTTGTGTACGAGGAATTTATTGGAAATAATCATTGAACAGAGTTGTGTACCTGTTGTCGTTGATGCCGGTATCGGTGCCCCTTCACATGCAGCGGAAGCGATGGAAATGGGGGCTGACGCTGTTCTTGTAAATACGGCGATAGCTGTAGCAGGAGACCCTGTGGCAATGGCGAAAGCTTTTCGTTTATCTGTTGAAGCAGGACGTGTGGCCTTTGAAGCACAGTTAGCCGGACAGGTGCATTGTGCAGTAGCTAGCAGTCCGTTGACTACCTTTCTGAATTAAATACAACTAATATGTATCGAATATGATGAGGATAAGCTATCCCTCCTCGCGGAAGATTTATGCTGAAGGAGAACTCCACGAAATATGCGTTGGGATGAGAGAAATCACCCTCTCCGGTGAAGAGCCGTCCGTCATAGTTTACGATACAAGCGGTCCTTACTCCGACGAGTCCGTCGAGATTGATATCCGTCGAGGATTGCCTCGCCTTCGTGAGAGATGGATTGAACACCGTGGAGATACCGAGCAACTTTCTGCTTTTACCTCTGCATACAATAACGAGCATTTCTACAACAAAAATTTGGAAAGGATCCGTTTCCCGATCACCCATCTCCCGTTTCGGGCGAAAGCTTCCCGTTGCATTACTCAAAAATACTATGCCTTGCAAGGGATTATTACCCCCGAAATGGAGTACGTTGCCATTCGTGAGAATCAGCTTGCCGACCGTATGAGGGTTTCTACCCATATTACCCCTGAATTCGTCCGTAGCGAAGTGGCTGCAGGGCGGGCTATCATTCCCGCCAATATTAATCACCCCGAAGCTGAACCGATGATAATCGGTTCCCGTTTCCTCGTCAAGATAAATACAAATATCGGCAACTCTGCACTTTCTTCCGGTATCGAAGAAGAGGTAGAGAAGGCTGTTTGGAGCTGTAAGTGGGGTGGAGATACTTTAATGGATCTTTCCACAGGGCAGCATATCCACGAAACTCGTGAATGGATTATTCGTAATATGCCCGTTCCGGTCGGTACCGTCCCCATCTATCAGGCATTGGAAAAAGCAAGCGGAAAGATCCCCGAACTTTCTTGGGAACTGTACCGCGACACACTCATTGAACAATGTGAGCAAGGGGTAGACTATTTTACGATCCATGCCGGTTTACTTCGTCAACATCTCCCTACTGTAAAAGGTAGGACGACCGGTATCGTTTCGCGAGGTGGTTCGATTGTGGCCAATTGGATGATAGAACACGATAAAGAAAATTTTTTCTACACCCATTTCGAGGAGATATGCGAGTTGTTGGCGCAGTATGACGTTGCCGTTTCACTTGGTGACGGATTACGTCCGGGGTCTGTCAGCGATGCTAACGATGAGGCGCAATTGGGCGAGCTTGCCGTTCTTGGTGAACTGACCGAAATAGCATGGAAACATCATGTACAGGTTATCATCGAAGGACCGGGACATGTGCCCATGCATAAGATAGCTATCAATATGGATGAGCAGTTACGCCATTGTCATGGTGCACCATTCTATACACTCGGACCACTTGTAACAGATATTGCTCCCGGTTATGATCATATTACCTCTGCTATCGGCGCCGCGCAGATAGCTTGGTATGGTACAGCCATGATTTGCTACGTTACCCCGAAAGAACACCTTGGGTTACCGGATAAGGAAGATGTCCGTGCCGGAGTTATCGCCTACAAGATAGCAGCCCACGCTGCCGACCTCGCCAAAGGACATCCCGGCGTACAATTACGTGATGACGCTCTCAGCCGTGCTCGTTTCGACTTCCGTTGGCGTGACCAGTTCGCCCTTTCGCTGGATCCCGAACGTGCTATCGAATACCACAGTCAGGGTACCCCCAGTTGCGAGGCCGATCACTGTACCATGTGTGGTCCCGACTTTTGTGCCATGCGTCTTTCCCGCGGAATTAATCAGGGCGTTGTTGCCAGAGATATTTGAGCTGATCAAAGAGGAGGGAGAATTCCTCATCGCGAATCCCTACGCGGCGGAGATGATTAATATCAGTTTTTAAATACCTAATAAAACCTTCTAAATTCTTGCTGTTGGCTAAGGCTTTAAGATAGTAACCCATGATTTGGGAGGTAGGACGTCGGGCGGCAAATGCGGTGTGGCCGACGTTGATGTAATCTTCCACGGAAGGATGTTTCTCTTTAAGGATATTGTCGTAATAATGAAATGCATCATCATAACGTCCTAGTAGGAAAAGTAGCCATGCAAGAGGTCGCTGTGTACGAACACCACTATGATAAAAATAGGCCTTGTAAAAATACTCAAGTGCCTCGGGATATTTTTCACTCAACATCAAGCACCTTCCCATTTTTATTAAAAGAGAAATATCTTTTGGAGAAGCTTTTTCGCAAGCGAGGTAATAATCGAATGCGCGGTCAAAGTCACCGATTTGCCAGTGGCATTTTGCAATATGTTTTGCCAGCCGAACACTTTCCCCATTGTTCACATAGGCCCAGAGGTAATAAATTAAAGCTTCCTGATAATTCCCTATCTTTTGACAGCAGTAACCGGTTTTTTCGACGAGTGTTTTCATTTCCTCTATAGAACCGAAGAAGTCCCCTTTGCGCAGTACTCCTTCCTCTCCCTCCCTTTCAAAGATATCAAGGAACATATCAGCTTGGTAACGAAAAATAGCCAGGGATTCCGAATAGAGTTTATGCCGGAAAAAGTAGTTACCAATGTGGCGTAGGACGGATTGATGTATGTAAGACTTCGTAGAGGGTAAAGCATAAAAATTAGGAACAGGGGCAAACGGATCAAGTAATTCGGAATGATGTGGGCAGAGGTGGTAGAAACGGTAAAGGTCAGGAATATATTGCCCGACGATTTGTTGGACACGGCCCCAATCCGATATTTTCGCTTGTGATCTGCGGAAAACCTCAATATTTTCGGTATTTTCACACAGTAACTCTATCAGGGGAGGATAACCTCCGTCGGCTTTACTATGCAAGCCTAACAAAAAGGAATACTTGTCGGAATTACAAAACTGTGGGAGGACTTCGATATCACAAGCTATGGAAGGCGTCCCTCCCCAAGAGGTAATGGCACGCTGTACTTCGGCGTGATCTGCAATGAAAGGGAGGAACCAATGACTTGGGTCATCGAAGAAAGGTAATTTTTTCGTGCCCATGAAAGAGATATACATCATATCGGCTCCTTCTGATTGCAGTTTATTCATTTCTTTCAACTGATCAGCCAGCCAGCCACTTGGTGTTACTATCCATTCGGAGTTAACCTCATCCTCTTCATCATTAACAGCTTCGATGGCAGTTTCCATTTGCTCTTTTCCGGCGCGGGCGATTCTCGGAAGGATCTCTTCGCGTATACAGCGTGCAATCTCTTTCGTTTTCCTCTCAATTGTGAAACGTTCGGTCACCAGCAATACCATCGCTCCAAAGCCTTTATCGCTTTCCACTAATCGTTTCAACAATTCATCGATCTCTTTTTCCCATACCGGTATACGTCTTTTATGAAAAGATAGGGCGGCCAACAGACAAGTATAACCCCTTGCACGTATCTCTTGTTGCTTCGATGCAGCAGCAGCAGATAAAAGATCCAATTTGCGCATATCGAAACAAACCTGTATACTCAGGAAAAGCGCCGAGACTATTTGACAAGCCGCAATACGGCAGTGTTCCTCATCGCGTAATATGGCCAGCAGATCGTCGGCTTCCTTCTGCGTCAGGAAAGACGAATGGAGGACCTGATGAAAAAGAATGCTATGCAACTTGTCTTCGAAAGCCGGTTGGAAGCGGATAAGGTCATGTAAACGCAAGTAGTCAGGATTCTTCTCTAAACCCTGTTTTTTGCCAAATAAAAACAAAGAGGATGATTGTATAGAAACTTTATAAAGAAACTCATCCGTCAGAATATAGGCTTCCTGCAAAATAGCGCGAAAAAAAGAGGCTACGTCCATTCCTGTTACTTCTGCACAGGTACTCAGGAATTCTTCATATTTCTTCTGCGTTTTTCCTACTTTCTCCAACCAAGACGTGTCCTGCGCCGCCTCCATGAGCTGATGTAACGAGTTTAACGCATCTCGTACCTCCCATTTCTCCAGCAACTCATAAATCCTGTTACACTCTGTTTTTATCTCTGAACACAACATTTACACCCTCCATTAGAATTTGGTTGTACAAAAGTATTCCGATATTTTGAGAAAGGCAAATCTTTGCAGCTCTTTGAAAAGGGCTACCTTCGCGCCCATTGTAAGAAATATAGATAGAGAAAGGGAAGGATGAAAGGTGAACAAAGGCAGTTCAAGCGTACGTTGGTAACTACCGCTTTGCCTTATGCAAACGGGCCTGTGCATATCGGGCATCTGGCAGGAGTTTACGTACCGGCAGACACCTACGTGCGTTACTTGCGAAAAAAAGGAGAGGAAGTGCTGATGATAGGAGGATCCGATGAGCATGGAGTGCCTATTACCCTGCGTGCACGTAATGAAGGTATCAGTCCCCAAGACGTCGTAGACCGTTATCATAAGATGATACGGCAATCTTTCGAGGATTTTGGTATCTCTTTCGATGTCTATTCCCGTACTACTTCAAAAATACATTACGAAACATCGGCAGAGTTTTTTTTGAGTTTGTATCGTAAGGGAGAGTTTATCGAAAAAACGACCGAACAATATTACGACGAAGAGGCAGAGCAATTTCTGGCCGACCGTTATATCACGGGGATTTGTCCTCGATGTGGTAACCCACGTGCCTATGGCGACCAGTGTGAGGCCTGTGGAACCTCCCTCAGCCCGACGGAATTGATTGACCCTCATTCGACAATAAGCGGAAGTGTTCCCGTATTGCGGAAAACGAAACATTGGTATTTGCCCTTAGATAAATACGAGATCTTCCTCAAAGAGTGGATACTCGAAGGGCATACGGAATGGAAAACAAATGTCTTCGGGCAATGTAAGAGTTGGCTGGACTTGGGTTTACAACCGCGTGCCGTCAGCCGTGACCTTGATTGGGGTATCCCCGTTCCCCTCGAAAATGCGGAGGGTAAGGTGCTTTATGTCTGGTTTGACGCCCCGATAGGCTATATCTCTAATACGCGAGAACTTTTCCCTAACGATTGGGAGAAATGGTGGAAAGACGAAGAAACCCGTATAATCCATTTTATCGGGAAAGACAATATCGTTTTCCACTGTATCATCTTTCCCGTTATGCTGAAAGCCGAAGGGTCATTTAATCTGCCGGACAACGTGCCCGCTAATGAGTTCCTTAACCTTGAAGGAGACAAGATATCCACATCCCGCAATTGGGCGGTATGGTTGCACGAGTATTTGGAGGAACTGCCGGGAAAGCAAGACGTCTTGCGTTACGTCCTAACGGCGAATGCTCCGGAGACCAAAGACAATGATTTTACGTGGAAAGATTTTCAGGCACGGAACAACAATGAACTTGTCGCCATTCTGGGCAATTTCGTGAACCGTGCCGTCGTGTTAACGGGAAAGTACTTTGAAGGAAAAGTGCCGCAGGGAGGCGAGTTGACGGATTATGACAAAGAGATGTTGGTAGAGATGGCCGGTATTCGTAAAGCGGTAGAGAAATTGATGGATACATTCCATTTCCGTGACGCCCAGCGGGAAGCAATGAACCTTGCACGCATCGGGAATAAATATCTGGCCGACACCGAACCGTGGAAAATCGCCAAGACGGATATGCTTCGTACGGCAACAATACTGAATATCGCTTTACAGATAGCTGCAAACCTGTCTATCGTCTTCGAGCCTTTCCTTCCCATGAGCATGGAACGTCTGAATAAAATACTAAACATATCTTCTTTCCCTTGGAACCGATTGGGGGCTGCCGATCTGCTTCCTGCCGGTCATATTTTGGGCATCCCTGAACTCTTATTTGAAAAGATAGACGACGCCACTATTGAAATCCAGGTACAGAAACTTCTCACTCTGAAGTAGGAAACATTATCTGCGTTCCATTTAAAAGATGACATAGTTCGTATAGAACTATGTTTTTTTGTGCCTGCAAGATGCGGATTTTTTGCGGATTTCCTTCGTTATTTCATCGGAAAACACAAGGACGTATGACGTCCCGATATACCGGGACCTTATCGTAACACATTCATTATCATTCTATTTCATCGTTAAACTCACCATAGTTCTATACGAACTATGGTGAGTCTTTCTATAAACGATAAAAAGTGATTTGACAATGAAGGATATAGTTTTTTTATTGCCGACGACGAAAGGTCCCGTGGGCGGATTTAAAGTGGTGTTTGAATATGCAAATCGTTTTGCGGCAGATGGCTACACTGTAGGCATAGTCTATGCGGTGTCATTTTTTTTCAGCGAACGCTCGGTGAAGGGAAAGATAAAGAATATGCTAAGATTCATAAAAGGTGTGCTAAAATTCTTTTATCATACACTGACACGGAAGTTCAGGGCAGAAAACTGGTTCCCTCTGGACAAAAAAATTTCACAGCGATTGGTTTTTTCTCTGTCCGAATGTTTTGTTCCCAACTCAAAAGTATATGTAGCTACTGCAGTGGGCACATCGCCATATTTAAATAATTACAAAATAAACGCGAGTAAAATTTATTTTGTGCAAGGCTTTGAGAATTGGAACTGGGCTACAGAGAGAGTTATTGCCACGTATCATTATCCGTTACGTAAAATAGCCATTTCAAAGTGGTTAGTAGGTTTAATAGAAAAGAGTGGGGAAACGGCAACATTCATTCCGAATGGATTTGATTTTAATTATTTCAGAAAATATATCAGTTACGAGAATAAAAACAAGCTGATCGTCACCATGTCATATAATAAATCTCCGGGAAAAGGATGTGAGGACAGTTTCAAAGCCCTGAATATCGTGAAAACCTTATATCCGGACCTGACGGTCAATGTGTTTGGAGCTGGCCCTCGACCGGTTTCTTTACCGGCATGGTATCGTTACTGCCAAAGACCGGATAAAGATGAACATAATAGAATATACAATGAGGCCGGAATTTTTCTGGCTGCAAGTCATGCGGAAGGTTGGGGTCTTCCCGTAGGTGAAGCTATGATCTGTGGGGCTGCTGTGGTATGTACGGATATCGGTGGATTTAAGGAAATGTGTATACATGGGGAAACTGCATTACTCTCTCCGCCAAGGGAACCGGAGTTGCTGGCAGAGAATGTCATCCGTCTGATTGAAGATGATGAGTTACGCTACCGGATTGCAAAAACCGGTCATGACAATATAAAGAAATTTACTTGGGAAAAGTCCTACAACAAGTTTCGGGAGATGATAGACGCATAGATTTGACGAGGGATCATTTAAACACTTATCTTTGTATCGCATACAGGGAAGTGTGTTGCTTCCTTATTGACAATATTACTGATGAATAAAGTAGCCGCTATTGTAGTTACTTACAACAGGAAAGAAGCTCTTTGTGCGTGCTTGGAATCCATTCGCAGGCAAACGTTGGCTCCGGAGGCGGTCTATATTGTGGATAATCATTCGGAAGCGGATATAGCAGAGACACTTTTGTCATATAAGCTGATTCCCGAATTACCGGATAGAACAGCAGTAAAAGACTTGGTAATCACTCATCGGATCCCATCTTATGGGGGAGAAGATGTTCGGATTAAATATATTTATAAATGTATAAATGACGGTGGTGCGGGAGGATTCTATACAGGTATGGAAGTTGCGTACAATGACGGGTACGAATGGTTGTGGATGATGGACGATGATGGGATACCGGCAGAAAATGAATTGGAGCAATTATTGATCGGAGCGGATAAGCATAATCTGGATTATGCCAATGCTTTGGTGGTAGACATAAAAGACAGGTATTCCTTATCTTTCGGTTTGGAATTCGGTTTGACAAAAGAAAAGACAACCATTGATGATTATAAAGATGTTGATGTTGTTCGCAACGCAGCTAATCCGTTTAACGGCACGTTGATAAACCGCAGGATTCCGGAAAAGATTGGGTTTATAAAAAAGGAAATGCTTATCTGGGGAGATGAGGCTGAGTATTTTTTGAGATCTATAAAGAATGGTTTTTCAGTAGGGACGGTGGTTAAAAGTATCCATTACCATCCTCAAAACAGAGTACAAAGAGTGCCACTCTTTCCTTTTTTCAACAAGGGACCACAAATGTTTGGATATGTCGGCAAAGAACAAGAGCGGGCGTCTATTTTTTATCGGAATCAAGGATACCTTACATATACGTATAGAAGCAAAATAAAGCTATGTGAGATGTTTATTAAATATTCGATTTTCTTTATTACACGATTACAGTTTCTGGAATACAAAGTTTTTCTTCAATCATTTATTAATGGCTGTAAGAACAAATTTGGTGGGCAAACCATGTAAAATTGGGTTATGAAAAAAGTAGCCGCCATTGTAGTTACTCATAACAGAAAAGAGCTTCTCTGTACTTGCTTGGAATCTATCCGCAGACAAACATTAGCTCCGGATGCGATCTATATTGTGGATAATCATTCGGAGATTGACACCGCCGAAACTCTTTTATCGAATCACTATATTTCCTCTCTACCGGATACTTTTGCTTCTCACGATTCGGTAATTTCCCATCATATCCTTTCATTAGACGGCAAGACGAATATTCGGATCGTATATATCTACAAACATCTCAATGACGGTGGTGCGGGAGGTTTTTATGCGGGTATGAAAGTTGCATACCATGATGAGTACGAATGGTTGTGGATGATGGACGACGACGGGATACCGGCAGAAAACGGTTTAGATCATTTATTGACCGGAGCGTATACGTATAACCTGGATTATGCCAATGCATTGGTAGTCAATATAAATGATAAATATACGCTGTCTTTTGGATGGGAAAGAGTAAAGAAAACGATTGCTGACTATACAGGAGTTGATATTGTTCGCAATGCAGCCAATCCGTTTAACGGTACGTTGATAAACCGCAAAATCCCCGAAAAAATCGGTTTTGTAAAAAAAGAAATGTTTCTGTTGGGTGACGAAATGGAATACCTTTACCGTTCGCTCAAAAATGGTTTTTCCGTCGCTACCATTGTTAAAAGTATTCACTACCATCCCCCGGAAAAAGGGAAAGTGGTACTTGTCTTTCCAGGTTGCCGAAGGTTTCCGATCCTTATTTATGAGAATAGTAGAGGAGCTATTTACTATCGTAATTTGGGATACATTGAATATACCTATAAAACGACCTGGGAAGTATGGAAGACTTTTATTAAATATTCAATCTTCTTCCTTTCTCGGTTACGACTCCGTGAATATGGCATCTTCTGCCGATCATTTATCAATGGTTGCAGAAATAGATTCGACAAATAACATAAATAAAACACAATGAAAAAAGTAACCGCTATCGTAGTTACTCACAATAGGAAAGAGCTTCTCTGTACCTGTTTGGAAGCCATCCGTAAGCAAACATTAGTTCCGGATGCGATCTATATCGTGGATAATCATTCGGAAATAGATACCGCCGAAATGCTTTTGTCGTATAACTTTATCTCTAAATTACCGGACATAAGTGTGTTAAAAGACTCGGTAATTACTCATTTTGCGCCATCTTATGGGGGGGGGGGGATATTCAGATCAAGTATATTTACAAATGTGTAAATGACGGCGGTGCGGGCGGTTTTTACGCCGGTATGGTAGCTGCTTACCAAGACGGATATGAATGGTTGTGGATGATGGACGACGATGGGATGCCAGCAGAGAATGGATTGGAGCAGTTATTAATCGGAGTAGATAAGTATAATCTGGATTATGCCAATGCTTTGGTGATAAGCGCAAATGATAGATATTCGTTAGCTTCTGGTTTGGCAAGGGTAAAAACAATCGGTTTAGGAAAAGAAACAACTATTGATGATTACAAAGGGATCGAAATTGTCCATAACGCGGCGAGCCCATTTAACAGTACATTGATAAATCGTAGGATTCCTGAGAAAATCGGATTTATAAAAAAGGAGATGTTTATCTGGGGAGATGAAATCGAATACCTTTTTCGAACTATGGAGAACGGTTTCTCAGTAGGGACGGTGGCCAAAAGTATCCATTATCATCCCCGAAGAAAAGACTTAGGGCAACCAATTATCCCTTTTTTCAAGAGACCGCAAGTGACTCCGCCTGTAGCACAGTATAGTCATCGGAGCTCTATTTACTTTCGAAATAAGGGATACATCGCATATAAGTATAGAGGTAAATTAACTGTATGTAAAATATTTGTCGGATACTCAATTTACTTTATCTTGCGATTCCGGTTTTTAGACTACAAACTTTTCGTTCAGTCATTTATCAATGGATGCAGAAACAAATTCAGCGAGTAAATAAAGTAAGATAACTCAATTCATTCAACTTATTAATACTTTCGAATCATGAAAAAAGT
>JAITRW010000008.1 GCA_031288175.1 Tannerellaceae bacterium
GGGATAGAATCCAAACAACGTTGCAGTAAGTCCGGTATGTTTTTGTGAGGGATTATCACCGAAAAAATGATTTCTTCCATACGCGCTAACTCTTATTTGTTTAAAACCACCATAGTTCACAGGGAACTACGGTGGTTTTTGGCAAGCAACCGTTTAAATATGAGCGAGTTAGTATATAGTTCAGGCAAGCAGGTTACATCTGTGTACCTGTCAGGAAAACTTGCAAGTCGTTGAAAAACAGCTGTTATCCTTCCCCTCCTCGCATAAAAAAAGACATAGTTCCCTGTGAACTATGTCTTTCTCGCAACGTAAACCTCCTTTCTATATACAACAAGGGCCGTCAATCCCAAAAGAGATTAACCGAGGAGAAGAAGATAAACCTGCTACTGGGGCAAAGGTAAGTATTTTTTAGTTTACAGATAATTTTTGGCTTCCTAAATAACTTCCTGTATGCTATCAGACTTCTGCTCCACACACGGTTCGTTGAATTTAAATTCTCCCGGATCAAATTCAACTACAAAATGTCGTTCCCTTTCGGAAACATCCGGTATTTTCATATAATCCCCATATGTATTTCTTAAATATTCATGACAATTACCGGGAAGATGGACTCTCTCTCCTTCAAAAATCCCGACCGTTGTAGGAAGAAAAAACTCTTTTCGCAATCGACCTCCCAAAAAATGCCTTCTAGAAGTTGGTATCCCCAAGTAACTACTTTCCGGTAGAGAGGAGACCCATTTATCATATAAATAACACCATTTTTTATAGGAGAAGAATGAAAATAAAAAACCTAATACCATTCTCATTTGGTAAAAAATCCTACTACGTTTACTATAAGACATATATTGCTTAAACTTTACATTAGAATATTCATAAAATCGGACAGAGTTGGTAATGTATAATACTATATCGAAAAACAACCCATAGAAACCATGTTTCAGTATATTATTTGGCATGTTCTCTATTGGAAAAATATCCAAATATATACCATTATAGAAGGGTGCTGATAAGTTATATATTTCTATACATCTCGTTCCTTTCAATTTAATCTTGGCAAAAACATCTCCACCATGCGAAATACCATTAGGATAACCAACATTATATTTATCTCCAAATTCTTTCTTAAACTCTTTAAGAAATGGGATGTAGTCTTTTCTTAATATTCCAATATCCAAATCATCATCCCACGGAATAAAACCTTTATGTCGAACAGCTCCCAGTGAAGAACCGTAAACTAACATATAACAAAACTTATTCCTATTGCATATATTAACCACATCCTTTAACATATGCAATAGTATTAACTGTAATTGCCTCTTCTCATCTTGACTCAACTCTTTTAAAATATTTGTACATAAAGCTGCTTCAAGAAAAAAATTCCTACTACTTAATCCCATATCTAATTATATTTTATTTGTTTTTTCGGCAATTACACGTATATACGTCTCATTTGACTCTTTATAAGGAGCAAATCCTTTTTTCTCATCTGCATAACGAAGAATAAAACCTGAGTCCTCCAATGAGTGACATAATTCTTCAAAGTTTAAGAACCGGCGATAATGATTATCGAATATGTATGCATCACTTTCTCCTTCGACCAAAATCCCTTTTTTATACAATTCATTCTTTTGCCCACGAGTTTCAATGCAAAATACTCCTCCAAATGTTACTAAATTACGGGATACCCATTTAATCAACCTATTTTGCTGATATTTCGATATTGAATGTAACGTAAATCGTGAGTATACTATATTAAAAAATTTGTCCTCCAAAGATGAAAAATCAGCACACCGGAATATAATATTTTGCATATCGGCAGTCCTCTGTCTTAAAGATTCAATCTCTTTTTTACACTGGTCAATTGCAGAAACATTCAGACCTTCGGCAGCAAAATAAATGGAATCTCTTCCATTTCCGCATCCTAACTCAATCAAATTAATCTGATCAAGATCTCTTCTTTTCCCAATGACATTTTCTCTAACATACTGAGCAAATAATGAAGGTGTGGCAATACCTTCTTTCCTTGCATAATATTTCTCCCAATATTCTTTATTCATAATACATTGTGTTTATAGTTTAAATACACTTTTGCTACATAGAAACACCTTAAAAAAATCACCATAGTTCATGGGGAACTATGGTGATTAAATGAATAGTAAGCGATTAGTAATTAATACTATACAGTCTATCTTCAACACAAGGATACCATCGTCGACAGATAGTTTTTCTGACAAGGTGGTTGAGGCAATTTGTTGGGAATCAACCGAGATTTCGTATCTTGCGGACACAAAAAAAGACATAGTTCCCCATGAACTATGTCTTTCCTATCAACAAAAGTAGAAAAGATGTGACGAACATCGTACTTTTGAGAGATATTTTACGAAGTCACGATAAGTATGAAAGAGCTGGTTTGTTACGGTGCAGTAGTTTGGTTGCTGTTATTCGCAGGAGAAGTATTGGGACAAAGCCTTGATCAGGCCAAACAGCTTTACGATCAGGGACATTATGAAGAAGCTAAGCCCGTCTTCGAACGTTTGGTCAAGCAAGCTCCTGCTAACGGAACTTACAACCACTGGTATGGTGTCTGTTGTTACGAAACCGGAGAGTTGGAAAAAGCCTTGCCTTACCTCGAAGCAGGTGTAAAACGGAAAATTCAGGAATCCTATCGTTATCTGGCTATGCTTTGTTTTAAGACCTACCGGTTTGAACAGGCCGAATCCCTATTTGGGGAATATATTGCCCTGATAGGGAAACGGAAACAAGACACTTCGGTTTTTATCGAATGGAAAGATCGTGCGGCAAAAGCCCGACAGATGTTAGAGAATGTAGAGTGGATACAGATCATTGACAGTATCGTCACCGGCAAAGACGATTTTCTTCACACTTACTCTCTAAGCAAAGAAAGCGGATCCATTCTGCCCGCAAATGATGTTTTTACAGGAACACCCGCCAAAGATGTTTTCCCCGTCTATGTTAACCGACTCGGGAACAAAATTTTCTACGCCCAACAAACAGACGGACACTTCCGCATCTATACCCAATCTCGTCTGATAGACAGTTGGGGCGATGAAAAACTTCTCCCACCAATTGTTAATTGCGGGGAAGACAACAGCTATCCCTTTGTCCTCCCCGACGGTATCACACTTTACTATGCATCCACGAACGGACATTCCATAGGAGGCTATGACCTCTTTGTCACCCGCTACAATACCTC
The DNA here is from genome assembly GCA_031288175.1 of Tannerellaceae bacterium. Lineage (GTDB taxonomy): Bacteria > Bacteroidota > Bacteroidia > Bacteroidales > Tannerellaceae > JAITAD01. The sequence continues at coordinate 3,215 of JAITRW010000008.1, forward strand.
TACCAACAGCTATCTCGCCCCCCAGCAGCTCGGGATGCCCTTCAATTCTATCTACAACGACTACTTTATCGTCTTCGACGAATTTAAAAAACTCGGCTGGTTCGTCTCCGACCGCTTCCAACCCGAAGGTAAAGTCTGCGTCTACCTCTTTACTATAGGTACAAAAATCGAAACGCCTCAAGAAGCCGCCACAGAAGAAAAGCGTCTTCGAGCTATGCCGTTCTCCATCTCCTGCACTTGGGCGGACGATACCCTTTATGCTGACCTTATACAGCTGGCATATGAAACGCCTCCTGTTGAAAAAGACCTCATCAAGAAAGATTTTGAATTTATTGTCAATCACAACCTCGCTTACTATACCCTCGACGAAATACCTTGCCTCGAAGCCCGAAACCTTTATGCCAAATACCTCTCCATGGACAAGCAGGTAACTGAACTCCAAAGTCGTCTTGAAACCCTCCGCGCGGAATATGCCAATGGTAACGTCGGTGCCCGAGAACATCTCCGCAATACCATCCTTCAGGCAGAAGCCCGCTTTGAGGTTTTGTCTTCTCAACTCCCTGTCCTTGAGAAACAGGCACGTAATGCCGTGCTTTCCGTATCTGCCATAAGGACAAAGTAAATATTCCTATGGAAGAACTTTCCCTATACCGTAGAGAAGAACTATCAAGATCGAAAGGAAGATCGTTACGATAACATCTTCCTTTCACTTTATAGAGATTAAACCTATTAGGCAGGGAAGTGTCTTACCAACAGTCCTCGCAAGGCAATTCAAAACAAAAAAAGGTATGACGACAGGTAAATCCTTCCTCCTGGCCATTCTCCTTCTTATAATCAACCCCGTCCACGCAATCACCGTCAGGGGACGTGTGACCGAACAGGCCACCGGCCTCCCCATCGAACAGGCTGCAGTCCGCCTCCTCTCCTCTCCCGACAGTGCCTTCGTCAAAGGTATGGCCACCTCCAAAGAAGGACGCTTCCGTTTCACAGCAGTTACACCTGGTGACTACCTCCTTCAGGTCACTTTCCTCGGCTACCAGACCTTCCACAAACCTGTCAAGGTGACTGGTCAAAACACTACCATTAATATAGGTACACTTCCCCTTTCCGAAGAAGCCATCGCCCTTGATGAAGCTCTCGTGATCGGCAAAGCGCCCGAAGTCACCGTCCGTAACGACACCATGGAATACAACGCCGATTCTTACAAGATAGGTGAAGGACAAGTCCTCGAAGACCTCCTCAAAAAGATGCCCGGTGTCGAAATCTCCGATGAAGGGAAGATCACCGTCAATGGTAAGGAAGTAAAGCGTGTAATGGTCGAAGGCAAAGAATTTTTTTCCTCCGATCCCAAAGTAGCTTCCAAAAATCTCCCCTCCAACATGGTCGACAAAGTCCAAGTACTTGACCGCCTTAGTGACATGGCGCGTATGACAGGCTTCAACGATGGCGACGAAGAAACCGTCATCAACCTCACCGTCAAGCCCGGTATGAAAGAAGGTTGGTTCGGTAACGCCTTTGCCGGCTACGGTTCCGACCAACGTTACGAAGGCAACGGGATGGTGAACCGTTTCACCGGAGACAACCAGATCACCGTCATGGGAAGTATCAACAATACTAACAACATGGGCTTCTCCGACCTCGCCTCCACCATGTTCCAGGGCATGGGAGAAGGCCGACGCCGCATGTGGCAGGGAGGAGGCAATGGGATTACCGAATCAGGAAATATAGGTGGGAACATCAACCGCGTAGTCCGTCCCGACAAACTTGAAATCAACGGCAATGCTCGCTACGCACATTCCGATAATCTGCTCCAAGGGCGCACCAGTCGGCAGAATATCCTCGCCAACGACAGCCTCTCCTATGAAACCGAAGCCGACACCTCCCGTAGCCGCAGTGAGAACATCGGCGCCAACCTCCGTATCGACTGGCATCCCAATGAAGCCACGCAAATAGTCTTCCGTCCTGATTTCGGCTACAGCTGTACAGAGAAAAGCGAACAAGGAGAAACTACTACCCTTGATGGGGTTCACGATACCGTCAACCTCGGTAGCCAACGATCCTATCAGTCAGGCGAAGGATACAACGCTTCCTTCCAAATTGATTTCAGCCGCAAGCTCAACGACAAAGGCCGCGTCCTGAGCGGTACCCTGCAAGGAGGTATCAACGACTCCTATTCCGATGGAACCAATTATTCCAAAATCGACTACCTGCTCACGGATAAAGAGACACTCCTTGATCAGCATATCCGCTATGACAACAGCTCTTACAACTACCGTATCTTCGTCTCTTTCGTAGAGCCTATAGGGCAAAACAACTTCCTCCAGGCCACCTATACCTACCGCCACCAGCAACAGGAGGCCCTCAAAAATGCATACGATCGCGACCCCGATGGGAACTATACTGTCCAGGATACCACCCAAAGCAAGAATTATCTCAACACCTTCATCACCCAAAGAATCAGTCTCGGTTTCAAAGCTGTCCGTGAAAAGTATAACTATACCGTAGGGTTCAACGTCGATCCCTTTTA
>JAITRW010000031.1 GCA_031288175.1 Tannerellaceae bacterium
CCTGTCAACAAGCGTCGTGTGGCGGCGGGGAAGGATGCGGCGAACAGTATCTGGCCATGGTCTCCGGGCTATCGTCCGGCGATGCGGACGCTGTCGGAGATGTATGGGTTTAAGTCGGGAGCGGTGATTTCGGCGGTGGATTTGATACGTGGTATAGGGGTGTATGCGGGGCTGACGCCTGTCTATGTAGAAAGAGCGACGGGATTGTACGATACGAATTATGAAGGTAAGGCGGCGTCGGCGGTAGAGGCGTTACGGGCACATGATTTTGTGTATCTGCACGTGGAAGCGAGCGATGAAGCGGGTCACGAAGGAGATGTGGAGTTAAAGATACGGACGATAGAGTATCTGGACAGCCGTGTAGTGGGTCCTGTCTATGAGGCGGTGAAAGGTTGGCAAGAGGGAGTGTCGATAGCGGTGCTGCCGGATCACCCTACACCCTGTGCGGTGCGTACACATACCAGCGACCCTGTGCCATTCCTGATCTATAAGCCCAGCTACCCGACCGATGAAGTGGCGTGTTTTGATGAGATGTCAGTGTTGAGAGGAGGGTATGGGCTGCTGGAGGGGGAAGGGTTTATGTGGAGGTTGGTAGAAGGAAAAAATCTCTAAGACCTTAAGTTATCGAAGATTATCATCGGGAAGCATTGAATTACGAATTTTTAATAATTCAACCTGATACTATTAATATTATTTACCATAAAACACCCCCCCCTATAATATTTTTATACACCTTTGTTGCCATCGTGAAAATAAGCGCCACCTGAGGTGTTTCCTTGACGTGGAGAAGTTTCTTAATTAATAGTTATAAGTGCAATGATAGAACAATTATTACGACCTTATTCTGAAGAAGACAGGATTTCACTATTGATTCGCCATGCCGACAGGTATGATTTCAAAGAAGGGACAGACGGAAACGAAGCGTTGCTAACAGAGCAAGGAAAAATAAATGCTTGTAAGCTGGGAGAAGATTTGTCAAAGTATAGAGTTAACAAAATCATTACAACTCCTGTTCCTCGCTGTATTCAAACAGGTGAATGTATAGTAAAAGGTTACGGCAAACCTGTAGAAATATCACCTTCGAATCTTTTTGGAGGGTTACATATTATCAATTGGGAACTTGCAAACGAATTTTTCAATGTTCACGGCTATGAAAAATGGTATCAAAATATTATTGACGATATACCAACGCCGGGAATATATAGTACAGAAGAATATAGAAAGTCAATGACTGACTTTCTTGTAAGAAATACCAATAAAGGATTGACAATTTTTATTTCTCATGATTTTCCGATAGCTTTTTATCATTATTCTATCAATAAAACAATCTATACGATATTTTCAGATTGGGTAAAATATCTTTCAGGTTTAATCTTGAAAAATGGACAATATGTGGCTCGATTTCAAAATAACGAATAGGTGTAACAATAACTGTGCTTATTGTGGTGTGTCCCATAATGAAATAACAGCAAAAGAATTAATACCAACAAACAAAATTATAGATACAATTAAATCTGCATTAGATATTGGATTTAAGAATTTCGCTTTTTTAGGTGGAGAACCGACTCTAAGAAAAAATATTGGAAATTTATTTCCTGTGTTTCAAGAATGTAAAGATGTGAATGTTTTAATCATAACGAATGGCCTTATCTTTAATGATATACTTGTAAATTCAGCATTTGCTTGTGGAGCAGGTAGTGTGCACATTGTTCAATCGTTTGATAGTTTTGAAGTGCCTAATTATAAACATCAAAATCCTCAGAAGATCCTTTCAAATATAGATAAAATACAGCAAATAGCAGAAAAATATTCAACCAAACAATTCAAACGAGGTGTTTGTATTCACAGCGTAATTTCAAGAGAAAACTATAAAAGAATCTATGAATTAGTGAGTTATTTTCATGAAAGAGAGATTGATATCAGCGTGGGGCTTGTTTGCCCTTCAAAGTTTGATGAAACAGAAATACCAACAGAATATAATCATTTTAATTTTATCGAACTAAATGCAATTCTGAACCAACTTGAAAGATTAAAAAATGAAGGCAAACTTAATTTTGCAAATAGCGTATTGTATGAATATTTGCAATTATATCCATTTGGAAAAATTGACATTAAAGAGATTTGTAAAGCAGGAAAAGAGCATGTTATTATAAATCCTGATGGAGAGGTTTATCCTTGTATTACACAATCATACGCTTCTGGTAAAAAATATGGTAATATCAATGATGTTTCTTTTGAATGGATATATCAAAAGTTTCAAGGTTTTGTATGTATATCAGATTTTGCACCTGCGTGTTATGACCATTATCTATGGAATAAATTGAATTAAAACAGTATGCGATTTAAAGAAATTATTATAGAATTAAGTTACAACTGTAATTTGAGTTGTACGATGTGTGGGTTTGGCAAGGATTCGAATCCATTTAACAAGAATAAGTTTTTATATTTTGAGAATTACAAAGAAATATTATGTCAAATAAACGATAAAACGGAAACGATTCGTCTGAATGGGCGAGGAGAAAGCACTATACACCCTGATTTTATAGGAGTTTTAAATTATACAAAACGGAATTTTCCACAACTCAATATTAATCTTTTCTCCAATTTTTCATTTAACAATAAAAACATTATTGACGCTTTAATTGTAAATTGTGTTCAGCTTTTCATTTCAATAGACAGTCCTTATATGAAAGAGTTGTCGACTATTAGAAAAGGCGCAAATTTTCAATATCTTGAGAATAACATCAAACAAGTGGAAGAGTTACAAAATAGACCGTTTGTTGTTTTCACAATTCAAGAGAGGAATATCCATCGTATTTATGAAATAGCCCAATTCGCCTTTGAAAATCATTGCCAAATTTTATATAATACCATTCGTCGAAATAAAGGTATTGAAATATTTGTTGATGCGGTTAGGCGGAATTATCAATCAATTTTAGAACAATTTGAACAAGGTGAAAAGTTATATGCTAATTCAGGATTACAGTATTTGTATCCCGATCAACTTGCAGGAATTAAATTGCGAATAAAAAAGTTTACACAAACGCATGGAACAATGAAACAATGCCCTGCGTTGGATAAAGAATTGTGTATTTTATACGATGGCACAATAATACCTTGCAATATGTTCAATCCGTATGTTTACGGTAATATCTTCTGTCAATCATTGAATGAAATATGGGAAAGCAAAAAACGAAAGATGTTTCTACGCTCCCATAAATATTGTTGTTATTGTCGCAACTGTGCAAATTTAGAATTTGAAGTATGAGTTCATTGTTGAATGTTTCCTACGGGAAGATTTTGGATTACTGGCGTAAAAAACTATCAAACAATCCCAATAAAACAATATTTTTAATAACTAAAATTATAGAAATCATTGTTTTCAAACGACATAGTGGTAAATGGAATAATAAGACATTTCAATATGTGGATTTTCCGCAATTGATCGCTAATAATGTTTCAAAAACCCTCATTATTAGTATAATTACACCTACTTATATTGAAAGTCAAAAAGACATAAACGACATTGTGAATCTATTGCAATCTATTTCCAAACAAACAGTTAAACCTGATAATGTGATTATTATAGACGACTGTTCACCTATTTCTTTTTCTTTCCCTGAACAAGTACAGATTTATCGACAAAATAAAAAAACGGGTCCTGCAAAAGCGAGAAATTATGGTAAAGAAATTGCACTTAAAAATAAATCTGATATAATTGCTTTTACAGATACTGATTGTATCCTTTCAGAAAATTGGATTGAAACAATAATCGAGACATTCAAAATATCAAAATATTTTCAAATATTATCAGGGAATACTATTTCTTATGATAAAAATTGGTTTGGACAATACCATGACATAAACGGAACTTTAAATGGTCGGAGATTCAAAGGTTGTAAACGACTTTTATATGGAACAACAGCAAATTTAGCAATAACTCGACAAGTTGCTGAAAATATTGATTTTAGCGAGAAATTTTCATTGGCAGCAGGTGAAGATATTGAATTTTGTTTTCGAGCAAATCAAGGAGGTTTTGCTATAAAATACGTTTCTCAGATGGTTGTTTTTCACAACTATAGCTACACAAATAATCTTTGGCATAATCTCAAGTTGTTTAGTCGTCAGTTTGAAAAGTATGGACGAGGAGAAACTATATTGTTAAAAGAAATTCCAGAATATTACGTTTACTTTGAAGAGACGGAAGAAATAACAGCTATTTGATTGGATAATGAAAATCCTGACCGAGAATCAATATAAATTGAGTTTTCTGTACTAAGATCTGGGGGGGGGTGAAATATTTCATTGTTTCGTACATAATCATACTCGAAGCCGATTTAAATTACCAAAATACAATAAAGACCATCAAGCGGATCGTAATACCAGTATCTTAGATATATCTAACGACAATGTCCTAAACGGGATGGTATCTTAGATATATCTAATGAAGTTGGGGCTAAAACCATATCTTTGCATTTGGTAAAGATAATGGTATGGATTGGTATGGAAGGCAGATGCTGCAATAGCGTCTGAATTAGGTAGCAGAATGAAGGCCACACGGCTCAAGAAAAAATTCTCACAGGCAGAGGTTGCCCGGCGGGCAGGAATAAGTGTATTTACGGTCGGTCAGATGGAGAACGGTAAAAATACTTCGTTGTCCTCGCTGATATCCGTAATGCGTGTGCTGAAAGTATTGGAAAATTTCGAGAACCTGATTCCGCAACCGGTAATTAGCCCCGTAGAATTGTTGGCGGAGAATAGTAAAAAACGGAGGAAATGACCGAGATAATTCTCAAAGTTTCTGTATGGGGAGAAGATGTTGCCGCCGTTGTGTGGGATAAGGAGAGGGAATATGCAGTATTTGAATTTTTCTCTGAATTTTCTGCCAAGGGTTTGGATATGGCGCCTCTTATAATGCCTTTGGAAGATATTCGACGGGGTGTTAGGACATATTATTTCCCTTCTCACAGAAATAATAAGACATTCAAGGGGCTGCCGGGACTTATTGCCGACTCCCTTCCAGATGCGTATGGGGATCAAATTTTGGAAGAGTATTTTGTCGGTAAAGGATTAAATGTCAGCGAGTTCAGTCCAGTTGATCGACTATGTTACGTGGGTAAACGCGGTATGGGGGCTTTGGAATTTGAGCCTGCACAACGCAATCTGCAATTGGACGAATCTTCAATCATCGAAATTGCCCGCCTGACTGACATAGCCAAAGAGGCTCTGGGCAAGCGCGAGGAGTTTCAGCTCAAATCAGACGAAGGGGACGAATCTTTACTTGATATAATTAGAGTAGGAACCTCGGCGGGCGGAGCGAAACCCAAGGCGATTATTGCCGTTAACGGCGACATGTCGGAAGTGCGTTCAGGGCAGGTAAAGGCACCAGATGGGTTTACTTATTGGTTGCTCAAATTCGACGGGGTCGAGGCTGGGAGAGTTACGAACAATCCTCTCGGGATAGGCCGTATTGAGTATGCGTATTACAAAATGGCACTTGATTGTGGTATTGAAATGACCGAATGCCGGTTATTCGAGGAAGGACAGTATGCCCATTTTATGACAAAGAGATTCGATAGGACGGATGCCGGAGATAAATTGCATACTCAAACGCTGTGTGCCATTGCCCATTTCGACCGCGATGCCCTCCACTCGTACGAACAGGCATTTCAAGTAATGAGGCGCATGAATCTGTCCTATCCCGATATGGAGCAATTGTATCGCCGGATGGTATTCAATATTATAGCACGAAATCACGATGACCACACGAAAAATCATTCTTTTATCTTGAGCCGTGGCGGAGAGTGGAGCCTGGCTCCTGCCTATGACTTTGCTACTCCTATTCTTCGACGGGCAGATGGACTAACCGGCATCAGATGTCTGCAAATAACAAGCGTGACGATTTCAGGCGGGAAGACCTGTTGGATGTAGCTCGGAATATGGGGATTAAAAACGCATTATCAATTGTAGATCAGACTGTTGAAATTGTAGCTAACTGGTATAGATATGCGTCAGAGGCGGGAATTAAAGAGGCACACAAAGAACAGATAAGTAAAAACTTACGCGTTATGAGGTAGAAGATATATCGAACAATAGATAAAACTTGGATTTTGCTTAACTGAGTGAACGACAGAAAATACAAATAGTTGATTATCAGTTATATATTGCTTAATTAGGAAAACGACATGATAAAAAATTGGATTGAAAAGGCAGTCGAATATCTTGAGTGCTCATTGACTCCTATCCCTCAAGAGATGAATGAATTGGATTGGAAAGCAGAACTTTCTCCTAATAATGAAAAACTATGTAAACACTTGTCTGCTTTTGCCAATCATCCAGGAGGAGGATTCCTTGTCTTTGGAGTAGAAGATAAAGCAGGGAGATTAATCGGAGTGTCTCAGGAGCAGGCTGAGTTGATAATGCAAAGATTAAGCAGTTTATGCAGAGATTCTATATTTCCGGTTGTAAGGTTGGATCATTCTATTCAAGAGTACAAAGGAATACCACTTTTATTTGTATATATTAAAGAAAGTGCTGTTAAACCTGTTTCTATAAAGGAAAAATCCATAGAGGATTCATATATACGAAGTGGAGGAACAACACGACTTGCATCAAGGCAAGAAATAGGAGCTTTAATGCTCAACAGCAAAACTCCTCATTATGAGGAACTTCACGCTAGTAAATTAAAGTCCCCCGCTGAAATACTTGACCTTCTTGATTTTCGAAGTGTCTTTAGGCTACTAAATAAACCAACACCACAAAGTCAAGAAGAAATCTTGAGATGGATGAAGGATGAAAAGATGATAGAGAACGTTGATGATATTGGCTATTATATTACTATTTTGGAGCGTTGTGTTGTGCCTATAATCTTAATATGTTTGATGGATTGTCCCGAAAAAACATAAGGGTTATCAAATACAAAGGGATAACCAAACGTGAAACAGAAAAAGAACAATTAGGAGTAAAGGGTTATGCTATCGGCTATGAGGGGTTAATAGATTATATTAATTCTCTCCTTCCAAGTAGCGAAGTGATAAAGAATGCGTTGAGGTCAGAAACAACCGTTTATCCAGAAATAGCTCTGCGGGAACTTATAGCCAATGCTTTAATACACCAAGATTTTTCAGTTAGAGGAACCAGCCCGATGATTGAAATATTTGATGATCGCATTGAGGTTTCAAATCCCGGGAGACTACTTCCATCTAAAAAGATTGACCGATTAATACGAACTACTCCTGAATCAAGAAATGAGATTTTAGCATCTGCTTTCAGAAGATATGGTATTTGTGAAGAGCGAGGTTCTGGCTTTGAGAAAGCAGTTGTTGCAATAGAATTATATGGCTTACCCCCTCTCAAGTTTGAAGAATTAGAAAATTCTTTTCGGGTAACCATGTATAGCCCTAAGACATTTGCGGAACTAACACCAACAGAAAGAATAGAAGCTTGTTACCAACATAGTATTGTTAAATACTTTTCTATTGGAGGCATGACTAACGGTAGTTTACGAGAACGATTTAAGATGAGTGAACGGCAAAGACCACAAGTCTCGTTGGTAATAAAAGAAGCTTTGGCGCAAAATAAAATTAAACCAAAAGACCCTAATAATGCCTCAACAAAATATGTGGAATATATTCCTTTCTGGGGATAATTTGCTTAAGTAGGAAACCGACACGGTAAGATTATACATTGGAAATCAGATTGTTATTGCTTAATTAGGAAACTAACATACAACATTGTCATGGACTACAAGGTACCCGGAGCCGGGATCGAACCGGCATGGATGTGAATCCACTGGTGTTTGAGACCAGCGCGTCTACCGATTCCGCCATCCGGGCAACAACATATCAAAGAGCAGTCACATACAAACACAGTCGGGGTGAGAAGATTCGAACTTCCGGCCTCCACGTCCCGAACGTGGCGCGCTGCCAACTGCGCTACACCCCGTTAATTCCGAGTGCCAAAAGTAGTCATTCTTTGTAGAGGTTAAAGGAGGGTGTCGATTTTTTGGACGAACTTGTCTTTGGTAGCGGCGCCAACTATTTTATCGACGACTTCCCCTTCACGAAAGAAAAGTACAGTAGGAACATTACGAATACCGAAACGATTTGTCAGCTCGTCGTTTTCATCCACGCTGACTTTTCCGATGATCACTTTGTCTCCATAAACCTGAGAAAGTTCCTCTATGACAGGGGTTATCATGCGGCAAGGCCCACACCACTCTGCCCAAAAGTCAAGTACAAGAGGTTTACCTTGGGCAAGGAAACTTTCGAAATTTGATTCGGTAATGTGTTGTACCATGTAAGTTGTATCTTTAAGTTCGGGGTACGAAGGTAGCATTATTCCGTAAAGGGGGATACCTTTGCGGGCTGTGTAGAAATTCGAAAAGACAAAAAGGAATGAGGGGAAGTAAGTATATCTTTGTAACGGGCGGAGTGGTATCTTCGCTGGGGAAAGGCATTGTGTCGGCTTCGTTGGGAAAATTGCTTCAGTCAAGAGGATACACGGTGACGATTCAGAAATATGATCCTTATATAAATGTAGATCCGGGTACGTTAAATCCTTATGAACATGGGGAGTGTTACGTCACCGTGGACGGTTGCGAAACAGATCTTGACCTCGGCCATTACGAACGTTTTCTTAACCTTCCGACTACACGGGCTAACAATGTGACTACGGGTAAGATCTACCAAAGCGTGATTGATAAGGAAAGACGGGGTGACTACTTAGGTAAGACCGTGCAGGTGGTGCCGCATATTACGGATGAAATCAAGCGGAATATCAAACTGCTGGGCGGGAAAAAAGGTTTCGATTTTGTCATCACGGAGATAGGTGGAACTGTGGGGGACATTGAATCGTTGCCCTTTATCGAAAGTGTCCGGCAGTTGAAATGGGAACTCGGCAAAGACTGTTTGTGCATACATTTGACCTACGTCCCTTATATTGCAGCAGCGCAAGAGTTCAAGACCAAGCCTACACAACATTCCGTCAAAAGCTTGCAAGAAGCAGGGATACAGCCCGATGTGCTTGTATTACGGACAGAGCGGGAGTTACCTGCGGGACTGATGCGTAAGGTGGCATTATTTTGTAATGTGAGCGAGGATGCGGTGATCCAGTCGATAGATGTGCCGACGATTTACGAAGTACCGCTGGTATTGCGTCGGCAACGGATGGACGAGATTGTCATCCGGCGAACGGGGTTGACGGTAGACAAACCATCGGACATGCATCGTTGGGAAGCTTTCCTGGATATGCAACGGGAGGCGACGGAGAGTGTTCGCATAGGCTTGGTAGGAAAATATGTGGAATTACAAGATGCCTACAAATCTATCGTGGAATCTCTCTCGCAAGCTGCCGTTTATAATCGTCGTAAATTGGATCTGCGCCTTTTTCATTCGGAAAAAATCAATGACGCCAATGCGGAAGAGACGTTGAAAGAGATGGACGGCCTGCTCATCGCCCCAGGTTTCGGGCAACGCGGAATAGAAGGGAAATTTGCTGCCATTCGTTATGCACGCGAAAAAGACGTGCCTTGTTTTGGAATCTGTTTGGGTATGCAATGCATGGTGATTGAGTTCGCACGTAATGTTCTCGGATGGAGGGAAGCGAATACCACAGAAATAGACCCACATACCCCACACAAGGTGATAGACTTAATGGAAGAGCAAAAAAACGTGACCAATATGGGCGGATCAATGCGCCTTGGCGCCTACGATTGTATGTTGAAAGAAGGTTCGAAGGCATACGAAGCCTATGGAAAAGAAGTGATACAGGAACGTCACCGACACAGGTTTGAGTTCAACAATGAATATAAGGAATTCTTCGATAAGGCCGGTATGGTCTGTGCGGGAGAAAACCCTGATACAGGGCTTGCCGAAGTAGTAGAATTGGCCGGTAAGAGCTGGTTCGTCGGTGTGCAGTACCATCCGGAGTATAACAGTACGGTGGTAAATCCTCATCCTTTGTTCCTCAGTTTCGTCAAAGCAGCTATACAACATGGATAAAAATACAGTGATAGGATTTGCCCTCATTGGGCTTGTCTTGGTAGGTTTTTCGTGGTTAAGTCGTCCTACCGAAGAACAATTGGCCATTGAGCGACAGCAACGTCATCAAGATTCCTTGGCGATTGTAGAGAGAGAAAACAAGGCGATGGAGCTTGTATACACGCAAAAAGAATCAACCTCCTTCACTGTCGCCCGGACAGAAAAGGTAACTTCCCCTTTCGCAGAAGTCTTGACAGGAGAAGATACTTACCTGACATTGGAAAATGAGAAAATTGAAGTACGGATAAGTCACAAAGGAGGACGGGTGAGTTACGTCCGGTTGAAAGAATATGATAACTATAAAGGAGAACCGGTAGTCTTGTTCGAGGAAAAGGAATCTATTTTCGATTTCACCCTCGTAACAGCTGACAAACGAGCCATTCCTACCAAAGATGCTTATTTTAGAGCCGTGCAAGAGCCTGGCGAGGAGGGAAAATCCATATCCATGCGTTTAGAAACGAATGAAGGAAATGCTTATTTGGAGATAACTTATAAACTGGCAGAGGGGGATTACCGGTTGGCTTGCATCGTGCGAGGAATCGGACTGAATGGCATACTCTCGCCGGAAACAGAATCCCTTGCCTTAGTATGGCAACAAGATGTACGGCAACAAGAAAAAGGAAAGAAATTTGAAGACCGTTATGCAGGACTTTTCTACCGTATAGTAGGTGGTGATGTGGATAACCTGAGTGAAGCACAAGACGCAAGCGAAGAACCTGAAGGACGTCTGCAATGGATCGGGTTCAAGGATATGTTCTTTTCGGCCGTACTGGTTGCCGATGGAGGAAAGGGTTTCGGAACACCTAAGTTGGAATCTACGGTACTGAACACTAACGGCTATCTGAAACACTATAAAGCAGCCGTGACAATCCCTTTTGATTTACAGGGAAAAGAAGCCTCGGAATTGACGTTTTACTTCGTGCCGAACAAATACGCCCTCCTTAAAGCTTACGATGCGGAAAAAGAGGAAGCCGAGAAGTTGAAGCTATCGCAAATGGTATCCTTGGGTACTAGTTTATTTCGGTGGATCAACCAATATTTTATTTTGCCCATCTTCGACTTCATGGGGAAATACATTGATAATTACGGGCTTATCATCTTTTTATTGACCATTATCGTCAAACTGATACTATTTCCCCTCACTTACAAATCTTACATCTCCACCGCTAAGATGCGCGTACTCCGTCCGCAAGTGGAAGAAATCAATGCACAATATCTGGGACAAGATAAAGCCGTTGAACGGCAGCGGGCTACCATGGATCTTTACAACCGTGCGGGAGCCAGTCCGATGAGCGGCTGCGTGCCTATGCTGTTGCAGATGCCTATATTGATAGCCTTGTTCATGTTCTTCCCTTCTGCTTTCGAGTTACGCCACGAAAGTTTCCTCTGGGCTAAGGACTTGTCTACTTACGACGCTTTGGTGACTTGGGACGCTCACATCCCTCTCATCACTCCTTACTTCGGTAACCATATCAGTATCTTCTGCCTCCTGATGACCGCCACCCAGATAGTCTACACCAAATTTAATATGGAAATGACCGCCACAGGACAGCAACAGATGCCCGGTATGAAACCCATGATGTATCTCATGCCGCTGATGATGATGTTCTTCTTCAACGAGTATGCCTCAGGACTTACTTATTACTACTTCATCTCCACCCTCATCACTATCGGACAAACTTTCATTTTCCGCTATACCATTGACGAGGAAAAACTCCTTGCCAAATTAGAACAGAACAAACGCAAGCCACAGAAACGTTCCGGTTTTATGAAACGCCTGGAAGAAGCCCAAAAGTTACAGGAAGAAAAATTACGGCAACAAAAACAACAGCGGAAGCGCTGAACGGTTGCCCGTCCTATTTGGGATTGTTTCCTATCTTTGCCACACGGCATTGTACAACGTGTGTTGTGCACGTCCGCGCTTACACAAGTTGTTCGGCAAAGAAGCGATCCGCAATGAAAACAAAACAACTGCTGACTCTCGTCGCATTATGGTTCCCACTCGTAGCTTTTCCCGCTCAGCGGGTGGTCCTTTCCACTGGAGCTTCGCTTCAGCGAGAAATAAAAAGGGCTGAGATTACTGTTGCCCGTACAGGTAAGGTAGACACTGTCTTCCTCCAAAAAGGCATCCACAGTGTGGTAGGGAACGCCGTTGTGTCGGAATCAATTTGCCTCATTGGAGACACATTGGATCCTTTAACTGTCTCTGTACGTCCCTATTATAATACCGAGGGCGGTGCGCCCCATCGTGTGATGCTTATCCGTAACCTTACCAAACAGATACACGTCACCCTACGAGGCCTCACCATCACCAGTGGGAATGCATCTTATGATGATCTCTACCCTGGAAAGGGAGGAGGTATCTATAACTTTGGGGATACGCTTACGATAGAAAACGTCCGTATCATCGGTAATATAGCTTCTTCCGATAGCCTTTCTGTTGCTTCTGTAGGCTGGGGAGGGGGTATATACAACGGTGAAGGAGGTACTACCTTGGTTAGATATTCCTATATAGGTGACAATTTCGCTAAAAATAAAGGGCGAGATGGCGCTGGCTACGGCGGAGGTATTTACAATGCGCAAGGAAGTATCTTGAAAGTATTTAACTCGTCGGTTCAGAACAACATCGCTGTTCAGGGGCAAAGACAGGTTGGCTATGGGGGAGGATTGGCTAATTTCGGAGATACGCTTCTTATTGAACATTCCGACGTTACCTATAATTATGCAAACTACTCTACCATATTTTTTGAATCGGATACGGTAACAGGTTTTGGCGGTGGAATATATAATGACGGAACGGCCACGAAACAGGCTGTTTTGAAGTTGTTAGGTTCTACAATGCTGGCTGCAACCTCATCCATGAGAATCAAAATGAACATAGCAGCCTATGTTTTCGGCAACGTGAATTACAAAAAAGCTTATGGTTATGGAGGAGGAATTGCGAACGGAGTAAACGGTCGTATTTTCTATACAGGGGAAACTCTCATTACCGGTAACTACGCCTTGGGTAACCAACATCCTGCCGTACCTGCGTCCGGAGAGGGATACGGAGGCGGAATGTATCAATATCAGGAAAGAGGGAATGGTGACAATAGTGCTTATTGGTATCCTGATCCGGATTCGGAAGCTTCGAAGGACACATTGTCCATCACAGGTAATCTTGCAGCTGATACTCTTACGGTGGGTGGAATACTTCCTCCTATATCATACGGGCATGAGATATGGGTGGGAAATTTGCTACCTCCTTCCCAACAGTTTACTATTTATTGCGACGATGAAAATTCCGTAGAAATAATGAAGATATTTCAATTCTACGACAATTGGCATTGGGGTATCAACAGTGGAGCAAACGGGAATGTACTCACTTTTAGGTTACCCTTCCCATACAACTACTTGCAACCGCAAATCTCCGTTGCAGGTGATGATTATTTGGATATGCAACCTGATGAAAATGATGTGTATCGTTACCGTTTGCTGTCCAATGGCGAAGAAGGAACGGTGCGTGTGGATCTTCGAGTAAAGTCTTATTATAAGATTCCGGTACATGTTATAGGACAAGGTTTGACATTTGTAAGTGGAGATGGGGTGCTTCCCTACGGAAAAAAGGACACCGTATATGTCACGGAGGAGGGACAGTTTGGATTTGCTCTTCAGGTTGATGAAAGTTTCCGTGGACTTACTCCTGCGGTGACTTACGGAAGGAGAGGAATTACAAGTCAACCGCATGAAGATGGTAGCTTCTATTACTCTCTGAGTGCAAAGAGCGATGAAGATGTAATATGTGCATGGGACGAAGATGGACAGCTCAACCTTGTGAGGGTGGAGTTTAAGTTTATCGGTGAAGCTTCTTCGCACATAAGTCTTGTATCCAAAGCCTATGGAGATCCTCCTGGAGATACTCCTATAGAATTCGAAGGTATCTCTTTCTATATGCCAAAGAACAACACTCTCACGTTCAGATTGCAGGTTAACTACCCGTATCATGAAATTATACCGGTAGTACTATTGGAGGGAAGTAACGAGGTAGTGTCCGGAGAATCGGTGGGTGGAACCATTGGAATATATAAATATCAGCAGAAGAATATTGCTAGAAACATGTCATTTCTCATCAAGAACGAATATAAAACAATTGTGCTACCTGAACCTCCTCGTGGATTTTTCATCTCCTCACCACATGCAACAGGTAAGCATTATATTCATTCGGATGTTGCCTTCTCTTTTACCTTGAAACCGGCTGATGTAGCGATGGACAATTTTCTTAAAAAGAATAGTGATTTATGGCCGGAAACACGTTCCTCTACACTTGATCCTGTACTAGTTTCACAGGGAACGTATGTCTTACCGAAAGGGAAAGATCATATCCTCACTTTTGAAGCGAAACACCGGACAATACATCTCCCTGACCGTCTTCCTTCAGGCGTTGAATTGATGCTGGAAGAAGGTGTGACGTGGGGGAATAATTACTGTCGTGTAGGAGGAATATTCCGATTCAAATTAAAATTGAACTCTTTCCCTGACTACCACTATCGTCCGAAAGTGGCCATAGACGGTTACGAGCAATCCGGCAGTTTCGACGCTCAAAATAATATACTTCTCTATTCGATAGAGGATATCACGAAGGATGTGAATGTGACAATAGACCGGCATATTGTAGTGGTACGTGCCGGTGAAGAGATAGAGTTGTTATCGCATCAACATCCCTGTGATACATTCCAAACTGCAAATGAAGAATTTATCATTGAATTCAGAAGGACGCATGATTATCTGACGCCAAGAGTAACTGTGCAAAATGGGAAAGTGATCACCCTGACTGAGGGTGCGAATAATATCTTTTATTGTACAATAAAAGCCGGGGAATCCTTCAATGACAACGTCACCGGTATACACATCAAGGCCGAAGGAAGTACCGCATTCGACCTCCTCTGTCCGTCAGGAATAGAATTGGTTTATACAAGTGTTGATCCGATACAAGGTGCTTATTGCGTGTCGGAAAACAGTCTTTTTACATTCAAGTTGAAGATAAAAGAACTTTATCAGGATGCCGTACCGGTTGTTTTTTACGGAGGAAACAAGTTGACGGGAACAAAAGACGGTTTAGTTTGGACGTATAACATTACCGTTGCTCGTGACGCAGAAATTAAGATCGAATTGGATTATGTAGAAATCCGCTTTGACATCTTCTCTGCAATGGAGTTATTAGGGTTGAAGAAAGAGAGTAATCTTCTTAGACGTGATAGTATATATAAATTCTCTATAGAGGCTTATCGCCCGTATCACGATAGACAACCTATAATAGATTCGGATCAAGTAAAGTATGTGAGCGAAAGCCAGGAAGTACCTGGGTTCATGACTGTATACAATTATGAATTGACCGTAAAAGAAGATGCCGTTATTAAAATTCATGCCAATTATCAAACGATATTTTTCCACATGTCGTCTACCGAATTAACGGTAAGGGATAATAAAGGAAGAGATTTAAGGTCCGGAGACTCCATAACCGTATCGGAAAAGGACGGCAGTACTTTCTATGTGACGGTACCGAGCAAGTACGGAAGCGCTCTGCCCGGTGTTATTTTCAACAGTGCGCTGATTCAACCCATTGACAAACCTGTCCTCGACGAAGGAGGGCTTAAGTATCCGTACGTTGTGACGGCAAAGAGGAACGGTACCGTGAATATAGGTTTGAATTGTGCAAAAGTTGTCTTCAGCGGATTGGGAAACAGTATTTCTTTGCAATCTCCTGCTCCTGCCGACACGCAATATGTTACACCCGGCACTATGTTCAAATTTCGCCTCAAAGTTGATCCTCTTTATAAGTCCATTGTCCCTGCGGTGAAAGTATCCCCTACCGGAGAATATCTGGTGCCGGAAGAGACAAGTATTGATGGCCTTTATGATTTCTCTGTGCCCGTAGGTAATGGTCTTATTTCCATAGACGCTAAACTCAGTTCCTATAAGGTCATATTATCTGTCCTTAATCCTGAATCTATTGAATTGGAGGGTGGACAGAATATCTTCTATTTTCCACAGGCAACAGAGGACAGTCCTAACGTATTAGTTTTTACCATAAAGGTGAAAGATGGTTTTGAATATGTCAGTCCTCGAGTAACGATAGGATCTACCCGTTTACGTGTAATAAGTAGGGATAAGGAAAAGTATACTTACATCTTGGGGAATATTCGTGAAAATCTTCTTGTAGACATACAAATGGTTTACGCACGGTTGAAATTCACCCTCTCCAACGGCGTGGAGCTGGTAAATACCGGACAGTCTATTCGTCCGGATGGCTATTATTACCTTCACACCGACAGCACCTTCACCTTCTCGCTACGTGCACCTGACGGTTCTCCAAACGCTGCGCCTGCTATAGTGGCCGGAGACGAAGCGTTGCTTCCACGTTCCCTCGGGGGCGGGGTCTTTGCTTACGCCTTCAAAGTAAAGTCCGGTGATACGGAAATAAAAGTAAGTCCTTACCGCGAGATAACTTTCGGCAATGATATCCCCGCTGACATTACTCTTCGCTCGCATAGACAGGGTATATACTATGCTCCTCTTGGTAGTCGCTTTGAATTTACTTTGGAAGTAAAAAGTTCGTATAAAAATGTTGTTCCCAACGTAACAGTAGAGGGGAATGCCGGTGTGCAGGTACAATTGATTGATCGCGATGATGCAAAGAATATCTATAATTTCGCCATGGAGGTAAAAGATAATGCCACCTTGCACTTTTCCCTTCAGACATTAACTCTACGTTTTGCTGCTTTGCCCGAAGGTATAGTCTTTATTAACGACCCCGGTCCTTTTGCACAGGTAAAAGCCGATAGTGTATTCACCTTCGCTGTACAAGTGGACAAAGCTCACAGCAGTATACAACCTTACGTTTCTGCCGGTGGTAATTCTGTCACATTAGTCTCTGTAAACGAAAGCGACCATATTTATACTTATACCGTGACGACAAGTAAAAGTGCCACTGTCTTCGTTTCTCTTTCCGCAACTACAGTCTTTCTCTCTGCCGAATTACCCAAAGGGTTGGAACTTGCCGGAAACAATGGCGAAGGAACGTATCATCTCTCCTACGGACAACCGTTCTCTTTCTCTGTCAGAAAGTCTTCTACACTTGACGTTCATGTCCGACCTACTGCTCATGCCCGTACAGAAGAACGGACGTGGAATATCTCTCCCGTCGTTAATGGTGAATATTTCAACTTCACCTTGCAGGAAGTCACTACGAACACGGAAATCCTTGTCGATGTCAATTACCGTACCTTGACAATACCTGTCCCTGCTAACGATCTTATCCTCATCTATCCCACCGCCGGAACACGTGATGTCGCCACAGGCGACACTTTTAAATTCTCTTTAAAGGCTGTAAACAATACTTACGCATATGTACCACCTACCGTGACTTCTAAAAATAAAGTATCTTACACTTTTGATGAAGCTACCGGTGTATATAACTATACATTGACGGCTTTGTACGATGACGCAATTAGTATCAAATTAAACTATGTAGCCGTAACCGTTGACCTCGCCTCCGAAGAAATAGCTTTAGTTTCGCCAACGGGCCTTCTGTACGGTAAACAAATTGTCTATGCCCCAATGGGTGGTAACTGTACGCTTAATTTTCAATTGAGCGAATACACTGAGATAAAAACTTCTCCTACTATCGTTGTAGATCAAGTCAAGTTACTCCCACCTACCGATATAACCGAAGTGAGTGCCAATGTTTACGAAACAACACTCCCTCAATTGACGGGAGACAAGTACATCAAAGTGCTCATACCAAGGCTTAGCAGTACAAACCAAATTGACATCTCTTTCATCATCGCTGATGGTATTATGGTCAGCCTTGCCGGTTACGAATATCGTTCGACAGCACGGCATACTATCTATAAAGGTAACTTTTGCCAATTCTTCTTTCAAACCGATGAACCGTATCTGGATGCCGAAGTAGCTCTCCTCATCAACGGAGCGCTCTACGATTTCACCACACTTGGTGGAGGTAACTATGCCGTTAATCTGGGTTCGGTCGTCTTTAATACTAATATCCAAATTCTCAGGGCAGCAAATAAGAATACAACTTTTCCTTCTGTTGCCAAAGTGAAGATTACTACCCAAGGTAATGACGTGACGGTAGAAAGCGAAGACGAAGTACCGGTATCCGTTTACACTCTGACAGGACAAATGCGATTCCAGCGTAAAATACAAGGAACCGACACTTTCACCCTACCTACCGGCATCTACGTACTACGGGTAGGCAACGAAGTCTTTAAACTCCGCCTCTCCTCCCGCTGATCCAAAGGCGACAAACCGAATGGATTGGGCCGAGATTTCAACTTTATTCAACAATGAAAAGAATAAAAGTGCTATTGATCCGGTTTCGGAATGAGTTACACCGTAATGATATTCCCCTATTCAGAGGAGCGATTATCCATATGTTGCAAAACAACAACATCCTTTTTCATAATCATGCAGAAAATGGCTTGCGTTACGCTTACCCATTGATACAGTATAAACGACTGAATAATAAGGCCGCTATCGTCTGCATGGAAGAAGGTACGGAAACTATAGGGGAGTTCTTCTCTTGCTTCTCCAAAGTTTTGCGCATCGGTGATAGCGAGATACAATTGGAGTTAGACAATATCAAAGCTGAACAAGTATTAGTTCAGGTATGGAGAAGTGATTTCATTTATTCCATTCGCAGATGGATACCTTTCAATAGTGAAAATCACGAGAGATATTCGAAAATGACCAGCCTGAGGGAGCAACTCGAACTTATGGAAAAGATATTAATTGGTAATGTACTTTCCTTTGCCAAAGGTATCGGAGTACAACTTCAGCAACAACTCTCGTGTTCCATTGTAAGCATGGAATCAAAGGGATTAATTACATTCAAACATGTTCGTTTTGAAACATTCGATATCCTTTTTAAAATAAATATATCTTTACCTGATTATATAGGTTTAGGGAAAGGGGTGAGTCATGGTTTCGGTACTATCGTCAGGATGAATACAAACGGACAAACGTAATAATATCTTAAACATGGAGCATCTACGGGATCGTAGTTGCACGACATCGGGAAGTTTTATCAAAGAGCAGATACCGGTAGCGTATCAACAAGCCGTTATTTGTCTCCTCAAAATAAGGTAGAGAGTACATTTCTTCCTTTGCATAAGGGTATATACAGCCACAAACATTGTCTCTGGACAGCACAATTCATTGATGACCATCGTGATATCTTTAATCAATTGAGTATAGGATTAGATGACACACAGAATGTAGATAACCTGCTCTATCTATCGGCACAACACCATTTGCAAAAGCAACAGCTATCTTCCTTAGGACAGATCTTAAAAGAAGCTGATTGTTTGTCCTCTGGTATGGATAGAGATTCCGAGGAAGCATTGAAAGATGATCAAGATGTAACCGGATGGGATCAGTTTAGAAAAAAAAGAATGACTTCCGTACTTGAAACAATTTGTCTCGGAGAAGCGAAATTGAAGGAAAAGAAAGATTGGTGGCATTTACCCGTCGCTAAAATTTCTTTTCTAATCCGGATTATTCCCATCTGTGGGAGGCTTTTGTCACCGATTTCAAGTCTATACAGACGACAGAGTGCTGTGCCTTTGCTGAATCATTCCTAAATTTACTGTTTGAGTACACAAGTTGTATACCTTCAAGTACAATCCACTTTCCGGACGTCTCCCTCTATGACCACGCTAAGACAACAGCTGCTCTATCTGTATGTTTGTATGACTACTAGAAAAGTGGAGAAACTGGGAAAGAACCGTTCTTATTAATCGGAGCAGATCTTAGCGGTATCCAATCTAAACATGCCGGAAAGAACTTAAAAGGACGTTCGTTTTTCCTGTGTATTCTTTCCGACGCAGTCGTTTGATATTTGTTGAAGGAATTAGACTTATTTCAGGCAAATATTATTTACAACTCTGGTGGAGGATTTTATCTGATCGCTCCTAACACTGAGCACATCCGAGACGGTCTTCTGCGATCAATCAATCATATTGAACGTAAGTTTTTCGATGTCTTTGGAACAGCTCTCTTTATGGCAATTGACTATGTTCCTGTTTCCAAGGAATCTTTAATGCATGTGGAAGGAAAAGATTTGAGAAAGATATGGTCCCAGTTATTTGACAAAAAGGACCAAAAGAAATCTTGCCGCTTCGCTTCTTTGATAAAAAACGAGTATCACCGTTTCTTTTCTCCTACCACACGAAGAGGTGATGCTTTACGTGATGTGATTACAGGGGAAGAGTTCTTTCCAGATGAACGAAGTATAAATATAGATGCAGGTAATGTAAAACAAGAGACGAATATCCAGATACAATTAGGTAAAATACTCCGTGAGTCGGTAATTATGGTCGTTTCCACAGAAAAACTTCCTTATTGGAAAGGAACAGATATAGTGGTCGTCAATCCGGCTGAATTAGGGTTCTTCTATTATTTCTTGAGGGAAGAAAACTTAAAAGAGATGTCTCAAAGGTTACAGGCTTCTGTAGATAACGTACATATTGTTGTATTTAATAATAGGGACAAAGACTTTTCATTGAAAGGAAAGAATAATATCTACAAAATGGAGTTTTACGGTGGAAATCAATTCAATGGGGACACTTTCGATGAGATGGCCAAGAATCCTAATTTTTCCCGAATGGGTATTTTACGCATGGATGTCGATAATTTAGGATCGGTATTTCGGTCCGGTATTCCGTCGTGTCGTGCCACATTATCTCGTTTCGCAGCTCTAAGTCGTTCGTTTGATTATTTCTTTTCCGGTTATTTGAATACGATATGGGAAGAGACGTCTCCTGAGAAATCATTCATCATTTACAGTGGAGGTGATGATCTCTTTATAGTAGGAGCTTGGGATATTACTATCCAAATAGCGAAAAAGATACGGAAAGAGTTTAAAGAATTCACCTGTTTTAATCCGGCTTTTACTATCTCTGGAGGTATTGCAATCTTTCCTGCTAAATTTCCTATCATGAGAGGTGCAAGTGAAAGTGCCAATGAAGAAAATCGAAGCAAAAAACATACTGTAAAATACACAACAAATAAAAATGCCATTTCGTTTATGGGTATGCCTTTACACTGGGAAAAAGAATTTCCTGTGGTTGAGAAGTTAAAAGAGAACATAGTGAAGTTCCTCCAACAAAAGGTTATTTCTAAGTCATTTATCTCAAAAATAATGACATATGCCGACAATGCTAATATTAAAAATCATGAAATAACTCAATACAAAACCTATTGGATAGTCTCCTACGACTTGACTCGTTTCAAGGAAGATATCAAAGAAGGTGAAGTTAAAAAATTGATAGACAATTGTATAGTGGAAATATGCGGAAATAAACCATGTCTAAATGGAGAAGCGATAGACACAGACTATCACGCCTTAGAATTGTGGACATTCGCTACACGATGGGCTGAATTGGAAACACGAATCAATAACAGTAACAAATAAAAGAAGGATTATGGAAAATAGACATTCGAGGAATTCGTACCCTAGTCACAATGGTCGACCAGATTCCAACGAAAATTGGCAATCAGCCGAAACAGCCGAGAAATGGTTTCAGCAGCACATGTACAAATCCGAATGGATCACACAGCAGGCAGACAAAGATTTGGTAGCCTATGCGGAAGAAGCAGGAAAATTTATGGTAGAGAAAGAATTGACAAAATCTAAGATCCGAAATATTTACGGGGAAATCAAAAGAATTGATATAAAAGGGTTTGAAGAAGCAAAATCTTCTTTTTTTCTTCTGAAAGCCAAAATGGCTTATGCTGTAGGACGCGACAGAAAAAATGAAGGATTGAGACTCTTCCAGTTGATTTTTGACAGATGTTGGCAAGATGTATCAGACCAAGAAAAAAGTTACAAGAACTTTTGTAGATTCATTGAGGCTATCCTTGTATACCATCGCGCTCATGGAGGAAAAGATTAAGTGTAACCAATAAAAAACATACGATTATGTCACACAAATTGATAAAGAAGATTATTTACACCGGTACCATTACATTGAAAACAGGTATGCATATCGGTGGAACGAATTCCGCGTTAAATATCGGAGGGCCTGATAAATTTGTAGTTCGCAATCCGATAAACAATATCCCATACATTCCGGGAAGTTCTCTGAAGGGGAAAATGCGTGCTCTCATAGAAATCGCTAATGGCGAAACAAATAACGGAAACCATTCCAGTGACCCAAAGTCGAAATCGGGCAAATTATTTGGCGTCGCCGGAGATAAAGGTGGTACCCCTTCTCGACTTATTGTAAGAGATACCGAGTTAGATATCCATGCCGTTGATTTCAGCAATACGGATTTACCTTATACGGAAAGTAAAACAGAGGTTAGTATTGACCGGATAACAGCTAAATCTAACCCGCGAACTCTCGAACGTGTTCCTGCCGGTGCAAAGTTTAAACTTAATATGGTACTGAATATATTTGAAGACGATGATGAAGAGGCATTGAAAACTATTTTGAAAGATGCTATCCAACTGTTGGAAGACGACTACTTAGGAGGCCACGGTTCGCGGGGTTATGGTCAAATATCTATTGACGATCTCAAGGATGAAGAAAAGACTTACAACGAATAGTCATGGCCATCTATAACATCATCAAATTAAAAAAGATTTCTCCTTTTCATATCGGGACAGGTCGGGAAAATTATGACTCCTCTACCTCGGAATTACAAAGTGATACACTATCAGCCGCACTTGCAGCTTTGAGAGTACAGTATAAAGGGAAAAACGATGTAGATACTTTTCTTAATTCTTTCACGTTAAGTTCTGCTTTTCCTTTCTTGCGACAATCCTTTTTCTTCCCCGTTATGCGGGGAAAGATTAATATCTCTGTGGAGGGAGACAAAGGACATGAGAGTGGAAAATATCTTAAGAAATTGAGATACATTGATTCGAGATTATGGAATGATTTGGTGAAAGGAGAATCCATAAAAATTTCTCTATCCCAACTCAGAGGGAATTTGTTGATGAATAATGAAGAATCAAATTTTGATGTCTCTTTCAAATCACAGGTAAATCAACGTGTTTCCGTCTCAAGAGAGAATGAACAAGATAGTGATCCTTTCTTCTTTGAATGGACATTTTGTCATTCAGAGGCAGGATTATATTGTTTAACTGATGCCACGGGTACCTTGTTTGATGAAATCGTATCTTTATTCGAAATCTTAGGAGAAGTTGGTATCGGTACTGATAAAAATATTGGTGGAGGAAAATTTGAGGTCGAAATAGGTTCTTTGCTTTTACCCGAAATAAAGAATGCCGATCATCTCATGCTATTATCCCTCTACATCCCAACTCAGGAAGAACTCCCTCAGTTGCACCTCAAGGACTCTTGTTACGAACTCTTGTTACGCGGAGGTTATATCGCTGGGAGTCAGGAAGGCCATCTGCGTCACTTACGCAAGCGCTCTATTTACATGTTCAACGTAGGCTCTTTATTTTCAACAACTTCTACACTCATGGGTAAGGTCGTCGATTTGGCGCCGGAATGGAATGATCCACAGATGCATGCCGTATATCGTAGTGGGCGGCCTTTTTATCTGCCCGTAAAGAAAAATGTACTATGAGTACTCTGAAGATAGAAACACTCACACCTGTACATGTAGGTTCTGGAAATTTACTCTATAATAACACGGATTTTGTAGAAGCCAAGATAAAAGGGAAGGATAAATACTTCCTTGCTATTATATCTGAAGAGAAGATTTGGGAACTGTTGGGAAAACGGGAAGAACACATGAATTTGTGGTTAACTGCTATCTCTAAACGGGAAAACATAAAAGAGTTTATCCGGCGATTCATCCCTGATGCCAAATCCTCTGACTATGCAAAACGTAAAATGAAGCTATTCTCCTCCTTGGGGAAAACAGATACACTAAAAGAGTTGATACATAATGGTATGGGATATCCGTACATTCCCGGAAGTTCCATCAAAGGGGCAATCCGCACTGCCGTCTTAGCTTCGTTAGTAAGCGGTAAACAATATCCATCCGCTCAGAAGGTTGAAAAAGAGTTATTTGGACAAAATCCTAATAATGATATATTTCGTTTTCTACAAGTAGGTGATGCCTATTTTGAGAAAGGGAGTGAAATTGCTATTCGATTGATCAACTTGAATATCCGAGATTCTAAAGAAGAGTTGAAGGATATGTCCAAGTCACAACTTGTTGAAACCATTGGGGAAAAAGAATCAGCTACATTCCAATTAAAGTTTGCCCAAAATCATTATCAATTATTCGCCGCCCAGAATAACAGACATCCTATGATCCTTCCTATTAAGGAAATACAAACAATAGAGAGTTTGTTTCACCTGATCAATACACATACCCTGAAACTTGTAGCAGAAGAGATAGAAATCTGGAAAAAGGTTGAGAAAACAGAAGGAAAAAGCTATGTGAAGAATATGGAATCTATTAAGAAAGAAATTGAAGCATGTGCTGATGGGAAATCTTGTATATTACGAATTGGGCATGCATCCGGCTGGCGATTTATTACCGGTGCCTGGACAGAAACCTTGAGTAACTTTCAATCCGACATCGTCCCTGTCTCACGCCGAGATAAAGGGAACTATAAATATCAAGGATATCCATTTCCTAAAACTCGTCGTTTAGATGAAGGTGATTATTTATTGGGATTTGTAAAATTATCTGTGCCAAATGATAAATAACATGAACCGTACAATTGTAAATATCATTTCCGAACAAACAACTCCTAATTTCCTATTCATCAAGGAAATGTTTCAACCGGAGGATGAATTGCTTTTCATAACCTCTCGGA
Source organism: Tannerellaceae bacterium (assembly GCA_031288175.1). GTDB lineage: Bacteria > Bacteroidota > Bacteroidia > Bacteroidales > Tannerellaceae > JAITAD01. The sequence continues at coordinate 24,850 of JAITRW010000031.1, forward strand.
AATATGAAGAACGTATTACGTGGATTATGCAAGCCGTAGGTTATACGGAGCCTTTTCATAATATAAAGAAAATTATTTTAGGAGAGGGAGCCGAGGAAGACTGGACACAGATGTATACCAGTATTAACGGAAGCATATCGGATGTGAAACATTATATAGTTAATCTTACTGGCGGTACTAAGTATATGAGTTTAGCCGTCCTTTCCATATTTGAAAAGTTAAACGCTAATTTCTACTACATTCCTTTCCCAAAAAACGTCATTTTGAGAATCTTTCCAGGCACTACTACTCACGTATCGGAAAAGTATTCATTAAAACATCGAATGACGGTGGAAGAATACATGAAAAACTATAGCAACCCTGTAAAAGGAAGTCCACTTTCTCAAGATGTAGTGTATACAAAAAAATTCTTCGGTTGCTTTATTGAAGGCAAAGTAGAACATAAAATCATCTCTTCTTTAAGAGAGTATCGTAACACAAATAAGAATCCAAAGACAACAGATATACATATAATACCAAAACTCAACGATCTATTACAAGCTATAGAATTCCCTATTAAAAAGGAAGATATCCTCTCTAAGGATGAAGTTAAGTATCTCATAGGTGGATGGTTTGAGGAATATATTTACAATCGAATCCTTGAAACATTAAATCCTAATGATATTAAACTTGGCCTGCATATTTCTCCTCAAAAGAATCATCAAAATGAATTGGATGTTGTTTTTACCTATGGAAATAAATTGTTTGTGGTAGAGTGTAAAACTGGAATAGACGATGAAAGAATGTTTAAAGATACCGTATATAAAGCAACTTCGATAAAAAACGCCTTATTGGGACTATCTGCAAACACCTTTATCTTCTCCCTGTCTAAATCTGACTCCACTCAAATGAATAAATTTGGAGATACCGCGAAAGCCATGGGTATTTATTATTTCGATAGAGATTATTTTTTTGACGATCAAAAGTTTGAAGAACTTGTAAATACAATGAAGGGAATGGCCAAAAATTAAAGTCATGTTGATAAATCTTTCCAATCACCCCTCGCATTTATGGTCAGAAAAACAATGGAAAGCTGCTATGGTATATGGTGAAGTTGTAGATATTCCATTTCCTGATGTGGATCCGGAAGGAGATGAATTATATATTCACTCCCTATCTTTCGAATATGTAATGAAGATATTAAATATAAAAAAAGAAGAAGAAAATGTTACGGTACATATAATGGGAGAAATGACACTCTCGTATAGTCTAATTCATGCTCTATCATCCGAGAACATTTCTTGTATAGCATCTACTACTCTACGAAATGTGATCTCTTTCAGCAATGATGTAAAAGAGACTCAATTCGTTTTCTCTCGTTTTAGGAAATACCAATAGACTTTATTCAATAAGATGGATCTGGTTTTGAATACATTTGGTACTTGTTTAACGAAAGATAACGAAACTTTCGTTGTACTCCACAAGGATGGTCGTCAACGAATAGCGCCGAATGATGTTCGTAGTATATTAGTCAATCGTGGCGTACAGATCTCCAGTGATGCTATTTTATTAGCCATAGAACACGAAATTGAAATATTATTTATTGAGAAATCCGGCAATTCGGTAGGAAGAATTTGGAGTGCTCGTTATGGCTCCGTCTCTACTATTCGAAAAGGACAGGTCCAGTTCACACATTCTTCGGATGCCGTAAACTGGATAAAAGATATCATCATCCATAAAATAGAGAATCAACAAGCTTTATTATGGACGTTCACCGCTTCCTATCCGGAATTAACCACTCCAGTAGAGCAAACTGTTGGGAAAATTGAAAAATATCGACTGAAAATAAAAGAGTTACATGGAGAGCAGATCGTTGATATTGCATCCAAACTCCGAGGATGGGAAGGAATTGTTTCCCGCCTTTATTTTGAACAGATAAATATGTTTTTACCGGAATGTTACCGTTTCCTTCAGCGTAGTCAACATCCTGCTTTGGATATAGTCAATGCAATGTTAAATTACGGCTATGGCATTTTATATGGTAAAATTGAAGGGTCATTAATTCGGGCAGGTATAGATCCGTATGTTGGTATATTTCATCGGGATGAATATAACCGTCCTGTTTTGGTTTACGACATCATTGAACGATATAGAGTATGGGTAGATTATGTGGTATTTATGTTAGTCATACAAAATGCGCTTAGCGAAGAGTTTTACTCTATACGAACGGATAAGTCTTGCTGGTTGGAGAGTTTAGGGCGGAGAGCGTTGATTCAGTCGATGAATGATTACCTCGTAGAAATTATTTCTTATCAAGGTATTGAACGTTCGAGAATGACGCACATTGATTTATATACACAAAATCTTGCACAACAGTTTAAGAAAATGATCTAATTTTTGTATGCCATGTTACAAATAGGGAGATCCATGATGCAAAAGAATGATGTATTACAAAACATTAGTCTTGAAAAATTGGTTTCTCTACTCAAAAATCCTGTTCCCGAAATTTCTTTACTTATCCGTAGGATGCAAGTTATCCGATTAATTGATCAAAAACAATATACTGTAACCCTACAACGGTTACCTTACATGGTATGTGGAATATTCCAACCTCCTTATCGAAGTGTTGAAAATTTTGGATACATTCAGTTTTTTATGGTCGATATCAACCATATAGCAGAGAAACAATTATCTATAGATGTAATTAGACGGCAGATGATACAGGATCCTCGCGTCTGGGTATGTTTTACTTCTCCCGATGAAGATAGTTTGAACGTATTATTCTGTTTAAAGGATAAATGTTACGATGCAGGACAATATTCGCTCTTTTATAGAAGTTTTGTTCGCTCATTATCGACACAATATCTTTTAGATCAAGTCGTCGATAATTACTGCGCAGATGTAACTAAAATTTGTTTCCTGAGTGAAGACATTGATGTCTATTATAATCCAAAAGCGGAGTTGATCGAAATAAACTCTTTTGTCAATTTTGAAAATTCTTTGGAGACTCATGAGCTGAAATCGCTTATAGATAAAGAAACAAAAGAACTCTATCCACAAAAGAAAAATACACTATCCGTACCTGATGATATAGCCATTGCGTTCATAAAAGAGAGGTTGCGCCCTAAGTCATCAACAAGACCTCAAATTCCCACCTATGTACCTCAAGAAGTAGAGCAACTATTAGAGAAGCTAGTTGACTATATTAAAGAAGCAGGTATTGAAGTATCCGAAGTAATAGATATACAATATGGGAAAAAATTGAAATTCCGTTTGGGAGTAAAACAGGCAGAAATAAACTTGTTTTGGGGTAAACGCGGTTTTTCTGCCGTTAAGTCACCACGTAAAGGAACATCACCGGAGTTTAATGATTTAATGCAACAATATATTTCCTCATTCATTGGAGGATTGTACGATATATAACATGGGAAACAAACATTCTATCTCGTTTGTACCACACCTGTTAAAATTACATCGTTCGGGATTGGCTAATAATCCACGTCCATCTCCAAATCAATCATTTCCGGATGACCTACCCTCAATTGAAGCACGTACACAAAAAATACTCAATATTGTAAATGATACACGTAAAAATAATCGTATGTTGTTTTTTGTAATGTATGATATAGAAAACAATCGTGTGCGGAGACAAGTCGTAAATTATTTACTACGAAAAGGTTGTATTCGCGTACAGAAATCAGTTTTTCTCGCGAATACGGAACATGTGATACATAAGGAAATAAAAAACGATCTCGCAGCCGTTCAAGAATGTTATGAAAATAACGACAGTATCCTAATTATCCCTATTTCAACCGATTATTTACAGGCTATGCGTATTATTGGAAAGAATTTAGATATTGATGTTATCCTGAAGAATAAAAACACTTTGTTCTTTTGAATTATTAATATATATAAGATCTTTGACATATTGATAATTCATACCTTTGCGCTCCCAAAAAATATATCAAAAACTCCGTGGAAATCCTGTCGGATGATAGGTATCCCTCTATTAATCAGTCTATTATAAGTATACTATCCCATACCTTCTTCCAACAAAACAAGGATTAAGACACAAACTGCGCTCGACGCAACGAGTAATGACAATCCGATCCCATACCTTCTTCCAACAAAACAAGGTTTTTCTGGAGCATTCTATACTTCTATATTCAGGTTTTTGTAAAATCTTCATTCATTAGGAGACGATGAATAATCCTATAACTTATCATATCTCCGTGTATAGATAAGCCGTCTTTTTCATTTCATGACACTGTGATTTTTTAGAATTAATACTCTGATGGAGTGAGTATTATGATAAGAATGGAATTTATATTTTGGTGAAAGTTTCTTTATATCCTTATACTCGGAAACGGTAAAGTTGTTAATATGACTACGGTTTAATTACCGAAAATTCGGTCGCCTAATTGTTTTTTTTGCTTTAAACTGAATAATATGTTAATATATGCTTTTATAATAGTTGCTAATATTCTTCTTTATCCTTGACGATAGAGGGGAAAAATGCATCTCACTCATCTATCAATTCATTATCAGTATTTTAATCCCAATCATACCATAAAGACAATGATTTGGTAATGTCTCCAAAAGATGCTATTTTGTTTTCATCGGGCAAAAATGACTATAAATGACTATAAATGACGTATGGAAAGTTGCAGCTTATTTTTGAAAAACAACACGTGCTGGATAAAGATCTTTTACGTTGAATGCAAGGTGGGGAGAGTATATATAGCTTATACTAAGGTACAATTATAACAGTGATTTCTATCGTTTGAGAAGCCTCTTCATACGTATTTCAATTCCACTAAGGTACAATTATAACGAGGCGATTAATAAGTATTCAGAAGTTGACAAAAAATTTCAATTCCACATGGTATTGGAATTAGCCGATAAACGAATCTAAAAAAGTATCTTATGAGCAAGGCGATTACTCCAGATCAGAACAGAGCCAACCAGTCTAACCCCAATAAGGGTACGCCTGGTGTAAATCGGCAAAATGCTCAAAATCAAGGGACTCGGGGCAAACAACTCAACCCGAATCAATCAACGAAGAAGTAGAAAACTTCTTTTGTTGATCATTTAACTCAGAAGAGGTCGTCTCCTCTTCTTATGCTGATTATGCTGAAAGTAGGCTGTTATCCCTTACTTATTCTTAGTGAATTCTTTATGTTCTTATTATTATCAAGGGAAGATGATACTTCCTTCTGCTAATTCTACTAAAAAGGTAGATTTTATTCTGCGCTTCTTCCCCCAATGTGTTAACTCACATTGGGGGATTTTTGTTGTATACTGTTTTAGTATATCATTTCAAATTAAGTTCCATACCCACCGTAAGTGTCGCAGTAAACACTTGGCTATTGAATCTATTAAAGCCAGACCGGGCGAATTCATTGAGATGATAGATGTATGCAACGTTTATACCTGCATATAGTTTATCTGTAAGATGTGAATTGATACCCACTTCCGATTTTACTCCATACAGGCATTTATTGATACGGTAATCCGACAACCCTTCGTGTTTAAATTTGTCTGCTCCTATCAATAGGTTCAATGAAGGCCCTATTCCAACATACGCAGATTGATATTTCCTCGATGTTTTGACCCTAACGGTTGTAGCGAACCGTATATATTCTCCTTTTTCTTTTATTATTGTAACCCTTTCTTCCGGACTGTTCTGGCGAAAATCTCCTTTCCCGCCTATTCCCATATAACCTATCTCCGTGGATAAGTTCCACAGACGCTCCTCAATATAATCAATCCCTAACGATACATGATACGGCGTAATATAGCTGTCAAGCAGATTGAATTTACTGTCGTCTTTCAGGGATAGCGATGTAATGGATACCCCATTATTGATCCTTATTACCTGTCCATAAAGCCCACTCGTGGCGCCACAGTAGAAAATAAGCAAGATAATACATCCCTTTCTCATACCTATCCGATTGATGTTGATACAACGGGATAGGCCTGTATTTATTATAATCTATTCCGCCAACACCGTACGGATGGGGCGAACCAAATATTCTGCGTGTTGATTCAAGTCGGTTTGTCGGCGGGTATAGACGCCCGGACGGAAGTTGTAATTAATGGAGTAGCCTCCGCCTATATACCCGCCATCAATAGCCGAAGAGCTCCAATATACCGCCTCAGAGAAGTTGCCGATAAGTTCGCGGCGTTCGTAGAGTACCTCTAACTGCTCAATATCGGGTAGATACCAGTCGTCATAACCGTCAAGGACAAGGTTATCGGCCAGGTGGGCGGCGAAGTCGTTGGTATCTTCTTTTTTTGCTTCGACAATAATGGCCGTATTGGTGGCGCCGGAGCCGAAAGTCAACCCCGTAGGGATTACCACACGCTCCGTACTCCAAGCAACAGGACCAAGATCGACACTAGCAGCCACGAGAGCTGTATCCTTGTTAGGGGAAATATAGAACACGATACCGCCTTCTGCCTCTTCGCCAAGCGTGAGTCCAAGGGGTTTGCGAGCCTCCTCGTTACCCTGGCAACCGGCCAGAGTAACGAGGAGTGCAAAGCAAATATTTTTGTGTTTCATAATTTATCAATATCCGGGATTCTGGGGTGTAATATGCAAATCTTCCCCTTTTAACCCTGTGGGGATAGGGAAGCGGTAATGCTTACCCCTTACATTGTCATACTTCGCATGGAGGTGCTTGTGTACCTTGGCAAAGAACGGACTAACCACTTCGCCATCGCGACCGATTCCTCCGGATACCGCATAAGAATCGTCAAAATGTTCAAAACCCGCAATCTTCTTCACCGAAGCAATCAGTGTACGCCACCGTACGAGGTTCAACCAATGTTTCTGTTCGTAGACAAACTCATACCCCCATTCACGTTGTATATCTTCCGGCGTTATCGTCGTCAGCAGGGTCGCTCCGGCACGTTGGCGGATTTGATTCACTGTGGACAACGCTTCAGCATTCCGTCCCAGTTGAGCGAGGGCTTCGGCACGGATAAGAAGTACTTCGGCGTAACGGAGTTCGATACGGTCTACCTCGTTAGTGGTAATAGCATGATTGACGGAGTTTTCATAGCTACGGTCTACGCCTTTACCGAAACGGGCGAGGGTGACGGGAGGTACATAATGATATCCTTTGTTGTCTTCAAGTGGATTTTCGACATAGGTGGTGTATGACCAGTCACGGCGCACAACATCGGCAGGATCGGCAGTAGTCCACTCCTGATAGAGGTTAACATCCGAAGGACCTATGTGATTATCCTGCTCAAGTTCGAAAGCAAACGTGAACGCGCAATGCGTCTGGTGGTTACCCTGGGCATCGTACGCATCCCCATCGTGATGAATGGTAATAATGTGTTCAGGCGCTTTACTCTCATTTTCGCGTCCGAACAGTTGAGTGAAATCTCCCAGCAAACTGTATTTGCCGCTATTGATTACATTATCGGCATGTTCGACGGCTTTTTGGAGCAGTGAGGCTTCTGGAGTAACAGGGGCGGGATCTACGCTACCGGAAGCGATAGACGATACCTCCCCTTGGCTGAGAGGCTTGTACGACCACACAAGGTAAACGCGAGCCAGCAACGCATCGGCAGCCAGGGCGGAGGGGGTAATAGGGCTGGCGTCATACTCGGGCAGCAACTCTTTGGCCTCCGTAAGGTCGTTGACAATCTGTGTATAGACGTCATCTATGGAAGCGCGGGTAGTGGAGGCCTCACCGGGATTCAGGATTAACGGCACTTCACCGAAAAGTTGGACCAGGTAGAGGTAGTCCAGCGCACGGACAAACTTAGCCCTGCCTACCGCCAGCTTCTTGGTAGCCTCACTTACTGCCTCGGCTTTCGGCACGCGCTCAATCGCATCATTAGCAGCTGATATGCTGATGTAGAGATTATTGAAAATCTTGACAGGATACCATGTCGTGGGTTCCGTCTCAAAACGGCTCACCACAGGCCCCGGTTCTTCTTCGGCGCCCTCAAAGGAGATAGTTCCTTCCGTAGCCGATTCTATCACGAAAGAGAATGACGACGACAGGACTTGCAACGACGGATATACTCCCGCAGATACCGCAAGAGCCTCAGCATCGTTCTTAATCTCCCCCGTCACCACCTCAGGGGTGTCATCTTTATCGCAAGCGACCAGCGCAGTGACGATCCCAAGTAACCAGAACTTTGTCTTCATACTACTTTTTAATTAGGTTTTAATAGCTTACATTTTATAAGGAAAGAGCTAGCGTAAAGGAAAGGACACGTGACGTGGGATAAGTGCCCAGATCGGTGCCGGAGGAGAGTTCGGGGTCGTATCCCTGATAGCGGGTGAAGGTGAAAAGGTTTTGTGCCGTAACGGTGAAATCAACCGCAGCATCGGAATACCCACGACCTAACGGCTGGCTATATGTCAGCGATAGGTTACGGAGACGTACAAACGAAGCGTCTTCCACATAACGGCTGTCAAGAAAGGAATAGGGGCGCGACCGACCCACAGGCGTTGCGCTCCCCAATAGTGCCGATGATCCGTTGTAACTCTCCCGTGGTAATTCAAGAAAACGACGCAACTGGTTATACACCGAAACGCCTGCCATACCTTGAACTTGAAGATAAAGGCGGAATCGCCCCTGACGCCACGTACCGCTGACGCCTCCTGTATACTCAGCCTGTTTGTTCCCCAAAACCGTACGGTCGTGTTCATCTATAACGCCGTCAGGTTTCCCCTCCGGACCGCCCAGATCCGCAAACTTGAGGTCTCCGACCTGAGGTGTACCGTAAACGGTTTTGGGAAGTGTGGACACATCTTCTCCAGACTGTACGGTACCTTGATAAACAAGCCCATAGAAGCTCCCAAGAGCTTCTCCTTCACGAAGTATCTGTTCCTGATTGCGCCCCTGTAACAAGTTATTGTTGGCTCCCAGATTCCACAACCGGTTAACGTTTCGGGAGAGATGGGCTGACAGGATAACATTTGTAGTAGGACTATACTTAACGACGACTTCAATACCCTTATTCGTAACCTTGCCGACATTTTCTAATTGTATACCCCCGCCTTCAAGCGGCGAGACAGGGATTTCGAGCAGTAAATCCCGCGTACGTTTGTAGTAGACGTCCCCCGTCACGATGAATACCCCGGAAAATAGAAACGCATCGACCCCCACGTTATACTGTTCCGTGCTTTCCCACCCCAATCGGTCATTGCCCCTATTGTTACGGTAATAGAGCGTTTGCCCGTTGTAATGGCCTGCACTATAGCTTTGAACAGCCTCGTAATCGCCTATCTCCTGATTGCCCACACTACCTCCGGTAACACGGAGTTTGAGACACTCATACACATTCCACGAAAGACCCACGGAAGGGAAAAAGCCCCACCGATGGTTGACGGCAAACCGGGAGGAGTTGTCCCCACGAAACGTGGCTGTGAGATGATAACGGTTACGGAACGTATAGTTCACGCGGCCTAACACCGAATGGAGCGTTGAACGGGTCAGACCCGACAGGGGAGGATACGATGTAGCCCCGTCGGAAAGGTTGTGATGTTTCAGCTCCTCGTTCGTGAAGTGAGACGCATAGCTGATAGCATAGGACGTGGACGTCTGTTCGAACGTATAGCCGCCAAGGATATTAAGACGGTGTGCATGGCCTAAGGCAGTAGTATATTCGAGACTATATTCGGTTTGCAAGTCCTCATGTCGTTTGTTGCCTATACCGCCCTTTCCTTGGGTCTCCAGGCCGAGTGCCGAACTGGAGGGAGCGAAGAAGTTCTGCGTGGTATGTGCAATGTGTGTGCCGAGGCTTACCTTGGCGGTAAGAGCGTCGCTGAGAGGGTACTTGGCCTGCACTCCCATGAGTACCTGGCTATGAATCGTCTCCGCTACACTGCTCTCCAAGTCTGACAACGGATTGACGGAACGGCCGCCGAGACTCAAGTATCCGTGTTCGTATGGGTTGTGGTAATTGTAACTGCCGTCTTCATTGTAGATAGGTATCACAGGGGGAATATAGAGCGCATACGCCAGAGGACTGCTGATGCCGTACGAATACGGTGACGAGTTGTAAGCCTCCGGAGTAAACGTAGTGAGTGCTCCCTGAGTGGACTTGACGCCCGTGAGGGTGACCAGCAGAGCTAAGTCCTTAATTTTCTCCTCAAGGTTGAGACGTCCGTGAGACCTCTGAAAAGAGGAACCCATAACGATACCCTCCTGACCCACATGGCCTCCCGAAACGTGAAATTGGTGGCTTTCACGCCCTCCAAAGAAGCTCAACTCATGGCTTTGTACTAAACCCCTACGGAGCACCGCATTCTGCCAGTCTGTGCCGACACCCAGTAGTTCCGGCTCCGGAAAAGAGTGGATCCCTATCTCGTTCTGCAAACTGCCCCACTCAGCGGCGTTGAGGAGCGACAGACGATGCGCGATGTGCTGGACGCCTACGTGGTAACGGTAATGAACACGCGCACCCTCGTGACTTCCTCGTTTGGTGGTGATAAGGATGACCCCGTTGGCGCCGCGTGAACCGTAGATAGCCGTGGCGGAAACGTCTTTGAGCACATCAATACTTTCTATATCCGAAGGATTGATGGCGGCAAGGGGATTCAAGTTACTTTCAAACCCGCCGAGACCCGTCTGGGTGGAACTCTTGTCATTGTAAAATATAAATCCGTCCACAACATACAACGGATCATTGTTGGCATGAACGGAATTGCCGCCGCGTATACGGATTGAGGCGCCGCTACCCGGTTGACCCGATTCTTGACTGACCGACACGCCAGGAACAGTCCCCGACAGTACACCCTCAAGAGAAACAGAATATTGCCCTAAACTCTCTCTGGAAATGCTTGATATTGAGCCTGTCAATTCCCGACGACGCTGACGACCATAACCTACCACCACGATCTCCGCAAGCTCTTGCTCACCAATAAGGGTCGTATCAACAATAGCCGTCCCGCTCACGACCGAACCGAACGCCTCACAGAACAATCCGCCTATCACCGCCAGGATACCCTTTCTTCTCATACCCGCAAAGGTATATCCCCGCCTCCCGCCCCAAAATACCATTTTTATGGTAATTCCCCCTCCTTAAAGCAATATCCAATGTCCTGTCTTATCAGAACCGACACGGGTAAGGAGGCACTTCTCTTTTAGTTTCTTAATATTGTTCTCTATTGCGGTTTCTGATACAGATAGCTGTTTGGACATTTCTACTATTGTAACTTTGGGATTAGACACTATCAACTCAAGTATCTTCTCTTGATTCTTATTTAGGTTTATACCCAATCTTTTGACGTCGTTTACACTTAACCCATTGGCGGCATCTTTGCTTACACCCAACTTATTGGTGTCTTTTATCGCAGCCATAAAGCGAATATGCAATTCCCGATTTCTCAGTATATGAGGCCTTCCCAACAGTAAATTTTCAAAGAAACGATTCAGATACTCCATGCTTGCATAGATATTCTTTGTATAATCGTTGTAGTTAGCCCGCACAAGTGCATTGCGGAAATACCGGCTGTGGTTAGCAAACGCCTCATTTTCAACTTGAAATCCAAAAGTTCGCAAGTATCTAATGGAAAAAACGGCAGTCGTCCGAGTATTCCCTTCTCCAAATGCATGGATTTGCCATAGTCCGGAAATAAATCGGGCGATATGCGCTATCTGCTCTTCCTTTGACAATCCCGCATAACGGAAGCGTTTTTCTTCCCTGAAATCGTAGGCAAGTGTCTCTTCTATCACCGCAGCAGAGCCGTAAAACACCGTCTTCCCTTCCAACACCCACTCGGACTTGGTGATATTGTAGTCGCGGATTTTTCCCGCAAATTTGTAAATCCCCTTAAATAGCCGACGGTGTATCCCGATATATTCACTGGGTGAAAACGAAAAAGTCGCCTCCGAGAGTATCTCGACTATTCTTGCAGAAACTTTATCGGCTTCTTCTGTTCGATCCTTCTCCGATACATCCTGCCTGGACGACTGCGTTTTATAGTAAATCTCAAGGCGTTTTTTTACCTCTTCGATAGTGATACCTCCTTCTATATGCTCCCTGGCTGTCTCTATCAGATACGGAGAAGGAATAAGATCGTCCACCTGCTGCAACCCAATGGACGTTTGCCAGATAACCCCCTTTTCTTTCCTCCCAGGCTCCCCTTGCTTTATATATTCCTCAAATTCCTTCATCTCCTCTCCCTTTGTTGATAATAGGAATTGACATAGATACTGGTAAACAGATCGGTATTGCAATCCACAATCTTCCTATATTGCACATGAAACAAAGATACCAAATGTTGCTCCACTATACAATACATTCCTTGTTTGGCCTCTGGTTCTCTTCGAATTCAGGGCAGCGATAGATGGATAACCGCTAATCCCCCCCCTGGTGACTGTGACTCGCCTTTTTGAGCCGATTAGACACCCTTAATCGGCTCACGATACCCCTCTCTTCCCTCTCAAGACCCCTCTTTTTTCCTATTTCCTTCTAATACCCAAATTTTTCTACGTATTCTTTCCATTCTCAAAACACCCTTCAATACTCATTTTTCTACACTCTTCCACCAAAAAATTCGCTTGATCAGCAAAAAAAATTCCAAAATACTTGTTCTATATAAATTTATTACACCACCTTTGTCCCCTGTTAGTAGTAGTCATTAATATTAAACGATCCTGTATTAATGAACTACACCCTTAACTGCGCTCTTTGACTTATTGATTGCTTACCCCGCCCCGCCCAACAGCTGCTTATGTACGTAGCTCAGCTGTCCCGCTCATATCCCTTTTCCTCCTATAATGGTCCGAACCGTATAGACCAAAATGCCCAAATCAAGGAAAAGGCTGCGGTGCTCGTAATAGAGGAGGTCGTATTTGAGTCGGAGGAGCATTTGAGAGAGGGTGGAGGCGTAGCCGTATTTGACCATGCCGAGGGAGGTGATGCCGGGACGGAGATTATACAGGAGGTGGTAGGCAGGCACCTGTTCGGCGAGGAGGGCGGCGAAGTAACGTCGCTCCGGACGGGGGCCGACGAGGGACATATCTCCTTTCAATACGTTCCAGAACTGAGGCAGCTCATCCAAACGGTACCGACGCAGAAAAGCGCCGAAGGGCGTGATGCGGGGGTCGGAAGCGGTGGAAAGGAGAGGCAAGCCTTCGGCTTCGGCTTCGGCATACATGGTGCGGAACTTATAAATCATGAACGGCTGCTCACCATAACCGAGCCGTTCTTGCCGGAAAATGATGCTGCCGGAGGTGGTGAGGCGTATACGGAGGGCTATGTACAAAAGGAGAGGGGAGAGGAAGAGGAGGGCAAGGAAGGCGACGACTTTATCAATAGCCGGTTTGATACACACGGGATGTATCCGTGTTTCCGATTGCGTGTCCAAAGGTCGGGGGTTGGCCAGGAAGCGTTCGAAGGTGGCTTGCGCCTTGGCGTCCGTTCCTTTGAGGATAAGGATACTGCGTATACTCATGGAAGCGGGTCACGGATGATGCGGAAAAGGCCGCCTTCTCCAAGCTCAATGATGGCGGAAGGGTGGCCTTGGGTCAGGTCGTCCTGCCGATACCGGACGATGTAGTCCACCCCTTGCCGGACCACTTCGGATATCTGTTCAAAGATGGAAGGAGAAGGCTCGTCGCTGATGTTGGCCGAGGTGGAGACGATGGGTTTGCCGAAACGATGACAGAGGGCTTGAGAGAAAGGTTCCCGAGTGATACGGATACCGATACTGCCGTTTTCAGGAATAAGTTCCGGGGTAAGGTTTTTCGCACCCGGGAGGATGAGGGTTAACGGCTTGTCGGCGGCTTCGAGCAGGTCATAGGCAATGTCGGGAACGTGTTCTACATAGAGGCCAAGCCTGTCGGGGGAGTCCATCAAAACAAGCATAGGCCTCCCCAACTCCCGCCGTTTAAGTGCATAGAGACGGCGCACAGCCTCCCCACGAGTAGCATCACAACCTATACCCCATACCGTATCTGTGGGGTATAAGATTAGACCGCCCTGACGTAGGACTTGACAAGCCTTGGCGACATCTTCCTCCATCTTGATTGATGACATCCGCATGTAGTTTTCAGCCCTCAAAGGTAGTCACTTTTGACCGGTGAACGCTTGGAACACAGAGTGCCGTATCCCTTCCGGTAGGAAGTACCGTACGTCCTTTCCTTGACGGATACTTTCCCTGATGAACGAAGAGGATATATCGAACTGTGGTGCACTCACGGTTCGAAGCCTTGCCTTCGATGGTTGAGGAAAACGCCCATCAATGGAGGAAAGGGGATAACCGGGACGGGGGAAAATGACGACTGGGTACCGCACGAGAAATTCATAGTAGTCCTTCCATTGGTCGAATACCTCCCAATTGTCGGAACCGATAAGTAAAGAAAATTGTTTGTCGGGCTCTGACTGGGACAACTCCTCGAATGTGCGAAGGGTGTACGAAGGACGGGGAAGGTGGAATTCTACGTCACTGACACTGATCTTCGGATAATCGGCCGTGGCGCTACGCACCCAACCCAACCGTTGTTGGCCGTCAACGAGGATCTCCTCCTCTTTGAGTGGATTATGGGGAGAAACTACGAAACGCACCTCATCCATATCTCCGAACTCCGCCATCCAGTTCGCCAAAGCTAAATGGCCGACATGGATAGGGTTGAAGGAACCGGCAAACACCCCTACACGCAGAGGTGATTTCATAGTATATTCAGAATTTGCTCTTTGATTTGCTCAAGCTCATCCTTCATCTGCACAACGAGCTTTTGCATCTCAGCGTGGTTACTTTTCGAGCCGAGGGTATTGATTTCGCGCCCTATCTCTTGGGCGATAAAACCTAATTTCCGCCCCTGTGTGTGTTCCCGCTCAATAGTATCCACAAAGTAAGCAAGATGGTTGGACAAGCGACTTTTCTCTTCGCTGATGTCAAGTTTCTCAATATAAAAAATGAACTCCTGTTCGAAACGGTTCTTATCGTAGCCTACTGTGGTAGAGATCTTTTCCAGATTGTCACTGATACGTGTCTTGACGCGCTCTATACGTTCCCCTTCATAGTGTTCTATTTCTTTTAGCAGGCGGCCGATGTTATCAATCTTTGTTTTCAGCAAGATTTCTAACATCTCTCCCTCCTGACGACGGAATTCCCGCAGACATTGGAGGGCCTCCTCTACGGCGCCTATGATCACCTGCCATTCCTTTTCATCAGGTGCCACAGTATCGGTCTTCACGATGTCGGGCAATCTTAAAAGAACCTGCAACCAATCTGTGGGGGGAACGATTCCTAAATCGTCGGCTATCTCCCGCAATTGTTGATAGTATTGCTCTATGGCGCCGCGGTTCACTCCTACCGAAGTATCCTGCCCTATATCTTCCACAGAGATGCTAAACTCTACCTTCCCTCTCCCTAAACCTTGGAAAAGGAGGGCACGCAACTCCATCTCTTTTTCGCGATAAATTTGCGGAAGTCGGGTATAGATGTCAAGCTGCTTACTATTCAGTGCCTTTATTTCTATGGTCAGCTTTTTGGTGGAAAGTTCGGCGGTTACTTTGCCGAATCCCGTCATAGAGTATATCATAGTGAACTGTGGCGGATTCGAACCGTCGACCTCTGCCCTGTCAAGGCAGCGCTCTAAACCAGCTGAGCTAACAGTTCAAAAAAGACGGGTAGGCCTTTATGTCCACGCCGGGGGGATGACGTATTGGACACTACAGCGCTACCCGTCAGAATCTTTATATCTTTAAAGCTTCGGCCCAGCGGCTACGAGATTCTTTCCCGTGGCATTTCCCGTGAACTTGTCAAAATTCTTGATGAAGCGCGAAGACAAATCCTTAGCTTTTTCTTCCCATTGCCCCGCCTTAGCGTAGGTGTCGCGTGGGTCAAGGATATGAGGATCTACTCCCGGTAAGGCGGTGGGGACGGCGAAGTCGAAGAAGGGTATCTTTTTCGTGGGAGCGGAATCAATAGCGCCACTGAGGATGGCGTCTATAATACCGCGCGTATCTTTGATGGAAATACGTTTGCCCGTGCCATTCCAACCGGTATTCACTAAATAGGCGGTCGCCCCGGAAAGTTTCATCTTCTTCACCAATTCTTCGCCGTATTTAGTGGGATGGAGTGAGAGGAAAGCAGCGCCGAAACAGGCAGAAAACGTAGGTGTCGGCTCAGTGATACCCCGCTCGGTGCCTGCAAGCTTGGCAGTGAAACCCGACAGGAAGTAGTATTGTGTCTGCTCAGGCGTCAGGATAGAGACGGGAGGAAGTACCCCGAAAGCATCCGCTGAAAGGAAGATGACCTTTTTCGCATGCCCAGCCTTGGATACAGGCTTTACGATATTGTTGATGTGGTAAATGGGGTAAGAAACACGTGTGTTCTCGGTAACGGATTTGTCACTGAAATCAATCTTCCCGCCAGCTTCTATCGTGACGTTTTCGAGAAGAGCGTCTTTCTTGATGGCATTGTAAATATCCGGCTCGGCTTCCTTACTGAGGTTAATGACCTTGGCATAACAACCTCCCTCAAAGTTAAAGACGCCGTCATCGTCCCATCCGTGTTCGTCGTCCCCGATGAGCAGACGTTTGGGATCTGTGGAGAGAGTGGTTTTTCCTGTGCCGGAAAGCCCGAAAAAGATAGCCGTGTTAGAACCGTCAGTAGCCGTGTTGGCGGAGCAATGCATGGAAGCAATGCCTTGCAGGGGGAGCAGGTAGTTCATGTAAGAAAACATACCTTTCTTCATCTCCCCACCATACCAGGTATTCAGAATCACCTGAATCTTTTCCGTCAGGTTGAAGACGACGGCTGTTTCGGAGTTAAGCCCAAGTTCCTTAAAATTAGCCACTTTCGCCTTAGAGGCGTTCATGACCACAAAGTCCGGCTCTCCATATGTGGACAACTCTTCAGCCGTTGGACGGATGAACATGTTAGTGACGAAATGTGCCTGCCACGCCACCTCCATAATGAAACGGATTTTCAAGCGGGTATTCACATTTGCCCCACAAAAAGTGTCGACCACGAAAAGACGTTTACCGGAAAGTTGATCAACGGCAAGTTTCTTTAGTGTCTTCCATGCTTCGGGGGTTACAGGTTTGTTGTCGTTCTTGTAGGTATCCGACGTCCACCAAACGGTATCCTTCGTCGTTTTATCCATTACAAAGAACTTGTCTTTGGGAGAACGTCCCGTGTAGACGCCTGTCATCACGTTCACAGCGCCCAATTCGGTGATTTGCCCTTTCTCAAAGCCTTCAAGCCCTGCCTTAGTCTCCTCCTTATATAGGTCGTCAAACGAGGGATTATAGACGACTTCCTTTATACCGTTAATCCCGTACTTACTTAGATCCACTTTGCTCATTTTGCCAATCTTTTTAATAGTCATTCATCCTTAGTACTCTAACCCCGACGAAGGTGCTTCCTCCATCCCGAACCGTGCCGCCAAAGGTAGCACTTATTTTATACCTGTATCCATATCCGCAAAAAAACTACGGATATTGTTTGCGATGCCTTCCACATTCATGTGAACCAAACGGTATAATTCTTCCACAGATCCGTGCTGTATAAAGTTATCCGGTATGCCGATCCGTGATAGTCTACCCTTGTATCCATGCGCGGTTAAGTACTCTGCCACAGCACTTCCGAGACCTCCATCAATAACACCGTCTTCTACCGTTAAGATGACGTCGAAGGTTTGAGCTACTTCGCAGAGGATGGATTCATCCAAAGGTTTGAGGTATCGCATATCATAGTGCGCGGGTTGTATCTTTTCTTGGGACAAATTGTCTAACGCCTGCCTCACGGTGTTACCTATGGGACCAATGGAAAGGACGGCAAGTTTTTTGCCTTTACGGAGTATCTTCCCTTTGCCGATAGGAACAGGCATAGGGACGTTCTGCCAATCCGTACGGCTACCCCGTCCGCGGGGGTAACGTATTATAAAAGGTGTCTGTGCTACCTCACAAGCGGTGTACATCAGATTACGCAACTCATGTTCGTCCATGGGAGAGGCAATGATCAGGTTCGGGATAGGACGGAAGGCCGCAAGATCGAACACACCGTGATGGGTAGGGCCGTCTTCGCCCACCAGACCGGCGCGATCAAGGCAGAGCACGACATGCAGTCGCTGTAAGGCGACGTCGTGGATAAGCATATCGAAAGCTCGCTGTACGAAGGAAGAGTAAATGACGCATACGGGTATCATCCCTCCACGGGCAAGGCCGGCCGCAAAGGTCAGCGCATGACCCTCGGCGATACCTACGTCGAAGGTGCGTTCCGGGAAAGCACGCATCATGTAACAAAGGGAGCTGCCTGTGGGCATCGCAGGGGTGATACCGGCAATACGCGGATTGTCTCCTGCCAATTCCACGAGAGTGTGTCCGAAGACATCCTGATAGAGCGGCACGTCGGAGGGCGCAGAGGTGTTGGTTCGCTGTCCGGCTTGCTTATTGAATCGTCCTGGTGCATGCCAATCTACGGCGTCGTGCTCGGCAGGGGCAAAGCCTTTGCCCTTGACAGTCTTTACGTGCAAAAGCGTGGGACCGCGGAATTCTTTGATAGCGTTCAAAACGCGAACAAGGTGACGTACGTCATGGCCATCGACAGGGCCGAAATAACGTATACCAAAACCCTCGAAAAGATTTCGCCGCCCGAGTAACAGTGCTTTAAGACTATTGTTAAAACGGAGGATAACTCTCCGACTGTTTTCGGAGAGGAGGCCGACTCGGCGGAGGAGGCAGAAAATGTCGTAACGCAGATTGTTGTAAAAGCGGCTGATCGTGACGTTTGTAAGATAGCGGCTAAGCCCTCCGACAGAAGGTTCGATGCTCATATCGTTATCGTTAAGTATAACGAGGAGATTGTTTGGCGTCGAAGCGGCATTGTTCAGTCCTTCGTAAGCAAGGCCGCCTGTCATGGCGCCATCGCCGATGACGGCTATCGTTTTGCGTTCTTCGCCGGATAATTGCGAGGCCACGTCAAGACCGAGGGCAGCAGAGATAGAATTGGAAGCATGGCCTGCGATAAAAGCGTCATATTCGCTCTCAGCAGGATTAGGGAAACCGCTGATGCCCCCAAAGGAACGCAGAGAACGGAAAACATTCCGGCGGCCGGTGAGAATTTTATGAGCATAGGCTTGGTGTCCTACATCCCAAACGATACGGTCATGTGGGGTATGGAACACGTAGTGAAGCGCAACGGTAAGCTCCACCGTGCCGAGGCTGGCGGCGAGATGTCCGGGACGTTCGGAGAGTACATCTATAATATATTGCCGGAGATCTGCACATACCTCCTCAAGTTCCGTCACTTTCAATTCTTTCAGTTCTTCAGGAGTATTTATACTCCGCTCTGTCACCCTTTTTTCCATTGCGGCGGCAAAGGTAACAGAAAGGCTTTATAGGAGGCGAAAGCGGAGGCCGAGGTAGATACGCCGTCCCCATAGGGGCGCCCATACCTGAGAAGCATCGAAGTCTTGTGCGAAAGGTGTTTCGAAATAAGAGATAGGGTCAGACTGAGTATAACCGAGTATGTTTTCGACGCCGCCGTAAATGTCAAGGTATTTCCCGTTCTTAGTCAACTGGGCAAAGTAAATAGGGTAGGAGGGGGTAAGTATAGTTTCGGGAGAATCATAGCCGTTTGGAGATGGGAGACGTACGGGTCCGTTCAACTGTGCGGTGAGGTCGATTACCCATTTCCTTAACGGCGTGGCATAAGATACGTTGACCAGCCCCCTGTACCTTGAAATAAGGGCTTGTTCGAGGCTATACGATTTGTTCCCATCAATGTAATCAATATGGTTGGTATTGTACCGGAAGGCGGCGAACACTTCTACCCCGCGCAAAGGACTGAGGGTAAGGTCGGCCTGGAGGGCTTCGGCGGAAGAATGATCGGTGTTATAGAAATAAACGGTGTAACGGTTTCGCTCTATATCCGCCACAAAGCGGTTCTGAAAAGCGGTACGGAAGTAATCCAGACTAAGGACGGCATTGCGTTCATCGGTAAGGGGCAGGGTGAGGGTGAGGTTAGCACCGAAATTCCATGCGCGTTCGATGTCAAGCTGGTCAATATTGGTGAGGTCAAAACGGCGAGAGGAGGCCATGAGGCCGAAGTTTTCGGAGATAGCATTGGGGGAGCGGTAGCCGCGTCCGGCGGAGGCACGGAGTGCGAGGTAAGACAAGGGGGCATATTTGAGGTTCAAGCGGGGAGTGAAGAGCCAACCGAACCGGCTGTTGTAATCGGTACGAATACCAGCGACGAGGGTGATGCCGACAGGGTCTTCCCACGTATATTCCCCGAAGACGCCGGGGACAAGCTCGGTACGGTCTATACGGGTCAGCGGCGCTTGGTTGAAAGGGAGGTTGTCTTCGAAGGCGGTACGATAGATGTCTCCCGTAAAGCTCGCCCCTGCGGTATAACGATGCACCGCTTCGGCAGGGGAGGATAAAAGGATGTTGGCATACCAAGTATTTTGTATCCCTTCGAAATGCTTACGCCCGAAACGCAATCCCTGTTCATGG
This sequence comes from Tannerellaceae bacterium, assembly GCA_031288175.1. Taxonomy (GTDB): domain Bacteria; phylum Bacteroidota; class Bacteroidia; order Bacteroidales; family Tannerellaceae; genus JAITAD01. Next base: position 45,277 of record JAITRW010000031.1, read on the forward strand.
TGGGTGAAGGAACTGATGAGGGCGAGGCTATGTAGTTGATCGCTGCCAATGGCAATACCGGTTTTGTTTTCCACCGTGAAGTTACGGTTCAAGGTAGCGGTTTCAAACAGCTCAATGCGCTGGCCGTTTTTATAGAGGTCGGTACCGTGTTTAATGTGGCAAAGAGAGTCCTGTCCGGCACGCCGGTCTTCATAAAGGAACTTGATACCGGTACGGGACTGTATATTCCCATCGGGATCAAGATAGATCCAACGGTTGTAGAGGTTGATGTAAGCCGTTTTTGGCATGTCGAGGAAGTTGTCATTGTTCTCGTCATGAACTTCCTGTCCATATACCCCGCTAAGGAAAAGGGCTGTCCACCAACGTGGATTGAGCTGTACGGCGGAGGTCAGGTTCCCTTCCAGATGTTTGTCGTCATCGACGTAAAGATTCAGATTCAGGGGCTCTGTGGCTTCCGGCTTGACAAATTCAAGGTTGATCTGCCCCGTCACCGATTCGTAGCCGTTGACTACCGAGGAGGCTCCCTTGGAGATATGTATCGATTCCAGCCAGCGCGAGGGGATGTGGCTCCATCCGAAGGAGGCGGCCAAACCCCGCAAGGTGGGGATATTCTCGGCCAGCATCCGGCTGTATACCCCCGATAGTCCCAATAGCTGTATCTGTTTGGCTCCCGAGACGGCATCAGTGAAACCGACTGTGACCGAGGCGCTGTTCTCGAAACTTTCGGAGAGGTTACAACAGGCCATCTTCATCAGCCCTGTACTTGTGATGATCTCTCTTTTACCTACCGAGGAAGATGACAATAAAGTACCACTTTGGTGTGCGCCAACCAAGACTTCGTCCAACCTCACTTCTACATCCGTCGTATCGGGTACGGCTGCCCTGGTGACACTGCAAACCGCCACCAATATCCATACAATCTGTTTCCGGCTAATGCGTCCCGTCATTTCAATTGTTATAGTCCTCAACCTGAACAATCGGTTATTTAAATGCGTCCCAAAGGTAAAGAGTTTTCCCCATAAGGAAAATAGCCTATTTGTGGGATGCTTTTACCATAGTCGACGTATTGTTATAAATAACTTTTTACTTTTGCCCCGAGAATATGTGCACATTCAATTTCAACGCACGCGTACACTAATGAGTAACTTTTTCGGTAACCTTATCCCTCATACTTTCTTTGTGACCAAGGGAAGTGGGGATTCAGACCTTGAGATGCATGCCGGGTCCTATCACATGGCACTCTTTGATGCAGGTATCTCCGACTACAACATCATGTCTTACTCCTCTGTGATCCCAGCCACAGCTCACCTAACATCAATTGACGAAATTGACCTCCCTCCTTTCGGTTCCGAGTTGAAAACTATTATGGCTGTGGCTCACGGACAACAAGATGAGTTCGTCTCGGCCGGTGTGGTCTACGCATGGATGTATGAGGATGAAGATTTCAATAAAAAGGTCGGAGGGTTGGTCTGTGAAGTTAGCGGCCGTTACCGTATTGAGGAGTTGGAAGGACGCCTTATACGGGTGATCAACGATCTGCACCAGCGCACTTATGGGAAATATTTCCTCGGCGAGTTGAATTTTATTACAGAAGGTATCACTATTACCAAGCGGTACGGTACAGCCCTCGCCGCCCTCTGTTTTGTGGATTTTGTCCACCCCCAATCAACTATAGCTGTGACTTCCGCTTCCGAATAGCTATGGCAAGCAGGGCGCTCCCCATCGCGGCATAAGCAAGGATAACTTCCATAAGGCTGAATCGGCAGGGATATGCTGCCCAGGGTAACGTTCCAAAAAGATCTGTTGTGGAAACAAGATAATGAGACAATACTTCTACTACACGCTGTAAAAACCCATCGCCAATAGGCAACAACAACCAAACCAGCGCTACCGGTATTAGGAGGGAGGCAAAAAAGATCACAGGCACGTTGGTAAAAAGGAAAGTTAATGGAAAAACCCCAAAGTAATATACACAGAGAAAGGCTGTCCCTGCCTGTGCAGCTATTGAAACGGTCACCCATCCCCAAGGCTTTGCCAGAAGGGGATTCTGTACGTGGATAATGTCCCTTAATGGCGGTTGTAAATAGAGGATAAAAAAAACAGCTATAAAACTTAACTGAAAACCGATATCAAAAAGGTAAGCGGGATGACAGGCCAGCATACAGAAAGCCGTTGCCGCCAGGGTATTGTAACTGTCTGTCCGTCGTCTCACCAGATATTTGCCCGTCAGGTAGACCGTCAACATACAACCTGCCCGAATAGAAGCAGCAGCCATACCACTGACCGCTACGAAAATCCATATTGCACCTACTGTGAACATCCACCGCACTGGTCGTAGCGAGAAATGGCTGGGTATTAATACACTCAGTAATAATGACACGAAACTACAGACTACCGCTACATGAAAACCGCTTACCGACAAAATGTGGGCGACACCCGATACGGCAAAACGTTTGCGGACTTCTCTTGGCAAAGCTTTTTTATACCCTATCGTCAAAGCTGCCAGTACGGACTTTTCTCCATTTGTCAGCGACAAGCGATCAATTTTTTCTACCAGGCGTTGTTGCGACTGTTCCGCTATGGTCATGATGATACTCGGCTCTCTTTTAGAATGGTGCAGACTTCGCCATTCAGCCATCTCTGCTACTGCCATTGCCAGCAATACCGTTAACACGGCACATACTGCACCCCATTGCCACCGGTGTTCATATATTTTGCTTTCTCCGGCAGTAGAATTACCGACTAACAGCCCCCCTAAGAGGATTACCAATATTGCAAATCCACCCCATCCTAACGAAAAACAATGCTGACACACCAGCCCGCCGATCCACCACACTAACAACCGTACGAAGGGTCTCGCTCGTATCTCCTCGTCAATAGGTAGTAATTTTCTCTGCCAATGCCACCCTTCATTCATTGGCTGTCGGCTACAATGTCTTTAAATCCCTGATTGTCCGTAAAGGGTCCGGTGAATGAAAAATACAACTACCTGCCACTATTACATTGGCGCCCGCCTGTACCAGCTGTTTCCCCGTTTCCATCGTCACTCCACCATCTACTTCGATCAAAACCCTTCCTCCTCCCTGCGACAGAATCAACTCTTTCAATTGCTCTACTTTTTTCAACGATCCTTCGATGAAGGATTGTCCTCCAAAACCGGGATTAACCGTCATCAATAATACCATATCCACATCGGCAATGATATTTTCCAACATACTGACAGGTGTGTGCGGATTCAAAGTAACACCGGCTTTCATTCCCGCTTCATGAATGGCTGTTACGGTTCTGTGCAAATGCGTACAAGTTTCGCAGTGTACATTCATCATGTATGCCCCTATTTCCGCTACCTCTTTGATAAACTTGTGCGGTTCCACGATCATCAAATGGATGTCCAACGGTTTATGGCAAATACCTGAAATGGCCTCTATGACAGGGAAACCGAAAGAGATGTTCGGGACAAATACTCCATCCATCACATCCAGATGCAACCAGTCGGCATCACTCCTGTTCACCATCTCTACCGCCTCTTGTAAGTGCAAAAAGTCAGCGGACAACAACGAAGGGGCTACCAAATGCTGTTTCATACTGCCGATTGGTGTTCTGGTCGTAGCAAGTCATTCACCGTTTTTACAGGATTGAATGTGTCTATAGGGACTTCTACAAAAGCCGTGTTCCAATCACTCATCGCTCCGTTCCATAGTCCCGGTAATTCTAGGGCTTTCAGTGTGTGACCATCTTTGCTCTTTATGGAAATAAACCCTGTATCGGGATCTATGTAATCAAGCAAATGGAATTTCTTTCCTTCAAAGTTTTTCAAAGCGCATACTAAGTCCACGGGATTAAAATGTGTCCCTAATTCAAACAGACTGCGTTTTACTTCGTTGGAAGTGTCTATCTGTGAACTTTCCAATATCTGCGGTGACCATGTACCATCGGGATTGATAGCGATAAACGGCCCTCCCCCCGGCTCACCGGTATTACGCACCATACCACATACACGCAAGGGACGATTCAGTTTATCACGAATATAGAGGATAAGTTCTGCATCTTCGAGATGTTTGATATTTGGATTGCGGGTACACAATTCGTTATGCAGGAAGTGAATCATCTCCTGTATTTGCTCGCGAGTGTATTGTCCTCTCTCAATGAGGCGGAGATAATCGAAGATACGTCTCTGCAAACTGATTAGAACTCCGGCCAACGTTTTTTTATAAATGACAGTAGAATGGCGGTTATTGTCCGGCACTACATTGTCAATATTTTTGATAAAAACGATATCTGCATCTAAAGCATTCAAGTTCTCAATGAGTGCACCATGTCCTCCGGGTCGAAATAACAGACTTCCGTCGGCGTTGCGGACAGGCTGATTCGTCTCATCCACCGCAAGTGTGTCCGTCGAAAGTTTTTGTTCACTGAAAATGATACGATAACGAACGGAAAAACGCTTCTCATAGATTGGCAACACCTTGGTTACAAATTGCTCGAATGGAGTCCTGTGTTCAGCTGAAATTGTAAAATGGATGTTTATCTCTCCTTGACCGCTCTGCGCATATTCAATTCCTTCTGCCAAATGCTCTTCCAAAGCTGTCCGTACTTGCCCGTCCGCATAACAATGAAAGGGCAACAACCCTTTCGGTACCTGCCCGTAGTTCAATCCTTTCGCCCCCAACAAAACAGATAGTACTGTCTTGTGTCGCCCTGAACCCATCAAGTTTTCGGTTCCCATTCCTTCGTGTTCGCGGCATTTCGCATCCAATGCCTCATAAAAAGCAAAATTCCGGATACCGGCAAAGAACGACTGTATCGCAGAAGTAAAAATCCCTTCGTTCAAAAAAGCGAATAAGTCTTTGAACATTCTGCTTGCAGCCCCGGAAGCTGGAACGAACTTCACTATCTTTTTCCCTGAGGCTAAATAATTGTCCCAAACCTGCGTATATGTTTCCACCCTGTCTTGGGGTACCAACCGGACTCCTCGTCCTATCGTTGCCGTATCTACGATATTTAAAAAAGGGAATCCTTTTTCAAATCTTGCCAATTGTTCCTCCGCTTGTTCGGGTGTTATTCCCCGTTTCGCCAAGGTCTCGTGGTCTTTAGTTTGCCACATACATATCCCCGATGATTTCAGAGCAAAGATAGGCAAAATCCCTTGTTTATTAAGCAAAAATCTTACTTTTGTCTTTCCCTTGGGAGAGACATAGAAAGATGCTTCAGGGGTGCAAGATCAGGTAAGAAGGGTCTCGTAGTTCAACGGATAGAATAGAAGTTTCCTAAACTTTTGATTCGGGTTCGATTCCCGACGAGACTACAATAAATACTATAAATTAGTAAATATACTAATAAATATCTGTATATCATAGAGTTTTTGATAAAGTATTTTACATTTGTGGTGATTTCAGGATATGCCACTTTTGCGGAGATATCGTGATAATCTGGACGCTAAATAATAGTTGTAAAAAAGATCGAATTATGCACAGTGAAGCTGAAGACAGAGGAAGTAGAAAACAAATTTCTTCGACAAATGAAGTAAAGGGATCAGATATTGCTAATACCTCTTCTCCTACGCAGGTGGTACGGTTTGAGTTAGTGGACGCGTATACCTTGAACAAATTGGTGTTCCCGAATGATTTTTTCTTTTATCCGCCAGACAATGCCTATCATCTGCATAGGAAGTTAATCTCTACCTTTGATGGAGTACGGGGTGAGACGCCTTTCGTTTGGTTCGATTCCGGCACTCCACTTGCACATTGGGGGGGGGCTTGGTGCTTTAATCCGGGTCCTACGTCTACCGACAACTTCCGGTTGGACTTTCAAACCGTACCCGGTACGAAACCTTTCGTGACAGAGAGTTGGACTATGTTCATTTGACAGCCTGAGACAGGCAGTGTACTTACTGTACCTGTCAAAAATATACGTTTGTAGAGACGGTATGAGGTGTACGGCGACTAACGGTTGCTTTTCATATAACCGTTGTTGCCGTACACAGTTGATAACAGGGACTGAGAGTTTTACAGTCCAGGTAAATAATGCCGTTAAACGTTTCAGGTGTATTGTATCTGTTTGATACCTTGTTCGGACTGTGCGTCCGAAACGGTAAAGGTGATACCCTTGTTGATCGTTACATAATACGTTGATTGTCAGTGGCCTTAATTTCATAAAGAGTGATTCAAACAATGTAGCCAATGATGAGCTGAAGAGGGGCTTAGTCTTATTCCATAAGGGATGATTACAATTCCACTAAGTACAATTATAACACGAGGACGTGGTCTCCTCCGTGACGGCGTCTGCTAATTTCAATTCTACTACGGAGAAAATAAATTCTTTATCTTTGTAGTCCGAACGGTCGGTTTTTAATTCGTGGTTTCATGAAAGAAGTTAAAGAACATATACTCAAAACGGCTTTGACGCTTTTTCTTCAAAAGAGCTTCAAGGAGGTAATAATGAATGATATTGTCGAAAAAACGGGAATGTCCAAAGGTGCTTTTTATCACTATTATAGTAGTAAAGAAAAAGTATTTGAATAGGTAGTAAATAACTTCTTTTCTGGAATTATGATAAGTAATTATGATAAGTAATTATGATGCATTTTCCGAGACGTCGCTTAAAGATTTTTATGAAGGATACCTGAATGAACTCGAAGGACATGGAAAGATGCTAAAGGCTATCAACAGAGAGAGAAAAGGAGAATTTAACGTTAATCATTTCTTGCTGATTTTTGAAGCAATCCGTATCCTGCCATCTTTTTCAAAGAACATTGAAAATCAATATAAAAAAGAGCTGAAAGCATGGATGAATGTCGTCAGTGCAGCACGTGTCAATAGAGAGATTAAAACAAAAATGAGCGATGAGCAAATCGCCAAGCATTTCATCTATTTGAACGATGGCATTGAGCTTAATCTGACTATGGACGGACAAGCACAAAAGGTGCGCAAAGAATTACAAACAGCGTGGGATGCGTTTTATGCAATGATTAAAAATAACAACCTATCGTAAAAACTTGTTTTCTATTTTTTTTGAAAACAAATAAACCGAACGGTCGGGGTTTTTTAAATAATATGAATCGATTGATAATTAAATGAATATGGCAATGAATGATTATGTATTACGAACAGCAGGTCTTACTAAAAAATATGGAGATACCTGTGCATTACGGGATGTGAACGTTGAAATTAGGCGCGGACAGATATACGGCTTGATTGGTCAAAACGGTGCGGGGAAGACAACTTTGATGCGTGCTGTAACCGGATTAATATCCGTGTCGGACGGCGAAATTAAATTGTTCGGTAAAAAAAGCAAATTCAACTTGCAAGCGGAACGGCGCAAGGTTGGGTAAATCATTGAAACACCGTCGCAAAATTTAGAGATTCAGCGTATCATCAGCGGCAATCCATATAGGGGAGCGGTTAAGTGCTGTCTGGAAAAAGTCAACCTTACGGATACGAGGCAGAAAAAGGTAAGGGATTTTTCGATGGGAATGAAACAACGGCTGGCTTTAGCAATGGCCTTGATTTCCAAACCGGAACTTTTAATTCTGGATGAACTCGTCAACGGTCTCGACCCGAAAGGGATAGTCGAGACACGCGAGTTCCTGCGTCATCTGGCGCAAGACAAAGGTCTCACCATTATGTTGTCGAGCCATTTGCTGGACGAACTCTCGCAAACTGCCACACACTACGGCATCATTGACAACGGCAGACTTGTCAGGCAACTTTCGGCTGTAGAACTCTCGTGGGAATCGCGCCGTAGCATTCGCCTCGTTATTGATGGTGAGATTGAAAAAACAGTCCGATTCTTAAAAGAAGGATTTGATATTGTTGATTTGGAAACAGTGTCGGCAAACGAACTTCGGATATATGACAAAATCAATCAAATACGTGATATTAATCGGTTTTTGGTTCAACATGGCATCGGCGTAGAAACCATTTCCATAAACGAACAGCGACTGGAAGAATACTTTGTAAATTTAACAGGAGGAATAAAAGCATGAAAGATTTGATAAACAAATTCCGGGCGTCCAGAGCAGTGAAATCGAACTGGATTGCCGGTATAAAAGAACTTATAAAAGCTGAATGGTATAAACTTTACTGTAGTAAGTTGTTTTTGATAATACTTACTAGCGTAGCTATATATTCGGCGATTCAGGTTGGATTAGTTTATTTTGTCCATTCGAGCGATATGACTGCCCAACAGGATGCTCATCTGTCGGACATGTTTAATTTTGAGCCGCTGGGACAAAACGGCATACTGATGATTGGAAATGCTTCCCTGATACTGTCCATCTGTATTGCCGCTTTCTCGAGTTTGTTTGTAGCGTCCGAATTTCAGCAAAATACCATCAGGGCTGCGCTTGCGCTTGGCAAGAAGCGGATTTATGTGTATCTGTCCAAACTGATTGTGCTTTGTATTGCGGTTGTTTTGTTCGTTATAGCATCAGCCGCTGTCAGTACGGCGGGTTTAACATTGTTGTACGGGTTCGGCGAAGTTCCGATTTTGGAATACGTCCGGCAGGTCTTGAGCGTGTTTTCGACACAGATGAAATTGTACTGTACCTTTGCGTCGGTGTTCTGCATGATTGCCTTCCTTTGCCGGAATGTAGGCGTAACGGTTGTATTAAATGTGGCTTACGCTTTGCTCACATCAATTTTGATGTCGTTTTTAGCGTCTTTCGATGCGCTGGCTTTTATCGTGAAAGGCTTTCCGCAATATTACATTATGGTGCTTAATCAATCCAATGACTTATCATTTTATGTGACTGCAACGGTAGTTAGCCTGTTTTATATCATTGTTCCGTGTATTATCGGACTTTACGTTTTCCAGAGAACGGATATAAAATAAAGAACAATGATCCGATTTATTTTAAATTTGTATAAGATTTAGTGCTCCAAATGGATTCACAAATGGCCTGATATAGCTTTTGTCTATCTGAAATGTCTGCCTTCCTAAATTCTTTGTGAGCCTTGAAGGGGAAGGTCAATTTGTTGTTCATGGAAAGAAAATTTGGATTGTTTTGGTAGGTTAGTGGACAAAGACTTTGAACCAACAAATTTTCTTTTATGTAATGGTTTAGCTTATCATTGTATGGTTTAGCACCATAAGATTGATTCGTTCCTCTTGGTAAAAGAACCAATGCACCAATCCTATTACGGTATTTCTGGAAATCTGATTCCTGTTCAAATTCTTCTTTGTGATCAGCATATTTATCAGCCCATATGTGTTCCACTTCAAAAGATTTACCACCAGGATTGTGATAATATTTCTCGAATGAAGAATTCAAACCGGATTGTTGCTCTACGTAAGATGTAATTCTTGAAAGTAAAAACTTTACAAACACCCCGTTTTGACTATGTAGACGAAAATTTTGTACTCCCACCCAAGGTTCTTCCATTTCATCTAATTTCCGTTTTAAAATGTCCTTGAGTTTATGCACTTCGGTTCTTCTGATTTCTTTAACCAGCGTATACATAGTATAACGGATGGAACTCGAAGCAAACTTTCTAAAGTTAACAGACCTGCGAACTACGAATATTTCAATATACCGTGCCACTAAATCAATTTTTTCAAGTACGGTATCTGAATTATCAGTTGTTTGCAGTGAAGCAAGTAGTAAAGGGTAGCTGAGTGAGTTTGCAATACCCCATCTCTTGATATAAAATACATGTGAAAGTGTATCCGTTAATTTTCGTTCAGCAGTCAATATATGTTTGTAGGCATTCAAAAAGAATTTGAAGTCTTTATCAATAAACGACTGAAAACCTTCCGAATCTTCCTGTTTGATTCCAACTTTATTTAAATTATCTCTAAACCAACTATGAAAATGAGTTCCTATTTTCTCGAAATCTTCATTTTTTGAACCTGCCTTCGCCTGTCTGATGCTTTCTGCATACTGTGCCCTGAACCATGCCTGAATAAAGCGTTGGTCTTCATCTTTATCGTAAGTATGAAGTTCTTGTATAGCTATTTTCCAAAGCTCATTTGCTTTTTGACGTTTCTTGCTGTCTTCAAATTTGGATAAGATGAACCCTTTGAACATTTCTGTGGGAGTAAGATTCAACCCCCTGTCGTTCATGGTTTCAAAAATGGTGTAGGCATTTTCATCCGAATAGGCGATAATTTCCACTAAAATTACATTATATCTCAACCAGTCTATAAAAAAGGGAAGTATTATATGTTTTTTTATTTCCTCCGGAAATGCTTTTTCAATATCACCATAACGAGATATCATATTTAGAGTAGATTCATCATCAGTTTCTTTCGCTTCATATACTCCTGATTTAAACAGCGATTCCATACAAGAGATGCGTTCATCTACTTGAATGTTGAAGGACATCTCTCCGTATTTTTCAGAGAAAACTAAAGGTTCCAACTTTTCCTTCAAACCAAGTTCCTTCTGTAAATTATTCAAATAGATAAGAAGTAGCGTCAAAGAAGTAAGGCGTTGCTGACCATCTATAATGCTTCGCTGTCCGTCTTTCTCGCTCACTACAAATGACCCCAAATAGTAAGAGTTGTAATTTTCAATATCCTTACGTTTGTGTTCGGGCTTATATTCATTCAAGAAGGAGGCTGTCAAGTCCGATACTAACTGTTCAATATGGCGTTCTTCCCATTGGTATTCACGTTGAAAGTAATCCACTGTGTATTTCTTATCGTCCAATACTTCTGTGATGGAACGATGGTGTGCTTCTACTTTATTGTTTAGTTTACTCATGGCATTTCGGATTCAAAATAAAAGCCTGTTAATCAATTTATTAACAGGCCTCCGAGCGGTATGGACGGGACTCGAACCCGCGACCCCCTGCGTGACAGGCAGGTATTCTAACCAGCTGAACTACCACACCAACTCTAATACTTCTCCCTCCAAATACACCGCAAAGATACTACTTTTCTTGAACTCGCAAAAAAAGGAACTTTTATCTTTGCATCCGCCTCTGCGGAAAGGAGGTAGTATATCATTGTAAGTGTGTCACATGAGAGTAACAGATTTGATTACCTGTGGAGGCAAGACAGCCTTCTCCTTTGAAGTGTTGCCTCCTTTGAAAGGAAACAGTATTGACAACGTCTACGGGATCATAGATCAACTGTTGGACTTTGACCCTCAATACGTCAACATCACATCGCATCACAGTGAGGCGATCTATAAAGAATTAGCAAACGGTTCCGTACAGAAAGTAAACGTCCGGAAACGTCCGGGTTCGGTAGCCATCGCATCGGCTATTCAGAATAAGTACCACATTCCGGCAGTCCCGCATATCCTCTGCAAGGGATTCACTAAAGAGGAGACAGAGTATGCACTGATAGATCTGAGTTTTTTAGGTGTATTTAACCTTTTATTGTTACGAGGAGATGACAAATCAACAGAAAGAATGTCACATCCTGAGCAATACCATAGCCATGCCACGGATTTACAGAAGCAGGTAAATGATTTTAACCGGGGAATAGCCCTTGATGGTTCGACTTTCAAAGTCAGCGAGAGTTCTTTCTCCTACGGCATGGCTTGTTATCCGGAAAAGCACGAAGAAGCCCCAAACAGAGCGTCGGATCTGTTTTATGCGAAAGAAAAAGTGAGGCAAGGGGCAGAGTATCTGGTCACACAGATGTTCTTTGACAATACCAAATACTACACTTTTGTAGAAGATTGCCGGGCGGCCGGTATTACCGTACCTATTGTTCCGGGTATCAAGCCTGTAGTATTTAAAAACCAATTGACCGTGTTGCCGCGAGTATTCCGTTCCGATATACCGGAAATCTTTGCTGCCGAGTTACGCAAGTGCAAGGACGACAGTGAAGCTAAGGCGGTAGGCATAGAATGGTGCATTCAGCAATGTCAAGATCTGATAGCCCATGGCGTGCCGAGTCTTCATTTTTATACTTTACTAGCTGCCGAGAGTGTCTACAAAGTAGCGAAGGAAGTGTTTTGAAACCGCTAAATTATGTACGTTTGCATTCTCATAGAGAAATGGGCTGTAATGTTTTACGTTAATCTAAACAGCTATGGCAGAAAAGACTAGATACTCAGATGCCGAATTAGAGGAGTTCCGTGCTATCATACAAGCGAAACTTGATAAGGCAAAGAAAGATTACGACGAGTTAAAATCCGGAGTGAGCAATGAGGGAAATGACGTAGAAGATACTTCTCCCACCTTCAAAGTGTTGGAAGAAGGAGCTTCTACCTTATCAAAAGAAGAATCAGGGCGATTGGCGCAGCGACAGATGAAATTCATACAGTCCCTGCAGGCCGCTTTGGTACGTATCGAAAATAAGACTTACGGAATTTGCCGTGAGACGGGAAAGTTGATTCCTAAGGAACGTTTACGTGCTGTACCTCATGCTACGCTAAGTATTGAAGCTAAAGAGGGCGGTATCCGCTAACGTATGGCGAAATGTTCGAAAGGGAGAGGAGCGTTAGGCGTAATTACGCTGATACTCTTTTTTGACCAGTTATCGAAGTTCTGGGTAAAGACACACATGGAGTTGCATGAAAGCATCGTTGTGACCCCTTGGTTTCAGATCTATTTTACAGAAAACCCTGGAATGGCATTCGGGATGGAAGTGGTAGATAAGTTGTTTTTAACCCTCTTCCGGATCGTAGCGATGGTTGCCATCGGATGGTTCTTATATAAATTGGTCAAGAGAAATGTTTCTTTTGGCTTAGTAGCCTGTTTTGCAATGATCTTGGCGGGGGCAATAGGTAATATCGTTGACTCTATTTGCTATGGAGTAATTTTCAATAGCAGCGTAGGGCAGGTAGCCGCCTTTCTTCCACTCAATGGAGGTTATGGGGAGTGGTTACATGGCAAAGTGGTGGACATGCTTTATTTTCCTTTGATACAAACCCGTTTCCCCGACTGGTTTCCACTATGGGGCGGGGCGGAATTCATATTTTTCCGTCCCGTTTTCAACCTGGCAGATTCCTCAATATGCGTCAGCGTCTTTCTGCTCCTTATCTTCTATCGCAAGTCGCTTTCCACGTTGACGGTATTCGATAAAAAGAAAGCCAATGGTAAACGGTAAAAGCGCCCGACTTTCCGTTCTCCTCTTTTTTGTTGTCTTTTTTGGTTGCGGACGAGTACCGAAGGGAATATTGTCGGAAAAAGAGATGGAAGCAGTGCTTACGGACATGTTAAAGGCGGAGGCTTGGATAGGTTTAGAGCCGACGGTTTATCGAAATGATACTGTAAAGGCAATGGTATATGAATCTGTCTTTCACAAATACAATATCAGTCGGGAAATCTACGATACTTCGTTAGTTTGGTATGGGCGTAACATAGACGTCTATTTGCAGGTCTGCGAACAAGTCTTGACAAATTTGGAAAAGCAAATAAACTCGGATTCTTCATAGTTTCACCCTACCGGTTCACAGATGTGAGACAGGTCTGTTTGGTTACATTTGTAGCATGATACTTTTAGTAGACGGGGGTTCCACAAAAACGGATTGGTGTCTTACGGAAGCTGGAAGGCAGATAGCACGCACGTTGACACAAGGAGCCAATCCCTTGTTTCATACGGTGATGGATTTACAAGCCGAATGGAAAGCAACGGTAGTGCCCCTTTCAGAAGGTTATTCTATAGAAACAATATACTTCTACGGAGCCGGTTGTTTCTCTGAGAAAACGAAAAATGTCGTGCAGGCGGCTTTAAAGGAATGTTGGCCTGACACTATAATCAAAATCGAAAGTGATTTACTCGGAGCGGCAAGAGGTCTCTGTGGACACGAAGCGGGCATTGCCTGTATACTCGGCACAGGATCTAATACCTGTGCCTATGACGGGCAGAAGATCTGTAAACGCATACTTCCCTTAGGTTATATACTCGGAGATGAAGGAAGCGGATCCGCCTTGGGAAAACTTCTGATAGGAGCTTGTTTAAGAGATCAATTAACACCGGAACTAAAAGAAAAATTTTTCGACCACTTTGGGTTGACCACAGAAACAATTCTCCACAAGGTATACCGTGATTCCATGCCCAATCAATTTCTGGCCTCGCTTTCTCCTTTTCTCCTTTACCATTTATCGGATGTAACCGTCTACACACTGGTACGTGATGCCTTTCGTGACTTTTTTCTGAAAACTGTCCATCACTACGATTATTCTCACCTGTCTGTACATTTTACCGGATCCATCGCTTTCCATTACAGTACAGTTCTGCAAGAGGTCGCCTCCAGCTTGTATATTCCCATTGCCTCTATTTGCCCTTCTCCTATGGAAGGACTTATTCGTTTCCATTCGTCGCTTTAAGGAGAGCTGCTTGCGCGGTCTTGTCGGCCACAGATCGGCCGAGGAGAACCTCTACAATAGCCAGTGCAAAGGGAAAAACATAGGCTGGCCCACGTGCCGTGATGAAAGGGATATCCACCTCGACAGGAACGTGTGTAACGGTAGCGCCTTCGAGCTGCATCTCAAAACCAGGGTAACAAGTAGCGCGCCGACCTTTGAGAAGTTTGAGTTTACCGAGTATAAACGGGGCAGCACAGATAGCAGCGATAAGTTTATTTTGTGCATGATGAGTAAGAAGTCGTTGACATAAGTCAACGTTATTGAAGAGGTTGTCTGCACCCGGTAGACCGCCGGGTAAAATAAAGGCATCAGCATCGGTAATCTTGTTAAGAAAGATATCTGCCGAAATCGTCAGAGAATGATTACCGGTGACTTGGAGATCTTTACACGTGGACACAATAATCGTTTCAATTCCACTCCGTCGGAGAATGTCAATAGTGCCAACGGCTTCTATCTCTTCAAATCCTTCGGCCAAGAATACATAAGCTTTTTTCATTGAAAATCAGATTAAGATAAATCAGTATCTTTTCCAAAACCAAACAACTCAACGATACAAAGTAAGAAAACTGTTACGACCGTATTGATGAAAATACGCAGACAGAAGAATACAAGGTCGGGGAAAGTAAAAGACTCAACAATCGCAAGAGTAACATGGTGTACACTAACAAAAATGAGTACGTATTTGATAAAACCCGCGTGTCCCAAGTTTCGGTACGAAGGTATTGATTCGTCAGGCAGACTTCTCTCGTGAAGTCCGGAAATGATGTATGGGCGGACGAATCCTGCAACCGTACAAGCCGCAGCGTGCATACCTTGGGTATTACCGAATGCATCAATTACCAAGCCCAGAAAGAAAGCAAAGAAGAGCATATAGTTGTGAGCTAATCCAAAAGGCAGTTTGAGCAAGAAGTAAAGATAGAAAAAGGGCGTAACAATGCGCAATACGTAAAGTTGGTTAAAAACAAATACCTGGACAACTACGCAAAAGACAAAAATGAAAATCGGAAGAAGTAAACGGTTTACCATAATTGCGCCTCCTGCTCAATATCGGACTGTTCTATGTTCAGGCTGTTGATGATCACATGTACGTCGCTAAGCCCACTGAAATTGACCGAAAGTGCTACTTCGGCAGCATAAAAGTTGTTATCATAGTGCGGATGGTGGTCATTTATCGTACCCACAATAATACCGGAAGGAAAAATAGCCGAGAAACCGCTTGTTATTACCGTGTCTCCTTTTCGCACTTGCATGTGACGAGGTAATTCTTCCAAACGTGCATGGCGGATACTTCGTCCATCCCATACCAGCGAACCAAAAAAACTTGTCCCTGCAAGACGACAACTGAGGCGGTGACGAGGATTAAGGATCGGAAGGACAACTGCAAAACGGGCAGACACGTTAGAAACAATGCCCACCACACCTTCAGGAGAAATAACCCCCATACCGGCAGTAATACCGTCTCTTGTTCCTTTATCTATAGTGATGTAGTTATTGGCTTGCGAGACACTGTTACGCACCACCTTCGCCATCACGAAACGGTAAGGCGAGATTTCCATACTATCCACATGGTGAGGTACTTGTTGGCGATTTAATTGCGATTGCAGGTCAATAACCTGCTTTTCCAGTATTCCGTTACGCACTGCCAACACTTGATTGGTCTCTTTGAGGTTCATGTGGGAAGATATACTTCCTACCGCCGATGAAATCCTCCCCACAACCGTATTAGCGGAGCCGACAAAGACCGCACGCCGATAAGGTGTATTGTAGAACATCAACACACCCGAAAACGAAAGCAACAACAGCAATAACGTCCAATGCCGTCGTTCTATGAGGAAATCCAAAAACTTGCGCATCCTCGTCTATCTTCCTACCGCCACAGATACCGATGAGGATAACCCTGTTCCACGCTACACTTTAACGGATGAGGAAATTGAACTTTTCGATATTTTTAAGTGCAATCCCTGTTCCGCGAGCTACCGCATGCAAAGGATCATCCGCTACATGAAATTGTATTCCTATCTTATCTGTCAGCCGTTTATCAAGTCCTCGCATTAAAGCCCCTCCTCCTGCAAGATAGATCCCGTTGCGTACGATGTCGGCATATAACTCCGGCGGAGTTTGTTCCAAGGCGCCGAGTATGGCCGTTTCCATCTTCGAGATGGATTTTTCCATGCAATGAGCTATCTCTTGATAAGAAACCGGTACTTCCATCGGGAGAGCTGTCATCTGATTCGGACCATGGACAAGATAGTCTTCAGGAGGACTATCTAACGTAGCCAATGCCGATCCGACATTTATTTTCACCATTTCCGCCGTACGTTCCCCTACTTTCACATTATGTTGACGCCGCATGTATTCCATGATGTCCGCCGTCAGATCATCCCCCGCCACCCGGATAGACTTGTTTGAAACAATACCTCCAAGAGAAATGACAGCAATTTCTGTCGTTCCACCCCCGATATCTACAATCATATTCCCTTCGGGAGCTTCCACGTCAATACCGATGCCAATAGCCGCAGCCATGGGTTCATAGATCATGTACACATCCCTTCCTCCCGCATGTTCGGCAGAGTCCCGTACAGCCCGTAGTTCTACCTCCGTACTCCCTGACGGTATACAAATTACGATCCGTAAAGACGGCGTATACCAACGGTTTTTATCACTAATCATTTTGACCAACCCCCGTATCATCTGTTCGGCAGCGAAAAAATCCGCGATTACCCCATCACGCAAAGGCCGTATCGTTCGGATATTTTCGTGCGTTTTCCCGTGCATTTGCCGTGCTCGCTCCCCTACTGCCAATACCTTATCCGTACGTTGGTCAAGCGCTACCACCGAAGGCTCGTCCACCACAATTTTCCCATTACGGATAATAATCGTATTCGCTGTCCCTAAGTCAATGGCCAACTCTTGAGTAAATGAAAATAGTCCCATAATGAGTGTCTATAAATTATGCTAATGTTTGAAGTGGCGCACTCCCGTTTTGACCATCGCTAATCCATGTTTGTCACAACTGCCCACAGACAAGGCATCATTGACCGAACCTCCCGGTTGTATTACAGCCGTGATACCAACTTCAGCGGCTATTTCCACACAATCCGGAAAAGGGAAGAATGCATCAGAGGCCATTACTGCCCCTTGAAGGTCAAATCCAAAAGATTTCGCTTTTTCAATAGCCTGGCGGAGCGCATCTACCCGCGATGTCTGTCCAACTCCCGACGCACACAATTGTTTATTCTTCACCAGCGTGATCGCGTTTGATTTACTGTGCTTCACTACCTTGTTAGCAAAAAGCAGATCCTCTATTTCCCGCGCATCAGGTTTACGTACTGTAAGAATCTGTAAATCGGATGATGTCTGTATTGAATCGTCTCGATCCTGTACTAACGCTCCGTTCAACAAACTGCGGTACTGCTTATGGGGTAATTCTACCTGCGAATTATATACTAAGATGATCCGATTCTTTTTCTGTTTGAGTATTGTCAGGGCATTTTCCGTATAGGCTGGAGCCAGAATGATTTCAAAGAAAATAGTATGGATAGATTCGGCCGCTTTGCCCGTCACTTCGGTATTGGTCACGAGAATTCCTCCAAACGCAGAAACCGAATCACAGGCCAACGCATCCGTCCACGCCTCTTCCACTGTAGTGCGAGAAGCAATGCCGCAAGCATTGTTGTGCTTGATGACCGCAAATGTCGTTTCTTTGAAATCTCCAATCAAACAGAGGGCAGCCTCAATATCCAACATATTATTGTAAGAGATCTCCTTCCCATGAAATTGAGACAGCACTCCTGCAAGATTCCCATAAAAACATGCCTGCTGATGGGGATTCTCCCCATAACGCAAGGGTAACGGATTGTCTATGGCCATTCGAAAATACCCCTCCTCGAAAACTTGCCTCTCTCCTTCACTAAAATAACGATAAATAGCTGTGTCATAACCTGATGTCACTGCAAAGGCTTCCTGCGCTAACATACGTCGTTCCGCCCAGGTAGAAACCGCACCGCTATGTTCGAGTATTTTTCCTAACGTCTCATATTGCCCCTTTGAAGCTATTACCACTACGTCCGCAAAATTTTTCGCCGCCGCTCGAATGAGAGAAACCCCTCCGATGTCAATTTTTTCAATAATCTCTTCCGTCGGAGCGCCCGTTGCAACAGTCTGCTCAAAGGGATAAAGATCGGTGATCACCAAATCAATCTCCGGAATGCCATAATGCTGTAACTGAAGCCCATCTTCTTGCTCACCACGTCGCGATAAAATACCTCCAAATACTTTTGGATGCAATGTCTTGACCCTGCCACCAAGTATTGACGGATAACCCGTCAAATCCTCTACCACTTCGCAAGGAAACCCTAACGAACGGATAAATGTCTGTGTCCCTCCTGTCGAAATGAATGTAACACCCTCCTCATGAAGCTTTTTGAGAAGCCCGTCCAATCCTCCTTTGTCGTACACGGATATTAGCGCCCGCCTAATAGGTCTCTTGTCAATCATTCGCTCTTTTACCTTTATCTTCCTGTTATCTGTCGGAAAGACGGTACAATGTCGCAAAGGTAAATTTAATTCTTAATATATAGTGGACTATCCTTAGCTCTCAAAGTCATCTTCTCTTACCGATTTTTTATACTTTTGCAACCGCTAAGCGTTCGGAATATGGGCTACGGAATGAATCATTTGAGAGAACTGGAATCCGAATCGGTGTACGTCATTCGGGAGGTGGCGGCACAGTTCGAGAAACCAGGGTTACTCTTTTCAGGCGGTAAAGACTCTATCGTTATGGCGTGGTTAGCCCAGAAAGCTTTTTATCCTGCCTCCATCCCTTTCCCTTTCGTTCACATTGATACCGGACACAATTTTGAGGAAACGATACAGTATCGCGACGATCTTATCAAACGTATGGGAGTGCGGCTTATCGTTGGTTCCGTACAAGAATCTATTGACAAAGGCCGAGTAGCCGAAGAACATGGTTTCAATGCCAGCCGGAACAAATTGCAAACGGTCACCTTGTTAGATACCATTGAACAATACAGATTTGATGCCCTTCTTGGCGGCGCACGCCGTGACGAAGAGAAGGCTAGAGCAAAAGAGAGATTCTTTTCTCACCGCGATGAGTTCGGCCAATGGGACCCCAAGAACCAACGTCCGGAATTATGGAATCTCTTTAACGGAAAGAAACACTTGGGCGAACATTTCCGAATATTCCCGCTTAGCAACTGGACAGAGATGGACGTTTGGCAGTACATACTTACCGAAGGTATAGATCTTCCGAATTTGTATTATACCCATGAACGTGAGGTTTTTGAACGTGACGGCATATGGCTTGCCTACTATCCCTTTATGAAATTGAAAGAAGGGGAGAAGGTGATAAAGAAACGGGTACGATGTCGCACGATAGGAGACATTACTTGTACCGGCCTCACTGTTTCGGAAGCATACAAGGTAGAAGACATCGTGGGAGAAATCGCCGCTTCACGGGAAACGGAACGCGGCGGACGAAGGGATGACAAACGATCCGAAGCCTCTATGGAAGACCGAAAAAAAGAAGGCTACTTCTAAGACAAGAAACAATCTATGGCGAGTTACCTGGATATGGAACTCCTGCGCTTTACCACCGCAGGCAGTGTGGATGACGGTAAAAGTACACTTATCGGACGGCTGTTATACGATAGCAAATCCATTTTCGAAGATCAGCTGGAAGCAGTCAAGGTTGCCAGCGAACGGATGGGAAATAAAGAGTTTAACCTCGCCCTCCTTACCGACGGGCTACGCGCCGAACGGGAACAAGGCATCACTATTGACGTTGCCTACCGTTACTTCGCTACCCCCAAACGCAAGTTCATTATCGCGGATACGCCCGGACATATCGAATACACTCGGAATATGGTCACCGGTGCTTCTACGGCCGACGCTGCCATCATCCTTGTCGACGCCCGTAACGGTATCGTCGAACAGACCCGCCGCCATTCCTGTATTGCTTCACTGTTACAACTTCCGGATATTGTGGTCGCTATAAATAAGATGGACCTCGTAGATTTTTCGAAGAGGATCTTCGAAAAAATACAAGTTGAATACGGGGAAGTTGCAAAGAAATTGGGACTAAAACGAGTGTATTATATCCCTATTTCGGCGCGCGACGGAGATAATGTCGTCAACAGCTCCGAGCGTATGCCCTGGTTCAAAGGCAGGCCTCTTTTGGAATTGCTTGAGGAGTTGCCTGTTGGGGGGGAAAGCAGAGCCGCTGCCGGACGGTTCCCCGTACAGTATGTTATCCGTCCCCAGAAGGACGAGTATCACGATTACCGCGCCTATGCAGGACGTATCGCCGGAGGAAATTTCAAGGTCGGAGACCACATCACCGTATTACCTTCAGGATCTACATCCGTCATTACAGGTATTGAAGAAATGGGGGTAGAGCTTGAGTGTGCGTGGGCTCCCGAATCGGTTGCCATTCGTCTCAAAGACGATATAGATATAAGTAGGGGTGACATGATCGTGAAGAACGATGAACTTCCCTGTATCAGTTCCGAAGTATCCCTTTTGGTGTGTTGGCTCAATCATCGCCCTCTGCGGACAGGCAGTAAATACATCATCCGTCATACTACCAATGAATTAATAGGGATAGTCAAAGAGATACAGTTTAAAGTGGACGTTAATACCCTTGACGAAGTGCCTGGGAGCGTAGAAGTACACATGAATGACATCGCCCGCATACGCCTCAAAACAGCCAAGCCTCTGAAATACGACCGTTACGCCGAAAACCGTACCACAGGTAGTCTCGTCCTCATCGACGAAGCCACTTTCGAAACCGTAGGTGCTGGTATGATTATATAAGTTCTGCAAAACTTGTTTTTTAATAACTCTGTAATTATAAGACCTATGCCTATTGCTGGAACTTTTAACGAAAGCTATTTGGTCGGTGTTTGGAAAATGACACATTATGCTGAATTCTGTTTTTCGGATAAAAATTCGAAAGATTTCAATTGGGAGGAGGTAAAATACTCCTATCTTCCATTTCAGAAAAATATTTACTATTTTAAAGAAAATGGAATACTATATAAATATGATAATATGGCAGATGACCCTATTAAGCTTGCCTATAGATTGGAAGACGAGATGCTAATTATAGATATAATGGATGGAGGTGAACCTATAAAGTCCAGAATGGTTAAACTTACTGATACGGAACTTGTGATTGAAGACAGTCATGATGACTTGTCTGTGGTAGCCCGCCAATGGTTCAAGAGAACAACTCTCCCTAAGGAGAACGTCAGCGCTACTGCATTTTGACACTATAGGGCACAAAAACTTCTCTGCTTTTTTCTTCGTAAATCTACACATTTTCCACATATCTCCTTTAAAGGGAAATACCCCAATTGTGGGATTGTGAAGGGATAGAAGGCAAAATACTTTTGCCTCTACACAAATTCACAATTACCGCCATGAAGAAAAAACTTTTTTTCAATGACTGGAGACAGCGTACATTCACTCTGTTCTTCCTTATCTTAGGAGTATCAACGGCAGTAGCACAACGGCAAAATGTCGTTATCAAAGGACACATCGTTGACGAACGTACTAAAGAAGCTATCACCGGCGCCAATGTCTTCCTCCCCACAGTACGTACGGGAGATATTTCCGATATAGACGGAAACTTCCAGCTCACTACCCATACCTTACCTGTCACCGTCACCGTAAGTTTTATCGGATACCGTACCCAAGAGTTAGAGGTTTACAGTGCCGATCAGCCCATTACCGTCTACCTGCGGGAAGACTTCAGTCTTTTGAACGAAGTTGTCGTTGTCGGCTACGGTACACAAAAACGCAAAGAGCTGACCGGCGCTATCGCTTCCGTACCGTCGGCATCGCTCGCACAAGCCGTTACTTCCTTCGACAATGTTCTTGGAGGTGTTGTGGCCGGCTTGAATGTCACCCAAAGTTCCGGACAGCCCGGCGCCACTTCTACAATACGCATACGCGGAGGTAACTCCATTACCGGAGGTAACGAGCCGCTCTATGTCATTGATGGTTTTATCCTTTATAATGACAACAACAGTACGCGTACCGGAGGTGGTAAGTTCGATGGCGGTCTCAACCCCTTGTCTTCTCTTAACGCCGGTGATATTGAAAGTATCGAAGTCCTCAAAGACGTCTCCGCTACAGCTATCTATGGTTCGCGAGGCGCCAACGGTGTTATCCTCATCACTACACGCAAGGGACATAAAGGAAGCAATAGTGTCAATTACCAACTGACGCTCGGTACACAGCATGTCTCTCGTAAACTTGACCTCCTTAACGCCGCCCAATGGAGCGAACTGTACAATGAATTAGTATCCGGAAGCGACGCTGATCCCATTACCGACGACGAAATCGCTCTCGCCAAAGATACGGACTGGCAAGATGCCGCCCTTCGCTCCGGTTCCACACAGAACCATCAACTTTCCATCAGCGGTGGAGACGAACGTACCCGTTATCTCATCTCCGGGAACTACAATCGCCAGGAGGGCATTCTCCTCAATACAGGCTTCACCCGTTACGCCGGACGGCTTAATTTCGACCGTGACGTATTCCGTAACTTTACTGCCGGTGTCAATATATCTGCTGCCCATGCTGTCCAGGAAGGCCTCACCAACCTCAGCGCCAACTATTCCGCTGGACGCGTCGCAGGTCCTTTCGATTACGCCTTGCGTCTTTCTCCCGTTATATCTGTCTATACCCCTGACGGCAAGTTCAACTACGCCAACCGTTTTGAGACAGGAGACTTTAATATCGGCGGACGTACCGTCAATCCTATCTCCGATCTTATCAACACTCAGGCCGTTACCGAAAACACCTCTTTCATCGGAAATTTCTTTGCCCAGTACACCCTCTTGCCTGGTTTCGTCGCCAAGCTCAACGCCGGTGCTAACCTCAGTAATACGGTACAGAACTTCTACGCTCCTTCCACCTCCGCCGCCGGACTGCTCACACAAGGTTACGGGTCGGTGGGTAATAAGAAATCCAACTCCTCTCAAGTTGAGTTCACCCTCAATTACAATACCCGTTTTGGCACCAACCATACCTTTGACCTCCTCGTCGGCGCCTCCATCCAGCAAACACACATCCAATATTCCGTTGCTTCCGCAGCCAATTTCCCCAACGAATCCCTTGGATACAAGAACCTCGCCGGCGCCTCCACCCTCATACCTCCTTCTTCCGGCGGCCACGTGTCGGCGCTTAACTCCTATCTTGGCCGCGCCAACTACTCCCTTCTTGACCGCTACAACCTTACTGCCACTCTCCGCGCCGACGCCTCCTCACGCTTCGCTGAAAACCATCGCCTTGCCGTCTTCCCTTCCATTGGTCTCTCTTGGAACATCAATCAGGAACCTTTCTTTCACACCCATGTTATTTCTGACCTCAAGCTGCGCCTCACTACCGGACAGGTCGGTAATCAGGAAATCGGCGATTATAAATACGAAGGTACCTACACCCCTGTCCTCTATTCACTCGGCGGTAAGCTTGTCACCGGTTATGAACGTAAAAACCGTGCTAATCCCGATCTTCGCTGGGAGACTACCACGCAGCATAACATCGGACTTGACGCCGCCTTTGCACAGGGACGCCTCTCCCTCACTCTTGACGCTTATTATAAGAAAACGACGGACCTCCTTGTAGAAATCCCCATTGAGATCACTTCCGGATTCAGTACCGAGTTACGCAATGCCGGTAATGTCACCAACCAAGGTATAGAAGCAAGCCTTACCACCAGTCTCCTTAAAAAGAAACATCTTCACTGGACGGTTTCCGCCAACATTGCACACAACCGCAATGAAGTAACTTCCCTGGGCGGTGTCGTTCCTTACTTCCTCCCTTCTTTTGAGAACTCCCTTCCCTTAGAGGAAATCGACCCCCTTATCGTCAAAGTTGGCGAGCCGCTGGGTACTTTCTACGGACGTATCTTTGAAGGCGTTGACCCCTATAGCGGCGACGCTGTCTTTCAAGACCTCAACGGCGATGGTAACCTCAACGACGAAGACCGTACAGTGATCGGCAACATACAACCCGACTTCACCTACGGTTTCTCTTCCACGCTTACTTGGAAACGCTTCGATTTTGCTTTCCTTTTTCATGGAAGCGTCGGTAATCAACTTTACAATGCTTTACGGCAAAACCTCGAAACGCCCACCACCACTTATAACGTTTCCACCGCACTCCTCGACCGCTGGACGCCTGAACATACTAACACTTCCATACCCCGCGCCAAGGTACAATCCTATATTAACCTTGACGACCGCTACATTGAGGATGCTTCCTTCCTCCGCCTTCGTAATATCAGCATAGGCTACACCCTGCCCGGGAAGGTCGTCTCACTTCCCAATGCCAGTCTCCGTCTTGCCCTTTCCGCACAAAACCTCTTCACTTTTACTTCCTACACCGGCTTCGATCCCGAAGCCTCCCGTTTCGGTGGCGACGAAAGCAATAGTCTCTATCAGGGTATTGACCTCGGTGCTTATCCCGCTGCACGCTCTTTCCTCTTCAATCTTACACTCACCCTTTAACATATATAATCATGAAAAAGATATTCGTATACTCCATCCTTACCTTCGCTATCCTCACCTCTTGCGCCGATCTTTCCCTCGAGCCTACCTTCCTGACAGCTACCAACTTCCCTAAGACCGATGCAGACGCCATCGTGGCGGCTAACGGTATCTATGTCCCCGAAGCCGAAATCAGCGCTACCATTACCTACTTCGTTGATGCTGCTGCCGACGCCACTATCTCCGGTGAAGCTGTCCTTGGCGATGGCGGCGCTACTCTTTCCAACCTTACTTATGGTACCAGTAACTCCTATGTCGACTTCCTTTGGACTTATCTCTATATAGGTATTTCCAATGCCAATGCGCTCATTGACGTACTTAACGACGCTCCCGCTGTTACCTCTTCCCTTGCCGAAAGGCTGATTAATGAAGCACGCTTCCTTCGCGCACATTATTACTTTTACCTCGTCCAACTCTTTGGAGAAGTACCCCTCATCCTCTCCCCTCAGGGAGGTATCGCCGTACCCCGCAACGATGTACATAAGGTCTACACCCAGATTGTTACTGACCTTCAAGCTGCCACCAACCTCCCTCACGACGTTGATTATCCCGCCGCCGACAAAGGACGTGTCTCCAAAGGCGCCGCTTATGCTCTCCTGGCCAAGGTACACCTTACGTGGGCTACTACCCCGGGTGTTGACGATCCCGAAGCACACTATCAGGCTGCCGTCGATGCCGCCAACCAAATTACCGGATACAGCCTCACCGACAATTTTCTTGACAATTGGAACAAAAATAACCGATATCCTTCCGAACACATTTTCTCCGCTTCACATATAGCTGGACAGGTTGCTTTCGGAGATGGTGGTAACCACCAATCCCATTGTGCTTTCGCCACTACTTTCGACGACGAAACGCCTCACCTCGTTGTCTCCGACTCTTCTTTCTTTAACCGTTTCGATATCAACGATCAGCGGTACGAAGGATCTTTCCTCTTTGAAGCCACTAATCCTGACAACGGAAAGACGACACGGTATACATTACCCCGTTACCGGAAGTACATAGACGTGGATAACATCGCTACCTCCGCCTTCACCCGAGACCACAACCGTACCATTCTTCGTTACGCCGATGTACTCCTTATCCAAGCCGAAGCGCTCAACGAACTTGGACATACTCAAGAAGCCCTCCCCTTGCTTAATCAAATCCGGCACCGTGCCTTCCTCTACAGCCCCCACCCCGCCAACCCCGAAGATTTCTATATCCGGACAGATTCTCAATCCGAACTCCGCGATGCCATCCGGCGCGAACGTTTCTACGAATTTGTTTATGAACAATCCCGTTGGTTCGACCTTGTCCGTTGGAAAGTTCTCGTCAAAACCATCCGAAAAGTGAAAGTACAGGACAAATACCGCAACGTCTCTCTCAAACACTATCGCTTCCCCATCCCGCAATCCGAACGTAACCTCAACCCTAATCTCACCCAGAATCCGGGATATGACGATAATGACCTATCTCCTTACCTCACCTCCGACTACGAAGTGGGTACCGATGGTTTCCCTCCTTCCAACGATTGAATCATAACAAATCAATGAAGAGGGGAGGGCTCTTTTAGGAGGCCTCCCCTCTTCATTTCCCCTTCTCCCGTAAGGTAAAACAGAGTCGTTGTGCAGAAAAATCTGTATCTTTGATACAGACAGCTCAACACTCATGAAGAATCATTCGTTCGAGACAATCACTGCCGACCTCAAGGACGGACGCTTCGCGCCGTTATACGTATTGGTGGGCGAAGAGCCTTATTTCATTGATCGTATCACAGACCTTATCCTTGAAGTGGCTCTTCCCGAACATGATAAGGACTTCAACCAAACTATTCTCTACGGGGCAGATGTTACCGCAGGAGATGTGTTGAATGCCGCGAGACGTTTCCCGATGATGGCGGAACGACAAGTGGTCGTTGTCCGCGAAGCGCAACATCTCAAAGACATCGAAATGCTTACAGCCTATGCCAAGAAACCTCTTGCCTCAACGATCTTGGTGATCAACTATAAGTACAAAACCTTGGACAAGCGACGTACTTTCTCGGCGGCAGTAGACACTAACGGTATCCTTTTCGAAAGCCGCAAGATTACGGATTATCACCTCCCCGGATTCATTACTACACTGCTGAAAGGCTACCACACTTCTATTGACGCCAAGGCGGCACAGATGCTGTCCGACTTCGTGGGTAATGACCTTGGGAGACTTGACAAAGAATTGGACAAACTCCGTATCCTCCTTCCTCCAAAAGCCAAACATATTACTGCCGAACTAGTGGAACAAAACGTAGGAATCAGCAAAGAATACAACAACTTTGAACTCTTGCGTGCCGTAATTACCCGCAACAACCTCAGGGCGCATACCATTGCCCGCTATTTCGCTGCCAATCCCAAGAATAATCCTATCCAAGCTACCCTTGCCGTGCTCTTCAACTTTTTCTCCAACCTTATCGTCTGCCACTATGCCCCCGATCAATCGGAGCAAGGATTGATGGCTGCCCTTTCCCTGCGTCAAAGTTTTCAGGTGAAAGACTATCTCACAGGATTGTATAACTATTCGGCCGGACAAGCCGTTCACACCATTGAATACATTCGTCTGACAGACGCTCGTTCCAAAGGCGTGGACAACGTCTCTACACCCGATCATCAGCTTTTGAGCGAACTCCTCTACCGTATTCTTCATTAAGTTCGTAGTTTACCAATTGGAAATGGCACATACGCATAAACATCGAACAGAGACCCTTAACCGTGCGTTCACCATAGGGATCGTCTTGAATTTGCTCTTTGTGGGGATGGAATTTGGGGCAGGGGTCTATTTCAATTCCTTGGGACTGATTTCCGATGCGGGGCACAACCTTAGTGATGTGATCGGTTTGGCGTTGGCTTTGATGGCCTTCCGGCTGTCCGACCTCCACGCTCCGCCGTGCTATACTTACGGCTTCAAGAAAAGTACGGTGCTGGCCTCGCTCTTCAATGCGGTGATCTTGTTTGTAGCAGTGGGGTTTATTATCCGTGAGAGTGTGGAGAAGTTTTTTGAACCGCAAGAGGTGGATGGATGTGGAATAGCTTTCGTGGCTGGTGTAGGCGTTCTTATAAATGGACTGACAGCGTGGCTCTTCGTGAAAGACAAGAATAAAGACCTCAACATCAAGGGAGCTTACCTCCATATGGCGGCGGATGCACTGGTATCCGTCGGAGTCCTGATATCGGGGTTGGCTATTCGCTACACGAGCTGGTACCTTATTGACCCGCTTATAGGTCTAATCGTAGCGCTGGTGATTATCTATTCGACATGGGGACTGTTGCGGGATAGTGTACGGCTCTCCCTTGACGCGGTGCCGACCGGTACAAATCTCGTTGATATTGAGAACACTTGTCTGTCGATAGACAGCGTCAGGGGTATCCATCACTTGCATATTTGGGCGATCAGTACAACGGAGACGGCGTTAACGGCGCATATCGTTGTCAACGAGGTCTCAGAGATGGAGAGTGTCAAAAAAAGAATAAAGGAGGATTTGGGAAAATTAGGAATCAGCCACGTGACACTTGAGACAGAACTCCCTAACAGTGCTTGTGGAGGAATGGAGTGCCGTTCTCACTTTCAAAGGCGTACATTTGCCGGATAACATTTAAAAACACGGAAGGATGAAGTATTACAGTACGAATGGGGATAAGCATCCGGCGTCGCTTGAGGAGGCCGTCATACGGGGATTGGCCCCTAATGGAGGTCTCTATATGCCGGAGAGGATAGAGAATCTCCCTGTCGAATTTACGGACAAGCTGGGGGAGATGTCAAGGAAGGAGATAGGTTGCACGGTAGGGCGGGCATTCTTTGGAGAAGATCTTCCGGAAGAGGTGATTGAGAAGATCGTAGGAGAGACACTTTCGTTTGAGATTCCTCTTGTGAAGGTGGAAGAGAGGATTTATAGTTTGGAGCTGTTCCATGGTCCTACACTAGCTTTTAAGGACGTGGGAGCGCGGTTTATGGCTCGCTTGTTAGGGTATTTCACCGTAAAAAAAGAAATAAAGGAGGTACATGTGCTGGTGGCGACGTCAGGAGATACGGGGTCGGCAGTGGCAAATGGTTTCTTGGGCGTGGAAGGGATTAGAGTACATGTGCTATATCCCAAAGGAAAAGTGAGCGCAATACAGGAATGTCAGTTTACGACATTGGGAAAAAATATCACGGCATTAGAAGTAGATGGGGTGTTCGACGATTGCCAGCGGTTAGTAAAGGCGGCATTTTCGGATAAGAGCTTGACGGACAGGATGCGGTTGACGTCGGCTAATTCGATCAATATTGCCAGGTTACTGCCGCAGTCGTTTTACTATTTCACGGGTTTGGGTGAGTTAGAGAGAATGACGGGAGAGAGAGGGAAAGTGGTGATTGCGGTGCCGAGCGGAAATTTTGGAAACCTGACGGCAGGTCTTGTGGCTCACAAAATGGGGCTTCCGGTGTCGCGGTTCATTGCGGCGAACAATCGAAATGACGTCTTCTTGGAATACCTGCAAACGGGTAAGTATATCCCGCGTCCTTCGGTGGCTACGTTGGCGAATGCGATGGATGTAGGGGATCCGAGTAATTTTGCCCGTATCCTTGCTTTGTATAACAGGTCGCATGCTGCTATCACCAATCTCATCAGTGGATACCGGTATGACGATGTGTCAATCTCCACCGTCATCAGTGACGTCTGCTCGCGTATAGGGTATACCTTGGATCCTCATGGAGCGTGTGGATATTTGAGTTTGACCGAGAGCTTGCGTGATGGAGAAAGGGGAATCTTCTTTGAGACGGCGCATCCGGCGAAGTTCAAGGATACGGTGGACTGTTTCATACCTGGGGGAGTAAAAATCCCCGATACCTTGCAGGCTTTTATGAAGGGAAAGAAACAAAGTGTGGCGTTGAGTGCAGAATATAATGATTTCAAGGATTACTTACTATCGCTTTAACCGACATAACGGTACTACTTGTCGACCGACCTATTAAAAGAGATTGAGTTATGGTAACTATCAAAGAGGTGACATCAAGGGAGGAGTTGCGAGAGTTTGTGAAGTTTAATATTCGTCTTTATGAAGGGAACGAATGGCATGTGCCGGGATTAGTCAGTGAAGAAATGACGACCCTGGACAAGAAGAAGAACCCTGCATTTGAACATTGCAAGGCGATATATTACTTAGCTTATCTCAGGGAACGTGTGGTGGGGCGGATAGCAGTGATAGTGAATGAGAGCAGTAATAAGGTGTGGAAGCAACGGTATGCACGGTTCGGGTGGGTGGATTTCATAGATGACGATGAGGTAGTAGACAGGCTTTTCGAAGTTGCTGAAGTGTGGGCGCGGAATCAGGGGATGGAAACGATGGTGGGACCAATGGGATTCACAGACCTTGACCATGAGGGGATGCTTGTGGATGGTTTCAAGGAGCTGGGAACGATGGCTACGATCTATAACTATCCATATTACCGTTGCCAGTTGGAAAGACTGGGGTATGTGAAGGAAACGGACTGGCATGAGTTTAAGATTTACATTCCTGAAGGAATACCGGAGAAACATTTGAGAATCGGGGAGATCGTGAAGGAACGGTACGGGTTGGAAGTGGTCAAATGCCGTTCTACAAAAGAACTGATGATGTGGGCGAGAGATGTATTCAAACTGCTGAATATTGCCTACGCGCCGCTGTACGGGTACGCGCCGCTAACGGAAAGGCAAATTGATTACTACCTTTCGATTTATATGCCGATGCTACGGTTGGACTTAGTGACGCTGATCGTTCGGCGAGAAGATAGGCAGCTGGTAGGGTTTGGCATTTCGTTACCTTCACTGTCGGAGGCGATGAGGAAGGCTGGGGGACGGTTTTTCCCATTGGGATGGTTCTACCTGCTACGTGCCTTGAAAAGGAAGCCGACAGTGGTTGACCTTTACCTTATAGCTATTCATCCTGAATACCAGAATAAGGGAGTGAACGCCTTGCTGTTTAATGACTTGATTCCGATTTACCGAAGGCTGAGAGTGCATTATGCGGAAAGTAACCCGGAACTGGAGGGCAATATGGCGGTACAGGCACAATGGACATACTTCCGGCGGGAACATCACAAGACACGGAGGTTGTACAGGAAAGATCTCTCAAAGTAGGTCTTTTGCCAGACAACGGGCTTGGGCGTCAGTGGCTACATAATCGTCATAAACAGGGGAAGGGAGAAAGTCAGCACGCATCATGGTCTGTTCAATGACGTGGCTCATTCGGGAAAAAAGAATCTGATCATGAAGGAAAGCGGCAACGGCTACTTCGTTGGCGGCATTGAGGACACATGGCATATTGCCGCCTTTCCGGATGGCTTCAAATGCCAAAGAGAGGTTGGGGAAACGGACAAAGTCAGGGGCCTCGAAAGTAAAAACTCCGTAACGAGTAAAGTCAAGGCGTTGGGTAGTGTTTTTGAGGCGGTGAGGATAGTTAAGGGCGTAAGCAATGGGAAGCCTCATGTCGGGAATACCTAACTGGGCAATGACGGCTCCGTCCTCAAACTGTACCATGGAATGGATGACGGACTGGGGATGGACAAGCACCTCTATCTTGTTTGGAGGAACGTCGAAAAGCCAGCGAGCTTCGATCATCTCAAAACCTTTGTTAATCATGGAAGCAGAATCAATAGTAATCTTGGCGCCCATTTTCCAATTGGGATGTTTGAGGGCTTGTGATTTGGTGACTTTCTCCAATTCTTGGAGGGATTTAGTACGAAAAGGACCTCCGGAAGCGGTGAGAATGATCTTTTCCACAGGATTGTGTAGATTACCGACAAGGCATTGGAAAATAGCGGAGTGTTCGGAATCAACAGGGAGGAGGGGAACGTGATGCTCCAAAGCTAAAGAGGTGACGAGTTCACCGGCCACGACAAGGGTTTCCTTATTTGCCAAGGCAATAGCCTTGTCGGCACAGATAGCGGCAAGGGTAGGTTTTAATCCCGCATATCCGACTAAGGCGGTAAGGACGATATCTATCGGCGCAGCACCGACAACTTGGGCGATGGCTTCTTCGCCGGCCCAGACCTTGACGGGAAGATCTGCTAAGGCTTCCTTTAATTCGGGATACTTTGTTTCATTAGCAATAACGGCCACTTCGGGAGAAAAAGTACGTACCTGCTGAATGAGGAGTGCGACGTTATCATTAGCCGTGAGGGCATAGACTTCCAAAAGATCGGAATGTTCCCTTACCACTTCCAATGCTTGAACGCCTATTGATCCGGTAGAACCCAATATGGCTAACTGTCTTTTCATGGTCTCCTTGATTTTACATGGTTATAGTCCCTACCTTTGCCCAAACGAAAGTACTACAAAGTAGCCACAAATTAAAGAAATAATAAAAATAGACGATGGTAAGCATCAGGGAAGTATTGGACGTATTGGAGGAGTTTGCTCCGCTGGCATTGCAAGAGAGTTTCGACAATACGGGTATCCAGGTAGGCGAAATAGGACAGGAGGTGAAAGGCGTCTTGTTATGTGTGGATGTGACGGAAGATGTGATGGACGAAGCCCTGGTAAAAGGGTGTAACCTGGTAATTGCCCATCATCCGTTACTGTTCAAACCTGTAAAGTCGTTACGGGGGACGACTTATGTGGAGCGTTGTGTGATGAAAGCCTGCAAGTACGATATGGTGATATATGCCGCCCATACGAACCTGGATAATCTCCGCAAAGGTATCAACGGATGGTTGGGTAAACGTATAGGTCTGGACAACGTGCATATCTTAAGTCCGAAGCGGGAAGGACTAGTAAAAGTGGTTACGTTCGTACCTTCCGGACATGTACAAAAGGTACAGGATGCATTATTCGCTACCGGAGCAGGATGTGTAGGTAACTATGACCGATGCAGCTTCCGTCACGAGGGACTGGGGTCGTTTCGTGCGCAGGAGGGGGCGCATCCGTTCCTGGGGAAAGTGGGCAAAGAACATGTAGAACGCGAAGAAAGGATAGAGACGGTTGTTCCTGTTCACTTGCAGGAAAAAATACTGCAAGCAGTGTATGCGGCGCATCCATACGAAGAACCGGTAACGGATCTCTATCCATTGAACAATGCATGGGAAGAGGTAGGGTCAGGCATCTGGGGCGATCTGTCGGCAGAAGAAGATGAGCGAGAGTTTTTACTGCGCGTTAAAGAATTGTTTAAAATACGGTGTATCAAACATTCTACTCTACGGGGAAAACCGGTACGGAGGGTGGCAGTGTGCGGGGGGAGTGGAGCTTTCTTGATTAAGGAGGCTATTGCTTGCGGAGCAGATGTGTTGCTTACAGGAGAAGCACGATACAATGACTATCACGACGTACAGAATCGTCTCCTATTGGCAGTGACAGGTCACTATGAGTCGGAAGCCTGTACAAAAGATATTTTTCGAACACTCTTGTCAGAAAAATTCCCTACTTTCGCGTTGCATCTTTCGGAAGCAGATGTAAACCCTGTAAAATACTTGTAGATAATGGCAGCAAAGAGAGCCCCTAAGGTTGAAAAGGAGTATACGGTCGAAGAAAAACTCCTCGCGCTGTACCGACTTCAGTCAATGGTAACGGAGATAGACAAGATACGAACCCTTCGGGGAGAACTACCGCTCGAAGTACAAGACCTTGAAGACGAAGTGGCCGGATTGGAGACGCGGTTGCAAAACTATACTGTTGAAATTCGTGAAGGTGAAGAAGCTATTGCCGCCCAGAAAAAGAAAATGGTGGAGTCTACCGCTCTCATTTCGAAGTACAAGACACAGTTGGATACTGTGCGCAATAACCGCGAATTCGACAGCCTGTCAAAAGAAATTGAGTACCAGGAATTGGAAATAACTTTTGCAGAGAAAAAAATTGCGGAACGTACCGAGTTTGTCGAACACAGAAAGAGAGAAATAGATTCTATTTCCGAAACGCTTAACCAACGCAAGGAAGATCTGAGCCAGAAAAGGAGTGAATTGGATGAGATCATTTCCGAAACACGTCAGGAGGAAGAGAAGCTTCGTGAAAAGGCCAAAACATTGGAAACTAACATTGAACCACGATTATTGACTGCTTTCAAACGTATTCGTAAAGGGACCCGTAACGGTTTGGCTGTTGTCGATATTCAGCGTGATGCTTGCGCCGGCTGTTTCAACAACATCCCTCCCCAGAAACAGATGGATATCAAGATGCGTAAGAAGATCATCGTTTGCGAGTACTGCGGACGTATCTTGGTGGATTCTGGAATGAGTGAGGGGAAAAAGTGAGAGATGTCCGGCATCACGGAAACAGTCCGTACCTATATATATAGACATGGACTGTTGAATGAAAGTGGCGATCCGGTACTCGTTGGTTTAAGTGGAGGGGGAGATTCCGTAGGTTTATTAGCCATATTGGTGGAATTGGGCTATGTATGCATAGCCGTACACTGTAATTTCCGGTTAAGGGGGGAGGAATCGGAGAGGGATGCGATTTTTGCCGAACAGTTTACAAAAAGAATAGGTGTTCCTTTCCGGAAGCAGTCATTTGAAACATTAGCTTACGCCAAAGCAAAAAAACTTTCAGTGGAAGTTGCAGCACGAGAACTTCGATATCAGTACTTCGAAAAAATCCGTTGCGAAATAGGAGGGCAGGCAATAGCCGTTGCTCATCATCAGAACGATAGCGTAGAGACCTTTTTGTTGAACTTGATACGAGGTAGCGGTATACGGGGCTTATGTGGTATACATCCTAAAAATGGCTGGGTGATCCGACCCTTGCTCAGCTTGAATCGGCAAGAGATTTTGGAATGGGTGGAGGAACAGGAATTGGACTACATGATAGATAGTTCTAATTTCTCGGACAAGTATACGCGGAACTTTTTGAGATTACGAGTCATTCCTCTATTGGAAAAAATCAACCCTTCGATAACGCAATCCGTTACACGTAGTGCGGCACACCTTTCGGATGCTTTACTTTTGTATGATTATACTATATTGACCGCTCGAAAAGAGGTGATTGAGACAAGCGGTACGGATATAGAAACACTACGGCTGTCCATTGCCGCTTTACTTTGTTTTCCGGCGGTAGAAACCGTTCTTTATGAGTTATTGAAACCCTATGGATTTACGCCGGTGGTTTGTCGAGAGATATTTATGGCGCTTTCGCATACGTCGGGAAAAGTTTTCTTCTCAGGAGACTGGCGTTTGATAAAAGACAGAGAATGCTTACTTGTCTCTCCTCGAAAAGCTTGCAAAGGGAAACCGGCCCTTTCTTACACTATCCTTACCGGTCCTCTGTCCCCCAACTTTTTTGTAACGGCAAACAAACGAATGGCTTGGTTCGATTACGACAAGCTATCATTCCCCCTCACATTGCGACAATGGCAAAAGGGAGATTGGTTTGTCCCCTTTGGAATGAAAGGAAAGAAAAAGTTAAGCGACTATTTCTCCGATCATAAGTTCAGCCTTTTACAGAAAGAACAAACCTACCTCCTGTGCAGTAGCGAAGATATTCTTTGGGTCGTCGGCGAAAGGGCGGACAATCGGTTTCGTGTCAGCGACACGACACGCCGTATCCTCGTAGTCAGCATGGAAAACCCTTGAGTCTTGAACAATTTTCAAAATAAGTTTGTACTTTCGCCGTATGGCGTCTGGCTTTCGACATATCATAGCCCTATTATTGCTGGCGGTTTTTGCAGTGCCGTTTGTGGGGAAGCCCTTGCATCTCCTCAATAGAGACAGTTGTCATACCCCTCACGTTCACCATGCAGGTGACGACGATTGCCCCATTTGCCACTTCACCCTTTCGTGGTTTACTGAAACGGAGACAATAAACACAGATGTCCTGCCCTCAAATGGTTTGTTCCTACCGCCGCCGCATTGTGCGTTGATTTTTATTCGGCCTGTCTCTGTGCCTTGTCTGCGCGGTCCGCCGATAGTTTAATCTTCATTTCACACAACGTTTCCCTTTTATGAACATCAGACAAGGAATTGTATGCTTAGAGGAAGCAACGTTCCGGTTGGATTGTTCCTATGGTCTGTGTGTATTTTCCTCGTTGAAGCGCAGGAAACGGATTCGGTAAAGATCGTCACCTTGTCAGATATAACGGTAAGTGCTTCGTATGCGAAAAGCTTATCCCGTTCGTCCGTGGTACCGATTAACGTTGCCGGAAAAGTTTTTTTGCGGGAACATACGGCAGGTAGCCTCATGCAGACTTTGGAACACATACCGGGCGTTCAGGCGATAGATATTGGTGCAGGTTTTTCCAAACCTGTTATACGTGGTATGGGCTTCAACAGAATCGCTGTCGTCGACAACGGCATTAAACAGGAAGGCCAGCAGTGGGGTATTGACCATTCACTCGAAATAGATGCGTTCAACGTTGAGAGGGTTATGCTGCGCAAAGGGCCCGCTTCCCTGCTTTATGGAAGTGACGCTATTGGTGGCGTGATTGAGTTAACTCGTCTTCTACCCCCTTTAGGAAATGTCCATGGGGAAGCTATCCTGTCAGCCAAGTCGGTGAACAACCTTATAGGAGGTTCTTTCATGCTCGGTATCCGTAGAAAAGATTGGTATGTCAAAGGACGCGTTTCAGCGCAATATTTTGGCGATTACCGTATCCCTACAGACACTGTCATCTACCTTACCCAAAAGATGCCCATTATTAACCGACGATTGAAAAACACAGCAGGAAAAGAAATGGCCGCCTCGCTGATGGTCTCCCGATACATCAATGCTTATTCGGCGGATTATTGCTTTACATCGCTACAACAGTCGGCCGGTTTCTTTCCCGGAGCACATGGTATACCTGATCTCTCTCGCCTTACCGATGACGGTAACAATCGTGATATAGGTCTCCCACACAGTACCGTGCTTCATCTCCGCGCATCCACGCACCAGACTTACGCTTTCAACCTGCACACTTCTATCAAATGGGATGCCGGTTTTCAATGGAACCACCGTCGGGAATACAGTGCCTTTCATACTCATTACGGCACACAAACTCCACCTGTTGCTGATCCTGACAAAGAGCTGGATTTTCGCCTCGCCACTCTTTCTTCTACCTTCCGTTTCCTCTTGCAACCCGCTCCTTGTTGGAAGCATACAGCCGGATGGGATTTACAGTATCAGGATAACGCCATTTCGGGATACTCTTTTCTTTTACCTGCCTTCCGTCGGTTGACGTCGGGATTACTCTGGCTCACTGATTTCCGGCCTTCGGAGCTCCTGACCCTTTCGGGAGGGCTTCGGTATGATGTCGGATATTTGCAAACCGAAGGATTCGCCGATCCCTATCTCCCTGCTTATCTTACCTCACGAGGATTATCCCAAGAATCTATAGAACCTTTCCTGTTCCGCAGTTACCCTGTACGGCATACTTCGGAAAACTTCTCCGGCTCCATTGGATTGTCGGCTCAAATTTCCGAGGAACACCTTGTCAAGTTCAACCTCGGCAATAGCTTCCGACTTCCCACGCCTAATGAGTTGACCTCAAACGGCGTTCACCACGGGGCTTTCCGCCATGAACAGGGTTCCCCTTCCCTCAAACCCGAGCGAGGTTATCAAGCCGACCTTTCTTATTCTTTCGAAAAGGAAAACGTTTTTACATTGACCGTCTCTTCCTTCGCCGCTTTCTTTTCCAACTATATCTACTTGCGGCCTACCGGAGAGTGGTCTCCCTTACCTCATGCCGGACAGATCTATCGTTACATCGGCGCCCGTTCCTTTTTCTCCGGCACCGAACTCTCTGCGGTAGTATCCTTACCCGGAGATTTAGGATATGCTTTGGACGGGGACTACGTTTACAGCCTCAACTGTGAGGATCGTATCCCTATCGCCTTCACCCCTCCCGCTTCGTTGCGGCAGACGCTCCGGTGGAAAATCAAACCCTTTACCCTCCTCTTACAGTGGCAGTCCGTAGCTGTACAGAGGCGCGTTTCCCGCAATGAAGATCCTACTTATGGCGCACAACTTTTCCACGCCACTTTGGTGTTAACCCTGGTCGGCGACATTACACTGACCCTGGCGGCACGTAACCTG
This sequence comes from Tannerellaceae bacterium, assembly GCA_031288175.1. Lineage (GTDB taxonomy): Bacteria > Bacteroidota > Bacteroidia > Bacteroidales > Tannerellaceae > JAITAD01. The sequence continues at coordinate 83,091 of JAITRW010000031.1, forward strand.
ACGGACATTAGGTGGTTCAACCACCTTAGTTTCTACCGACGGATAGAGATACCCGAACCGGGGAGAAACGTACAGCTACTTATTCGTATACCTGTTACCTTTACATTTAAACAAAAATGAAAGTAAAAACAATTTTCTTTGCTCTTGCAGCTCTTACTTGCAGCCTTCTCAACGCTTGCAACGATGAAGGTGATACCGAAAAACCTGTCATTGATCTCATCAAACCCGAAAAAGGGGCTTACCTGGCTATCGGTGGTGAACATGGTGTTCATTTCGAGATGAAACTCTCAGACAATGACGCTCTCAACTCATATCGTGTGCAGATCCATGACGCTTTCGACGGACATGACCACCAGAAAACCCGTTCCGACGACCCGGAGCCGTTCTTCTACGATTCCGTATTCACAGACATTCATGGACAGCGTAATGCCAACGTGCACCACCACGCTATCATGATTCCCGAAGGAGTAACTGAAGGTAATTATCATATGGAGGTCTATTGTACCGATATTTCGGGGAACCAAGCTTACGTTTTCCGTAACATTTTACTTGGTCACGAAGAAGAAGACGATCACGACGACTGACCGTTTGGTCTACTGTTTTTTACCCCCTCCACCGGCCATTCGGGGAGGGGGTTTTGTATACTTATCTTTTATCCGGACTGACACAAATGGCAGTCACAAAGCCTTGGCACATCCTTTGTATAGAGGAGTATGACAATTTACATCCAATTTAAATGTTATCCGTATGAGCAAGCAAGGAAATATTGGCGTAACTAGCGAAAACATTTTCCCTATCATCAAGAAGTTCCTTTACAGTGACCACGAAATTTTTCTGCGTGAACTCGTCTCTAACGCCGTTGATGCGACGCAGAAGTTGAAAACCCTCGCTTCCGTCGGCGAGTTCAAAGGAGAATTAGGTGAGCTTGACGTAAGAATCACCATTGATAAGAATACCCTTATTATCTCTGACAGGGGCATCGGCATGACCACAGAGGAAATTGAAAAGTACATCAATCAAATCGCCTTTTCCGGTGCAGAAGAGTTTGTGCAAAAGTACAAAAATGACGCTACCTCTATCATTGGGCATTTCGGGCTTGGTTTCTACTCTTCTTTCATGGTCTCCAAAAAAGTAGAGATACTGACTAAGTCGTTTCGGGAAGACGCACAAGCCGTGCGGTGGAGTTGTGATGGTAGTCCTGAATACACCTTAAATGATGCCCAAAAGGATGATAGGGGAACAGACATCATCCTGCATATTGACGACGAAAACAAAGATTTTCTCGAAAAGTCCCGTATCGAAGGGTTACTTCGTAAATATTGTCGGTTCCTTCCTGTCCCCATCGTTTTCGGAAAAAAACAGGAATGGAAAGACGGAAAATACGTTGATACAGCGGAAGATAATATCATCAATCAAACCACCCCTGCATGGGTACGTAAGCCGTCTGAACTGACCCCCGAAGACTATACTTCTTTCTATCACGACCTCTACCCCATGTCTGAAGAGCCTCTCTTCCACATCCACCTGAACGTGGATTACCCTTTCAATTTGACAGGTGTCCTCTATTTTCCACGTATCAAAAATAACATTGAATTACATAAGAATAAGATACAACTCTACTGTAATCAAGTCTATGTCACTGATTCGGTCGAAGGTATTGTCCCCGAATTTCTCACTCTGCTGCACGGCGTCCTTGACTCACCGGATATCCCGCTGAACGTCTCCCGCTCTTACTTGCAAAGCGATACTAACGTAAAGAAAATCTCTTCCCATATTACCAAGAAGGTAGCCGATCGGCTTGAAGAGATTTTCAAGAATGACCGTTCACAATTCGAAGAAAAATGGGATAGCCTGAGACTCTTTATCCAATACGGTATCCTCACGGACGAAAAATTCTATGACCGTGCCGAAAAATTTGTACTTCTCAAAGATGTCGACGGCAAATATTTCACACTTGAGGAATACAAGACTCTCATCAAAGAAGAGCAGACAGACAAGGATGATACACTTGTTTACCTCTACACCGACAATGTGGAGGAGCGTTATGCCTATATTCAAGCTGCCAAGGATAAAGGTTATAATGTGCTCCTTTTTGATGGACAACTTGACCTGCATTTCGCAGGTAAGTTGGAAGAAAAAGGAAAACACATCCGTTTCGTTCGTGTAGATAGCGACATCCTTGCTAATCTCATTCGTAAGAAAGATGACGAAAGATCGGTTTCCCTGTCCGATGAACAACAGACTACCCTGCAAGAGGTCTTTAAGAGCCAGCTACCCAAAGCGGAAAAAATGGACTTCCATGTAACGCTCGAAGCTCTTGGTTCCTCTGCTCAACCCATCGTGCTGACACAAAGCGAGTACATGCGGCGGATGCGGGAAATGGCGACGCTCCAACCTGGCATGTCTTTCTACGGGGAACTTCCCGACCACTATTCTGTTGTCCTCAATGCCGACCATCCTCTTATCCAAAAAGTCCTTTCCGAAACGACTATCGCTTGCGCTGACCGTATCTCTCCCATCCAGGCTGACCTCAAAGGCTGGGAAGCTCGGAAAACTTCCCTCCTGGATAAGAAAAAAGGGAAAAAAGAAGAAGATATCCCTGCCGCTGATAAGGAAGATCTCGAAACCACCGAAAAGCAAATCGAAGAACTCTCAACCCAACGTAATACTATGCTCGCCGAAGAAGCGGCTAACAATAAACTCGTTGGTGAGCTGATTGACCTTGCCTTGTTAAGTAATGGGATGCTTAAAGGCGAGGCGCTCAGTCGCTTTATCGGACGGAGCCTTCAAATGATAGGCTGAATCTTTCTACCTTCGCGGTTCAACAAAGACAAGGGCTATGGGATTGTTTGGACTGTTCAACCGCGAAGAGAAGGAAACCCTTGCAAGAAGTTTATCGAAGACCAAGGAAGGTGTACTCGGTAAGCTCGCACGTGTGGTAGTTGGGAAAAATAAAGTAGATGCCGGAATATTAGACGAACTCGAAGAAGTATTGATCACTTCCGACGTTGGCGTCGAAACAACTCTGAAAATTATCGAACGTATAGAGAAACGTGTAGCCAAGGATAAGTATATTCACGCAAGCGAACTCAATACTATACTTCGCGAGGAGATTGTCGCTTTACTGACCGAGAACCGTAGTGGGGAGGCTTCCGGTTTCGTGCTTCCCGAAGGTGAAGAGAGTCGTCCCTATGTCATATTGGTGGTCGGCGTCAACGGTGTCGGGAAAACGACAACCATTGGCAAGCTCGCTCAACAATACGGTAAAGCCGGTTACAAAGTGTTCCTTGGAGCTGCCGACACTTTCCGCGCTGCGGCTATTGAGCAGCTGACCGTCTGGAGCGAGCGGACAAATACCTCTATTGTTAAACAACAAATGGGATCCGACCCTGCCGCCGTCGCCTTCGATACGCTGATCTCTGCCAAAGCGAACGCCGCTGACCTTGTTATCATTGACACCGCCGGACGTCTCCATAACAAGATTAACCTCATGAATGAACTTGCTAAGATCAGGAACGTCATGAAAAAGGTTGTACCCGGTGCTCCCCATGAAGTACTCCTTGTCCTTGATGGATCAACAGGGCAGAATGCCTTTGAACAGGCAAAACAGTTCACAGCGGCTACAGAAGTTACAGCTCTTGCCATTACTAAACTTGACGGAACGGCAAAGGGGGGTGTTGTAGTCGGAATATCCGAACAGTTTCAGATCCCTGTAAAATACATCGGGCTTGGCGAGGGAGTTGACGATCTTCAGATGTTCAACCGACAAACATTCGTCGATTCCCTTTTTGAAGAAGGGTAATTATTTGCTGATAAAAAGCCAAGCGTCTTTGTAACGCATATCTCGACGGATTTGGGCAAGGGCAGCATTGGCATCGGCGCGTGCAGCGTAGTTCCCTGCGTAGACACGATACCTCCCGTCGCGGTGGAGAACGCCAGCATTTGGTTTCCCGCCGGATCTTTTGTAAGCTTTCAAAGCGGTCAAAGCTTTCTTTTCAATAGGGAAACTACCGATCACTACGTAGTATTTTCCCTTCTTTGCTGCATCGCTTCCTTTCGCTTCCAATTCTGTTTTTTTTGTTGCAGAGATAGTCTCTTTCTTTGCTTCCCTGATGACCTCTTTCTCTTTGATTACTTCCTCTTTCACCTTCTCTTCCACTTCTACGGGAGTGGAAACTTCCACAGGAGGGGTGGAAAAGGCTGTTTCTTCTTGTTGCTTCTCCGGGAGAGCCATATACCATATCAATCCGGCGCTAATCGCTGCCGCTACAATAACAGGGGCCAACCACTTGTGCCTTCCGGCATGAGCGGCATCTTTTTTCTGTTGAAGTCGTTCTGCCTTTTTGTCTGTCGGCGGCAATGCAGGAATGGAAAACGTCGGCAAATCATAAGTATCCGATCCAAGAGTGTCCACATTCCCTGTCGTAAATATCAATTGTCCCTCTTCTCCACGGGCAAGCGTACCAATAGACCCAAGAGAAACCTTGCCACACTGATTCAATGCAGCTTCAAGTTCGGCCACATCCTCCTCCACCATCGTCTGCGCTTCCTCAGATACCTTACCGTAAATTTTTGCGTAGGATGAAACCAACAAGCCATCGGTATGCGTTAATTTACAGTTAAAAACAATTTCCTTACGCATCGGTGAGAAAGAATGTTCCTCTTTATTGTAAACAGACGGGAGTGTCCGCATTACAAAACCACCGATACCGGGAATAACGACACAATCATGTTCCGCCAATAGGAACTCTAAGTGATTAGTAAGCCGAACCATTATGTTATCCTCTTTTTATTAGGTTATGGAATTGTCTCAATAATGGGCGCGAAAATACGTAATATTTGACTATCTTCGTGGCGTGGTCGAAAGTTAAGGTTCAGATAAATAATGGCGACAATTTTCAGTCGGATAGTAGTAGGAGAGATACCTTGCCATAAGGTGGCCGAAGACGAAGAATTTTTTGCTTTCCTCGACATAAATCCTCTCGCTGTAGGGCATACTTTGATCGTGCCGCGTGAAGAAATTGATTATTTTTTCGATATAAGCAATGAGAAAATGGGACGTATGATGGTTTTCGCCAAAAAGGTTTCGGTAGCTTTGGCACGTACTGTTCCCTGCCGTAAGGTTGGACTATCGGTTATTGGCCTTGAAGTCCCGCACGCGCATATCCACCTTGTTCCTCTTAACAAAGAGGAAGATATTCACTTCGGCAAGCTTAAAATTACTCTCTCTTCCGAAGAGTTAGCTACCCTTGCTGCGAAGATTCGGGAGAATTTCTAAGAAAAATCAAGCTCTCTTGAAATATGGACAAGAAGATACAGGATATTACCGATAAAATCTATCATGAAGGTGTAGAGAAAGGAAACGAAGAAGCTACTAAGATCATTGCCGAAGCACAAGCTCGCAGAGATGCTTTGCTTGCCGAGGCTCAATCGGAAGCTGAAATTATTGTCAACACTGCAAAAAAACAGGCAGCCGAGTGGAAGAAGAACACCGAAGCAGAATTGAAACTCTTCGCCGCGCAGGCATTAGAGGCGCTCAAAAGCGCTATTACTGACCTCGTAAACGGTAAAGTGATCTCGGCGAACCTCAAAGCCGTTACGACCGACAAAGCCTTTATGCAACAGGTGATCCTTACCATGGCCACCGAATGGGTGAAAACAGGCGCCCTAACTATTCAAACGGCCGATGCCGAAACGCTCAGAAGTTATTTTTCAGGGAATACGAAAGACATTCTTGACAAAGGAGTGAAGATTGAAAAAGTAAATGGTAAAGAAACTTCTTTCTCCCTGATTCCAGCTGATGGTTCTTATAAAGTCACTTTTGGCGAGGAAGAGTTTGTTACTTTTTTCAAAGAATACCTCCGTCCGCAATTAGTTGAACTTCTCTTTTAATATGGGGCGTTATTATTACCTCGTAGCGGGGCTTCCCAATATTGACATAGACGATAGAAAGCTTCCCTTCACCGTTTCCACATTCAGAAACGAAATGGAAGGACAACTTTCGCCGTCCGACAAGGCACTGATGGATTTATTCTACCTTAAGTTTAATAACAATAATTTGTTAAAGCAACTCTATCCTGAGAAAGTATGGGATGAACGGGGTGGAATTGCGTCGGAAGTTTTTGAGGAATTGATCAGGTCCTTACAAGAGGAAGGTGAAGACATTACCGGATTTCTTTCCAGGCACAAGCGTTTTCCCCTTTATATGATAAGTTTTGTCCGGCAATACTTCGAGGAAACTTCCGAAAATAACAGGGAACTCTCTTCCGCCTTCAGCGAAGATAGGCTTGCCTCCCATTATTATGCCTACGCTATGACCTGCGGAAATACTTTTGTTACCCAATGGTTCGAGTTAAATCTTAATATACGAAACCTGCTTGCCGCCTTTACTGCCCGTAAATACGGTATGGAATGTGCTGGGATTATTGTAGGTGACAATGAAGTTGCGCGAGTCTTGCGTACTTCTAATGCACGCGACTTTGGCCTTGAAGACATTGTGGATTACCTTTTTGCCGTGCAACGTATTTCCGAAGAGATTGACCTTTACGTTCGAGAGAAAAAAATTGACCAACTCAAATGGGAGTGGCTGGAGGAACATACCTTTTTCCTGACTTTCGATGTAGAGAGTGTCTTTGCTTATTTGTGTAAGTTAGATATCCTCGAACGTTGGATAAACCTTGATAAAGTTACCGGCGAACAGACTTTTCGAAGCCTCATCGGAACTATGAAAAAAGGTGGTGCCCGTGCGCTTGCCGATTTCCGCAAGGAGATTAAACTCTGAAGGGGTAATGTGACAAATAAGAAAGAAAGTAAAGAATGTGATAATGGCGACAAAAGGAGTTGTAAAAGGAATCGTATCGAACCTTGTGACCGTGGAAGTGAATGACGCTGTCTCACAGAACGAGATTTGTTATATCTCTGTGGGAGGAACCCAGTTGATGTCGGAGGTAATCAAGGTGATAGGAAAGAACGCCTATGTACAGGTTTTTGAAAGCACACGGGGGATGCGTGTGGGGGACGAAGCGGTGTTCAAGGGACATATGTTGGAAGTGACGCTCGGACCCGGCATGCTTTCGCGAAACTATGACGGATTGCAAAACGACCTTGATAAAATGCAAGGCGTCTTCCTCAAGCGAGGTGAATATACTTATCCGCTACAAGACGAAGATCTCTGGGAATTCAAGCCTGTCGCCAAGGTTGGAGATTGTGTTATGGCTGGAGACTGGCTCGGCGAGGTGGATGAAAACCATCAGCCTCACAAGATAATGGTGCCTTTCGTGTTTGAAGGTACCTTTACCATCAAGTCTGTTGTCGGTGAGGGACAGTATCGTGTAATTGATACCATCGCTGTGCTTACCGATGAAACTGGTCACGATGTCAACGTGAATATGGTGCAAAAATGGCCGGTCAAAAGAGCTATTACTTGTTACAAAGCAAAACCTCGTCCGTTCAAGTTATTAAAAACAGGCGTCCGTACAATGGATACCCTCAATCCCATTGTGGAAGGTGGGACAGGTTTTATACCCGGTCCTTTCGGTACCGGCAAAACCGTTATGCAGCATGCTATCTCCAAGCAGGCCGAAGCTGACATTGTCATTATCGCTGCCTGTGGTGAACGCGCTAATGAAGTCGTTGAGATCTTTGCCGAATTTCCTCATCTTGATGATCCTCATACCGGACGTAAGCTCATGGAGCGTACTATCATCATCGCCAACACTTCCAACATGCCAGTCGCCGCCCGCGAAGCTTCCGTATATACTGCGATGACTATTGCAGAATATTATCGTAGTATGGGACTGAAAGTGTTGCTTATGGCGGATTCCACTTCACGATGGGCACAAGCTCTCCGCGAAATGTCCAACCGTCTGGAAGAACTCCCCGGCCCGGACGCTTTCCCAATGGACTTATCCGCTGTGGTGGCCAACTTTTATGCACGCGCAGGTTACGTCGAATTGAATAACGGTAAAACCGGATCCGTCACTTTTATCGGTACTGTCTCCCCTGCCGGCGGTAACTTAAAAGAACCTGTGACGGAAAACACAAAAAAGGTAGCTCGTTGTTTCTATGCCCTCGAACAAGACCGTGCCGACCGTAAGCGTTACCCTGCAATCAATCCCATTGACAGCTACTCCAAGTATTTGGAATATCCGGAATTTCAAGCTTATATCGCCGAACACATCTCCCCGACGTGGATAAATAAAGTAAATGAGATAAAAACCCGTATGCTACGCGGAAAAGAAATTTCCGAGCAAATTAATATACTCGGTGATGACGGTGTCCCTGTCGAGTATCACGAAATCTATTGGAAGTCCGAGCTTATTGACTTTGTAATCCTCCAGCAGGATGCTTTCGACGATGTTGACGCCATCTCTCCTCTTGAGCGTCAGGAATATATGCTTGACAAAGTTGTCGATATCTGTCATACAAACTTTGATTTTGACAACTTTAACGAAGTGTCCGACTTCTTCAAGAAACTCATCAATGTTTTTAAACAAATGAACTACTCGGAGTTCGAAAGTGCTAATTTCGAACAATTTAACACTGAGATCTTCACTCTTCTCCAAACGCACGTAAAGAAATAATTGCGACGTAAATATCAACGGATATGGCAGCAAAAGCATTTCAAAAGATCTTCACGAAGATTACACAGATAACGAAAGCTACTTGTTCACTCAAAGCAACAGGAATCGGTTACGATGAGTTGGCCTCAGTCAATGGGAAATTAGCGCAGGTGGTCAAAATCATTGGCGACGAAGTCACCCTGCAAGTCTTTTCCGGAACAGAAGGTATTCCTACCGATGCCGAGGTTGTCTTCATGGGAAAAGCTCCTGCCTTAAAAGTGGGAGATCAACTGGTCGGCCGGTTTTTTAACGCCTATGGAGAGTCGATAGACGGAGGCCCTGCCCCCGAAGGAAAAGAGGTGGAAATCGGAGGACCATCGGTAAATCCCGTTCGTCGTAAGCAACCTTCCGAACTCATTGCTACGGGTATCGCCGGCATTGATCTGAATAATACACTGGTGACCGGACAGAAAATTCCTTTCTTCGCCGATCCCGATCAACCTTTCAATCAAGTCATGGCAATGGTTGCCCTCCGTGCCGAATCAGACAAGATTATTCTCGGAGGGATGGGTATGACCAACGACGATTACCTTTTCTTCAAAAACACGTTCAGTAATGCCGGTGCTCTTGATCGTATCATTAGTTTTATCAATACAACGGAAGACCCATCTGTTGAACGTATCCTCATTCCCGATATGGCGCTCACCGCCGCCGAATACTTTGCCGTTGAGAAGCATGAAAAAGTCTTAGTCCTTCTCACCGATATGACTAACTACGCCGACGCATTGGCCATTGTGTCGAACCGTATGGATCAGATCCCATCAAAAGATTCTATGCCGGGTTCGCTCTATTCCGACTTGGCAAAGATTTATGAAAAAGCCGTACAGTTCCCTGACGGAGGTTCTATCACGATCATTGCCGTGACCACCCTCTCCGGTGGAGACATCACACACGCCGTTCCCGACAACACAGGATATATCACCGAAGGGCAGCTTTATCTTCGTCGCGACAGTGATATTGGTAAAGTCATCGTCGACCCTTTCCGGAGCCTCTCCCGTCTAAAGCAACTTGTCACAGGGAAAAAGACTCGTGAAGACCATCCTCAAGTAATGAATGCGGCTATTCGCCTTTATGCTGATGCTGCCAATGCCAAAACAAAAATGGAAAACGGCTTTGATCTTACTGATTATGACAGTCGTACACTCGCCTTTGCAAAAGCTTACTCGGATAAATTGCTCGCTATTGATGTTAACTTAAACACCACTGAGATGCTTGATGTCGCTTGGGACCTTTTCGCCACCCACTTCACAACCGCCGAAGTCAATATTAAACAAAATTTGGTTGATAAATATTGGAAAAATAAATAATCGTCCATGAATATTTTCACTGTTATAAAGCTGTCTATCATAGTCAGATAAACGAGGAGAAGCTATGGCGATAAAATTTCAATACAACAAAACTTCTCTGCAACAATTGGAGAAGCAACTAAAAGTGAGGGAGCGCTCTTTGCCTACGATCAAAAGCAAGGAAAGTGCCTTGCGGTTAGAGGTAAAACGTACTAAAGACGAAGTTTCCCGTCTGGAACAACAACTCGAAAGAGAGATTCGAGTTTATGAAAATATGGTAGCCCTCTGGAACGAATTCCGCCCCGAACTCATTCAAGTAAAAGATGTTCAAATTTCTTCAAAGAAAATCGCCGCTGTAGTGGTACCTCTCCTAGATAGAATAGAATTTGAAACGGGACATTATAGCTTGTTCAATTCTCCATCGTGGTACGCAGAAGGTATAGAGTTGCTTAAGCAGTTGGCGCGAACAGGTATTGAAGCCGAGTTTTCCGGTATGAAATTAGAACTTTTGGAACATGCTCGAAAAAAAACTACACAGAAGGTGAATCTTTTTGAGAAGGTACAAATACCTGGCTACAAAGATGCTATCCGGAAAGTAAAACGTTACATGGAGGATGAAGAAAGTCTCTCCAAATCTTCACAGAAAATAATGAGAGATAACCTCGAAAAACGTAAAATAAACGAGGAAGCCGCATGATACTGCCGATGAAAAAGTACGCTTTCCTGGTGTACTACAAAGAATATGAGACTTTTCTGCTTAAACTGCGTGATCTTGGCGTAGTGCATGTGCAGGAACAGAAGTCTGTAATGGGGGATGGGGATGTCGGTCTGCAGACCTTAACCGAAGAAAGTAAGCGTGTTGATACTTTGTTGCGACGCCTGAAAAATTTAACCCAAGACAAACCTGTACCTCCATTATCAACTTCTTTGAGTAAAACCAAGGGATTGGTATTGGTCAATAAATTGGAAGAATTGCAGGCAGAGATTGACCGTCTCACTACTGTCCGCCAAGCATTGGAAAAGGATATCCACGGTCTGACGCTATGGGGTGAGTTCCATTATGCAATGATTGATCGACTAAGGGAAGCAGGATATATCGTCGGTTTTTATACTTGTTCCGCCTCACGTTATAACCCTGAATGGGAAGATAAATACAACGCCGTCATCGTCAGTCAAGCCCAGACCTCCTTCCATTTCATAACTATCACTCCTTCGTCAGAAACAGTGGAAGTAGAGGCCGATACTCCCAAATTACCTGTATACGATTTGTGTGAACTTCGGATAAGGTTGGCTGAAACGCAGAAAGAACTACAAGATGTAGAAACGAAGATTTGCACACTTGCCGTTTCCAATTATGCCGCCTTAGACAGATTAAGCCGTACACTTCAGGATGAATACAATTTTTCCCGTGTTGTAGCGCACACAAGTCATCAAGCCGATGGTCGTCTTATGTTCCTCGAAGGATGGGTGCTTGCCGACCATGCTTTAGCGATGGAAAATTTTTTGGAGAAAAACAGTTTCTACTGTCGGGAATTGGAAATACAAGAAGGTGACACTGTCCCCGTTCAATTAAAAAACAATGCCTACGCCCGCCTCTTTGAACCTATCACGAAAATGTTTTCCCTTCCTAATTACACGGAACTTGATCCTACTCCTCTCCTTGCTCCTTTCTTCATGCTTTTCTTTGGTCTTTGTTTCGGCGACGGAGGGTATGGGTTATTACTCATGTTAGCAGGTACTTTACTGAAAAAGAAGATGGCACCGGATATGAGGCCCATTTTATCCTTGTTACAATGGCTGGGAGGGACTACCGTCGTTATTGGATTACTTACAGGAACTGTTTTCGGAATAGCTCTTGTAAATCTTCCTGCTCTTGCCGCAGTGAAGGATTATTTCTTGACTACCGATAATTTGATGACCCTTGCCGTTGTTCTCGGTCTCGTCCATATCGTCTTTGGTAAAGGAGTTGCCGCCTACAAGATGAAAATGCAAAAAGGTATCCGCCACAGTCTGGCACCATGGGCATGGGTATTTGCCATCACATCAGCCCTCATTATGTTCGGTTTGCCAATATTAGACATAAGATTACCGATTACCATTGAGTACAGTTGTTATGTGATTGCCACTCTTTGCCTTCCTCTTATCTTCTTTTACAATACCCCTGGGAAAAATATTTTCCTCAACTTCGGATCAGGTATTTGGATTCTCTATAATATGGCCTCCGGGTTGTTGGGAGATACATTGTCCTACATTCGCCTCTTTGCCATTGGGCTGACTGGTGGCATACTCGGTGGCGTCTTCAATCAGCTCGGTGTGAATATGACGGAGACTTTGCCTATTGCTGCGCGTATTCCTGTGATGCTCTTTATTCTCCTTGTCGGACACAGTTTGAATTTCGCTCTGTGTATGATAAGCTCTTTAGTACATCCTATCCGACTTGTTTTTGTGGAATACTTCAAAAACTCCGAATACGAAGGAGGAGGTAAGGAATATAAGCCTTTCTGCCGAATCCCTCATCCTATAACAAATGTGTAATTTCTAAATCAACCAAATATAAATCAATATGGAACTCTTATTAGCTTACGTTGGAATTGCTTTGATGACAGCACTGTCTTTTATCGGTAGTGCGTACGGAGTAACTATCTGTGGAAACGCGGTAGTCGGTGCGATGAAGAAAAACCCCGATGCTTTGGGATCGTACATCGGATTGAGTGCTTTGCCCAGTTCACAAGGTTTGTACGGTTTTGTGGCCTATTTCATGATGCAAAGCTTCCTTGTGCCGGAAATAAGTTGGGCTGCTGCTTGTGCCATTTTCGGTGCCGGATTGTTGGTAGGTTCCGCTTGCTTATTCTCTGCTATCCGTCAAGCACAAGTTTGCGCCAATGGTGTGGCCGCTATTGGTGCCGGACACGATGTCTTTGCCGCGACGATGGTGATGGCTGTCTTCCCTGAGTTGTACGCTATTTTGGCGTTGCTCGTCTCTATCCTCATTTCTTTCAGTATTATCATTTAAAAACATTTGGGCGGTCTCATAGGTGTGAGACCGCCTTTTTGTTTTGCGGAGCAAGTTCTATTTAGGAAAGCGCACTGTCGGTGCAATCTCCGACAGTTTGACTGAGACGGTGATCCCTAATTGGTCGAGACACAAACGGACAACTTGTCCCTTTATTTTTTGTACTTTCCCCGTCACATGTTTAAGAGGGCCGCAGAGTATTTCTGCTTCGTCATTCAGCAACAATTGCTTACACGAAGCTATCTGTAGAAATTCTTTGATGGCGTCTATTTCGTTTCGATAAACAATTGCAGGATGGCCCTCAAAATAAATCGCCCGAACTACCCCATAAATACGGTACAATTCCGCCAATTTCGCCTCTGTGCAACGTACAAAGATATAGGAAGGGAATAAGGGCATGTCCACCATCTTTACCCTATCCGACCAGGTTCGCGGACATCGGTGCAACGGGAGCCAATTCTCTATACCAAAAGCCATCAAGCGCTCTTGCACCCTTTTTTCGGCGCGAGGAGAAGTATACAAAGCATACCACTCCTCCCGCTTTTCTTCAACTTGCTGTAGCATCTATGCAGACTTCTACGGGGGGGGGGACAATATCTTTACGAAAGTGCGGCAATAGCCGTCCCAATCAAATTTGCGTTAGACATCTGATCAATACGTACTTTTACATTCATACCCATTTCAGACAATAATGCACGCAATGTGTCATCAACGATCTTCTGGTAATCATCTCCCTTACGGTTTTCACTCCAGAACAAGCTACCTTCCGCCACCAGACGTACACTCTTTACCAACGCATCGTGTGACACAAGTACCGACACTAAACCTGCCAATGAAGCTGCCACCAATTTTGCCGAACGCTCGTAAATCCATTTTGCCACTGCCACATATTCTTCTTTATACATGTCCGGATACCCTATGATTGTCGTTAATTTACGTGCATCGAAATGTTCTTCAAACTCATTTAGCGGGAAAGCTGCTTTGAGGATCTCTCCGAGGTACATCCCCGACACCGCTTTCTCAAAACGTTGTGCGCCCTTGTTGTTCGACAGGGAATCTACCGTGTCGTCAATAGAAGTCAGATAAGGCGGGATAAAGTTACCCGATTCCAGATTGATTGGAACAAGTCCTTTGTGCGCATAGTCAGGATTGAGTTTTGCAATTTTGTTTGAATGAATAAAAGTAGCCATGTTCGTCCCCGTCCCTACAATAAGACCAATATAGGCGTCGTAAGAAGTGTCCGTCAATCCGGCAAAAAGGCTTGCTACCGTATCGTTGATAATCTTCACTCCTGTAAATTTCTTCTCATTACGTGCATTCAGGTAATCCATAAACGGCTTTCCGATAGGTTTACCTATCATTTCTTTGATATCCACCCCTTTTGTCCAGCGAAGCAGCTTGGCATCTCCATTCAGCAGGGATTCTGCCGGATACGAGAAACAATAGCCGATAGGCATATCCGTATCCCGTTTTGTTTCGCCGATGGGATCGCTTTGAACCTTGAACAACTGTTCACGCGTAAAACCTTTTGTCTTCATCACCGACAGGTCGGTTTTCCAACCGTTTTGCGGATGAATTTTCGGATTACCGCTACTGAAATCCACCGTCGCCACGCGATAGTTTGTACCCCCTAGATCCAACACCAGGGATTTTCCGTTTATTCCTGACGTCTTCGGATTGATAAACGTCGGTATACATGATATCTCCGTATTGTTTTCTTGCAATCCCTTTTCTACTTTGCAGTGGAGGGAGGCGGCTATTTCCTTCAGTTCAACCATCCCTAATGCGAAAACATTCTTTTCCATAATAGTATTGCATTTATGTTTAACAAAACAGATATCCTAAAAGACGGTTGTAAAGGTATGGATTTTCCACCACTTCCTTATTGTCCTGTTTTAATTTCCCAGCTCTAATTGATTCTTTACTAAGTTGAAATATTCTCTTTTTTCATAACTAATTGAGTATGATTACCTTGTTCAAGAATTTTTCCATTTTTCAACACTACAATCTGATCGGAATTCTTGACCGTAGATAACCGATGGGCGATAATGAGAACCGTTTTCCCTTTAAAAAAGTTTTGCAAACTGTCATGGATCTTCTTTTCGTTTTCGGCATCAAGGGAAGAGGTGGCCTCATCGAAAAAAATATAGTCAGGATCTTTATATACTGCCCGTGCAATGAGAATACGTTGTCGCTGTCCAAACGGGGCGGAGCGTTGTGTTGTTAATCATCAAGTGCAATGAGAATACGTTGTCGCTGTCCGCCGGATATGCCATTGCCGGTCGCGCCTATTTTACTATTCAACCTTAATGGAAGACTATTTATAAATTCTTCCAAATGTGCTATCCGGATTGCGTTTTTTAACTTTTCAAGATCAATATTTTCGTCACCGGTGACGATATTACGTTCTATGGTATCGGAAAAAATGAAGCCGTCCTGCATGACTACTCCTACATTCTTTCGCAAACTTTCGGTAGATAAGTTGTTAATATTCACATTGTCATACAAGATGTCACCTTGTACAGGAGGATAGAACTTCAACAAGAGTTTCATCAAGGTAGTTTTGCCGGAACCACTTGCCCCCACAATGGCAGTGACTTTGCCTTCCGGAATATGCAGATTGATTTTTTTAAGATGAAAGGAGAATGAGGACCTTCATATTGAAAAGAGAGGTTGTCAATCCTTATACCCCCTTTTCCAATCCTTTCAATTTGTTCGGATTTTTCCTCTTCTTCATGGTTTTGCACTTCGTTCAAACGCTCCAAACTCAATTTCGCTTCTTGCAAACCTCGAAAAAAATTAACAAATTGAGTAATCGGAGAGTTCATCTGCCCTATAATATAAGAAATACTCATCATCATCCCCAAAGAAATATCTCCTTGAATGACTGATGTGGCGGCAATGAACGTGACAACAATATTTTTTAATTGATTAATGAATTCAAAACCTGACATCTGCAATTGGTTAAGGTGCAGAATCCGGATATTCAACTTAAAGAGTTTTTCCTGTATTTCTTCCCATTTTCTTCGTTTATAGTCCGCAAACTGGTTGAGTTTCATTTCAGTGATACCATCCAATATTTCATAAATTGATTCTTGATTGGCACTACGTTCCTGAAAACGGAAATAATCCAAAATACGCATTCTTCTCAACCAAAACACCGACCACAGCACAGAGCAAACAGATAATGCCAGATAGACCACAAGTATCTTGACGGAATAATACCATAGCACACCGAAAAAGACAGAGAATGTGATGGTCGAAAAAAAAGTAAGCAAACTTTGTGAAGACAGAAAATGTTCAATACGCTCGTTATCTTGAATGCGCTGTTGGAAATCCCCTCGTGT
>JAITRW010000044.1 GCA_031288175.1 Tannerellaceae bacterium
CTCCGAATACAACTATCACAACCCTATGATGTCAAATATTTCAATGCGGGAGTGATGTTGTTAAACCTGGACTATTGGAGAGAAAACGACAGTGAAAAACACCTATTGGATTTTGCAAAAAAAGAGAGATATGTCTTCTACCATGATCAGGATGCACTGAACAAAGTGTTCCAAGATCAATGGTTTTCTCTGTCCCCTATATGGAACAAGTTCAATATGTATCCATGGTGGGTGTCCCCGCATTATTTTACCAGATGGGAAGATAAAATTCTTTTCGAAAAATATCCCCTAGTGATCCATTATGCCGGTTATGTAAAGCCATGGTTTAATTTGCCATTTGTACCGTCTGGAAAACTATACCGTAAGTTTTTACGTCTAACCCCATGGAAAGATGTAAAGTCTCAAAATAAATTAAAATGGGGGGGGGTATTACGTATCTTCTTATATATCTGCCGGTGTACATGGCTTCGTTTTATGTTAATACTGATAGTAAAAAACTCTCGATATAAAAAATATATATATTTGAAGACTAAAAATATTCTCGCTGAATAAAAAGTTTTAAGTTAATAGGAGGGTAAGATCAATGAAGGCTTCGAAAGGAAGCTGTTCGGGGCGGAGATTAAGGAGTGGGCTTTCAAGAAGGGCTGGGCGAGGGGTACGGTCAAAGAAAGGTCTGAGAGAATTACGGAGGATCTTACGACGCTGATTGAAGGCAGTTTTGACGAGTTGGCGGAAAAGGGTTTCGTCACAAGGGAGGGCTGTTCGACGGTTACGGGTAAGGCGGACGACGGCGCTCTTGACTTTGGGTGGAGGAGAAAAGACGTTTTCGTCGACGGTAAAGAGGTATTCGACATCGTACCAGGTTTGGATCAGTACACTGGTGATACCGTAAATACGACCTCCATGTGAGGCAGCCAGGCGGAGAGCCGTTTCTTTTTGTATCATACCGGTACAGCAGGGAATATGGTTTTTATGTTCGAGGAGTTTAAAAAAGATTTGAGAGGAGATGCAGTAAGGGTAGTTTCCGGTGAGGCAGAAAGGGTTTCCCTGGAAGAGGTTGTGGAGATCCATTTGGAGGAAGTCTTCTACGAGGATGCGTCCTTGTAAAGCAGGAAAATGCCGTTCCAGATAAGCCGCCGATTCCAGGTCAATTTCTACTACCTTGAGGTCATACCCTGTTTCGAGAAGGAAACGGGTAAGTGCGCCTGTTCCTGGACCTACTTCCAGAAGGGGGAGGTGACGATATTCGTTAAGTGTATCGGCGATGCGATGTGCGATATTCTCGTCACGCAAGAAGTGCTGTCCAAGGGATTTTTTAGGTTTGACCAATTAATTAAAATAATTTGGAATACATCCTCCGGCAGGAGGATTCTCCGGATGAGTCTTTAATATTTTAACCTGTACTCGTAGTTACTCGTTTACAACAAGTGCAAAGGTATACACTTTCTTTCCAAGATGTATTGGTAAAAACCCAAAAAGCTTTATCTTTGCATTTGGTTATCCGCCGTTCCGTTCTTCGTATAGGGAGTGACGGTCATGTACAGGTAAATCACACAGATAGCTCACATTGTAAAAAAGACGTAGTTCATGGAGAACTAAGGTAACCTTGACAACAAATTTCAAATACTCTCTTTATAAGATTTACGATGAAATATTTTTATTGTACGGGCGAGAATAAAGAAATTAGAACATTGAAAAAATACTAATAAATAACGATACGCATGATCTACTTGGTAATTTTTGGATTATCTACTTTCTGTTTTTACCTTGCAGAAAAGGCATTATCAGTCAAATTATGGATGGTATATATTCCTTCTGTACTGGTAGCATTGTTACTACCCTCTATCTTGGCAGGGTGTAGGGATTTAACTGTAGGTGGCGATACTTTAGGTTATATGGAACCTACTTTTCGTATTGCCCTGTCCTGTGATAGTTTTGCGACTCTTTGTGACAGGTCACGCCTTGAACCATTATACCTTCTCTTGTCTTATGGGATAGCACAGTGTACTGATGATGTCGCTTGGTTTCTTTTCTTTCAACATTTGATAATTATACTGATCGTGTACTTGTCTGTATATAGATGGAGAAACCGTGTTCCTACTTATTTTTGCATGCTTATATTCTTTTGTCTTTCTTACTGCTGGGCGCTGAATATTGTGAGGCAAATGTTAGCGCTATCTTTTTGTTTACTTTCATTTTCTTATCTGTTAAAATATCAGATGCTAAGGTCCCTTTTCGTCTTTCTTCCCGCATTGGGGTTTCATGCCACTTCTTTTATATATCTCATTATATATCCGATTTTTTATATAGTGAATAATAAGAATACTCGTATCATTCGAATCGGTGAAATCGTAGGATTATCGGTTTTCTTTTTAATAATCCTCAATATTGAAAATCTACTTACATTATTAATTTCAATAGATTTACTACCGGAACATTTTATGATTTATTCATTATCCACGGGATTGGAAGCTACGGATTTTCCAAGTGGCAGGTTCTTTTATTGTTTATTTATGTTTGCCCTATTATGGTATATTCGTAGGAAAAACTACAATAAAGACATGTTTATTCTGTTTGAATGTTTGATATTGTCATGTCTTGCACTTTGTTTTCTAAGCTTGTTTATTGGTGCTACCGTATCCCGGTGTGTATGGTATTTTTTATTCTTATCTATTATTTTTCTCCCCATGATGCTATATAATAAGAGAAAACGATGTATATCCTATAACCTAAATTATGTTTGTGTTATTTTTTTGTTGTTTTATTGGTTCGGATCTGTTGTGTTGAACAAGTTTACGGCAGCACTTCCATATACTTCGGAATTATTGGATATAAACTAAAAAATAAAATTCCGGATAACTTAACCACGTAAAAAATATTGTTCAAGTAGTTTCTTAATTTTGACTAAGTTGATTAGAAATTGTTTGGAACACGTCCTCCGGCAGGCGGATTCGGATTACCGTTATTCAGTTCCTTCTGTAATTGAAGTCTTTCCTCCGGAGACATTTTTGTATTGTCAGACTTATACACTATACTATCCAATTCTCGATACACATCTGAACGAGCAATATAGGGAACATAAAAAGTATTAGAGAATCTTCTATCCAAAATACTTAAACTGTCACGCTGTGCATAGAATATAGAACCATCCTTTTTTGTCATAGCCGGAATATCAGAATTTATTTCAAATCCTGTATATGATGGGTATAACATAATGGAACTAAAATCAAAACTGCCTATGCAATAGTAATTGGAAGTTCTTTTTGTAAAATTATTTATATGTGTCGAAAGTATATTGCTAGTATTAACAGTGATGTAACTATCTCTGTCGTATCTACACTGCTCATGCAACAATCCAATCGCATGACCAATTTCATGGATGATTGTTCCTGTAGTACATCCCCAAGGTATTAACGTTAAGTCTTGCCTTCCACCTATTCTTCCAACATAAGATGCATTGGCATCTCCATCACAAAAATTCACATATGGATATTCAAATCCATATGATGGACTACTGTAGGTTCATCGGTTGCATTATAAAACCTGATATTGGTCTTTGCTTCCCAATGAGCTAAAGCTTGTTTAATAAGTGACTTTGTAAAATAATGTAATGTAGTACCGGTACCTGCTTTTGCATAGGTGAACCGAACCATTGCCCATAGATTATAAGATGTAGGATATATGGCGGCTGACCTTAATTGTATATCGTCTGTATTGGTAATATTTTCAGAAACAAAATCATAACCTGTTATTGAAGCTACCTCTATTTTGTTTAAACCACCAATTTCTTCAGGTACTGAAGGGATAATATCTCCCGTTTCATCCAACAATTCATATTGTATTTGAGATAATAAAATATCATCTTGCCAGATGTATTTATCTTCCCGCTTTTCCACAAATGTACCGGAACGCAAAGTAATGAACTCCGGTTCAGAGGTCAATGGCTCTATACTTTTCTGTAATATCTCATCGGAATTATCAGAATTGCAAGAAACTACCGCTACTATTAATGTAGCCCATAAAACTAATCTACAAGATGTCTTTTTCATAAAGCTGTTTCTATTTATTTAGTATGATATAACGTTTTAGAGAATAGGATATGGTGTTTTTGAGATGATTTCGAGCAATTCGTAGGTGCAATTAAACCCATCGGCAGGCGGATTCGCCAGATGAGTCTTTAATACTTTCAACCTGTACTCATATCCGTGTTCGTAATTGAAACCTTTAATAAAACCTAATGGATATCGACTTCTGTAATCATTGTTATCTTCCTTCACTTCAATACCTTTATGTATTCCAATACCCTCTATTGGGGTATACGGTACATATTCTGGGGAAACTGTTAATAGAGCAACCTCTTTCCGATCCTCCTTCGGACTCTCATTCACGGCACATCCTGTTGTTACAAACACACAGAAGACCATCAACAAGAAACTTCCCGATAGCTCCATATGGTAATTTTTTGGTCTCATTACTCAATGTTATATACGATGATTAACCTTGCCGCAAAGATATATATTTTTTATTTCCTGCAAATCTGGATGATTTTTTTTGGATTGTCTGGAACTTATGGGGAAGTATGGGAAAACGAGTATCTTTACAGGTAAAATCAGGATCATGGAAGAGAGAAATTTTTTGGAAAAAGAAGAAAGTATACGGTTTGCAGGGAAACATTTTGGTGTAGATGAAACTTTGTTGCGACGAATTCTTACGTCGGCCTTGGAGCAGGGTGGGGATTATGCAGACTTGTTTTTCGAACATACGTTTAGGAATAGGATTGATCTGCAGGATAAGAAGGTGAATCTAACGACGTCAACGATAGATTTCGGGGTAGGCGTCAGGGTGTTGTCCGGCGACAGGACAGGGTATGCCTATGCGGAAGACATGAAGGATCGAAGCCTATTGAAAGCAGCACAGGCGGCGGCGCATATCGCTGAGCAACCAACAGCTGTCCGTCAAATACCGGCGTTTGGGGTTTTGTCGTCTACCGGATCATTGTATGGGGCGTACAGGAATTGGGAGACGGTTGGCGTGGATGAAAAGATGCCTTACCTAAAAAAACTTAACGACCGTATCTTTTCTCTTGATAACCGCACCGACAAGGTGAAGGCTTCGCTGTCGGACAGCCGGTCGTTCATCTTTTTCTGTAATTCGGAAGGAGAAACATTCTACGATTACCGTCCCATGACAGCGCTTTCCGTTACGTGTGTCATGCAGTGGGGTATGCAGTGGGAGAACGCTACAGCGGGGCGTTCTTTTCGTATGGGAATGGATAGTGCTGTGATGGAAAATTTGGTAGAGGAAGTGGCGAAAGAGGTTGTTGATAGGACGGCGGTACTCTTTGAAGCTGTTCGTCCCTCGGGCGGTGAGATGCCGGTAGTGATGGCCGCAGGAGGTTCGGGTATCTTGTTGCATGAGGCGATCGGTCATACTTTTGAAGCTGACTTCAACCGGAAAAATATTTCCATATTCTCCGGTATGATAGGTAAAAAGATTTGCGGAGATATTAATATAGTAGATGATGGCTTGATCCCTTCTAATCGGGGAGCGGTGCGTTTTGACGATGAAGGAATGGCTGGACAGCGTACTTATATTGTCAAAGACGGCGTGCTGAACAGCTACCTGCATGACCGTATTAGTGCTTCGCATTACGGTGTTGCCCCAACCGGTAACGGACGTCGGCAATCTTTCCGCCATATCCCATTACCCCGTATGCGAGCTACGTATATGGAAGCGGGAAAGTATAGTGAAGAAGAAATCATTGCTTCTGTCCGTAAGGGTATTTATGCGTCGAATTTTCTCAATGGGCAAGTGCAGATTGGATCGGGTGATTTTACGTTTTTCGTCAAAAGTGGATTCCTTATTGAGAACGGTCGGCTCACTCGCCCTATTAAAGACATCAATATCATAGGAAACGGTCCCCAAGCTCTTGCAGACATTACCATGGTAGGGAATAATTACCGAATGGATAACGGAACGTGGACTTGTGGAAAAGACGGACAGTCTTGTCCTGTTACGTGTGGAATGCCCTCAGCGTTAGTAAAAAAGCTGACGGTAGGCGGGGAGAATTGAGATTATAAGTTGGGAAAATCAGGGTTGCTATCCGCCGTAATAGCTATACATTCTATCTCTATCAGCCAGGCGGGGCGGCAGACAGGAGCAATGACGATGAGGTAGTTATGGAGGGGTGTCTCTTCGTGGAGGAATCGTTCGACAACGGTATAATCGGCTGTGTCCCGAATGTAGACGATGGCTTGTTTGATATCGGTGAGCGTAGCGTTAGCTTCTTTCAGGAGGGCTTCAATGTTTTGGAGAGTCCGCCGGGCCTGGGGAAGGATAAGTCCGGAGTGTATGACATCGCCTTTATGGTCGATACTTGCAGTACCGGAGATGTAGATATGTCGGCGATCGCCGTAAGTGATGGCGGTGCCGCGTTCGAAGGTGACACCGTATTCGCTTGTGCGGTTGAGATAATGAGGGGCGTGGAGAAACTTGATCTGGGTTTCTTTTAATCCGGCGACGGCAATGGCGTCCATTGTGATGAAAGAGGAGGTCTCTGAGGTACGTCCTTCGATACCGGTGCTGGCGATGTAATGGGTGTCATCGGTAAGTCCGTGGGTATTGAAAAAGGCGGTACGGGCATTGACTACGCGGCCGTAGCGCAGGTCTATCTCACGGACGAATAACCATGTCCGTATACAATTAAGTGTGAGGGTACAGTGATTGGCAGAGAGGATGTCATTGTAATGTTGGAAAAGGAATTCAGTCTGTTCGCCGACATCGCCTTGATTTTCCCTCAAATCTGTAATCCAGAGGTGTCTATATCCGTTGTGAGTGGCCTCAAGGAAGTTTGGAGAGAGGAGATGGATGTCGGCGATGGCAAGAAAATAGACCCAGATAGCCACCTTACTGCCGTCGGCAGGTGGTTGTTGGAGAAGTGAGATGGGGCAAGGTTCAAGACGTTTGTCATGGTGGTGGATAAAGTCGGTCTGGTTGGCAACGTCGCTGGTAAAATAACGGCGAAAGAGAGGCTTTGCACCGAGAGTTTGTGTCAGCTGCTGGCAAGCTTCGACGAGAGCGTCGACCTGTTGCTCGAAAGTAAGTATGAGGTTGGAGATGCGAAGGATAGCATGATGTTCATTGATCCCCTTTTGTGGGGCAAAGGTCTCTATACTGATTTTGAGATATTGGGGAGACTTGACCTGTTTCATTCGGGAAATCAACAATTGAAGTGCAAAGGTGTGGATAGCTGTAAAAATGGGCAATACCTATATATAGGTATTTTCCTCTTACACCAATAGGAGGTTAGAGGTTATTTGTTGTCTTCGGGGTAGGAGATGCGGGTGTGATACATGGTTTGGATCTTGTCGCAGAAGACTTGCTTGATTTTTTCAATGTCGCGGAAGGTAAGGGGAGAGTATTTATGCAGGCCGTCAGCTATTTGAGTGTCGATGATCCGGTCGATAAGTTGGCGGATATTTTTCTCTGTATGTTCCTTGAGGCTACGCGAGGCGGCTTCTACGGCATCGGCCATCATCAGGATGGATGTTTCCTTGGAATGGGGATCAGGTCCGGGATAAGTAAACGATTCCTCAGGTACAGGTTCGCCGGGGTGGGCATTGAGGTAGGAGTGGTAGAAGTATCTGGCTTTTCCGGTCCCGTGGTGGGTGTGGATGAAGTCCGTGATCGCTTCGGGCAATCCTGCTTTGTGTGCAATCCGGATACCATCGAAGACATGTCGGATGACCACAGAGGCACTCTGTTCGAACGAAAGTCGGTCGTGAGGATTGCCGCCGTGCAGATTTTCGGTGAAAAAAGCAGGGTTGTTCATCTTTCCGATGTCATGGTACATAGCGCCGGTACGTACCAAAACAGAATTACTCCCTATCTTCGAAGCGGCGTCGGAGGCAAGGATGGACACTTGAAGAGAATGTTGGAAGGTACCGGGAGCTGTTTCTGAAAGTTGTTTAAGGAGGGGAGCATTGATGTTCGATAGCTCAACAAGGGTCACAGGAGAGATGTATCCGAAGATTTTTTCAAGGATATAGATGAGTAGATAAGCAAACATCAAGAGGACGAAGTTGAGAACGAGGTAGAGATAGATTGTCGTATTGATTTTCGAAAGGTTTCCCTGCTGATACACAGCAAGGCAAGTGTATGTCAATACATATGCCAGGAGGATGAAGGCCGCACAACGTAGTAGTTGCGAGCGTTCCGACAAATCCGCCAGCGCATAGTTCGCCACCATCCCTGCAATTGTCTGCATCAACAGGAATTCATGTGGAAAGGGCGTCATAATGGAACATATCAGCACAACGACCAGATGGGTGAATAAGGCAGTCCGCGCATCGAAAAAAGTGCAGACCATGATAGGTACGATCGCATACGGAATGAGGTATTCGTTGAACATTCCCGTAGCCATACACCACTCCGTCAGCAGGCAAGGTGTCAATATACAGAGAAGTAGAAAAGATGTGTGCTTCGGACTTGCAAACAACTTTCTCCGGAACGAACGCAGGAACAGCCAATAGCAAAACAAGATACCGCACACCAACAGGAAAACTCCCAACGACTGCAACGACTGTACTTTCATTCCGCCGGAACGTGATTCGTGGATGGTTTTCAACGACTGCAATACGGCATAAGTATGTTCGTTGATAATTTCTCCCCTGTCCACGATCCGCTCCCCTGCCTGTACCATTCCGCTTGAAGGTGACAGGGAAGAGACCATTTCGTGCTGTATTTTTTCAGCCATCACCACATCGTAGGCCAGGTTTGGGACGAGGTAATGATTCAAGTCCAGTGATTGCAGGGAGGACGTTTGGACGCCCGGCGGACGATTGTCCAGAATGGATTGATAGGCGGTCCGCACACTCAGCAGATTATCAACCGCCACGGTCCGGGATACGTTATTTACCATAATATGTACCCGTTCTTTACCCTCCGTACGCAGCTCTTCCAATTCTTTCAGTTCGATTATTCCCATGCGATAAAAACGCACCAGCTGACGGTCTATATAAGTACTGCAAACCGATGCGATCTGCCGTTTTCCGTCAAGGCTAAAATCTTGCCGGAAACGTTGTATTTGTTCGACTCCTCGTTCACTATCAATATGGTAATACGGCTCGAAAAGGCGCAAAATACTATCACGTTCCGCCTTCACCTGCCATTCCTGCTTATAGATAGGGAAATCGTTAGGGGCTGTCAACAATCCATAGCGCCAAGGCTTGCCCTCAAAGAATTGGTACTTGAAGGTACCCTCGCGCGGAAAGAAATACCCGATGAGCAGTGCCACTATCACATAACCCAACCCCGTGTGGAGGTATTGATGCTTCTGCTTCACTTTTTTTGTCTCGTAGGAGGTTGGACTTTATAGGTACAACGCGCCGTTCCTTTGCGCAGAGACAGGAGTTTTCCCTGGTTCAATTGCCGACGAATAGCTGCTACGTGATCAAGGAAGATATGTCCGTTCAGGTGGTCGCACTCGTGTTGTACAATACGGGCTGAGAAATCATGTACTTCCTCACTGTGTTCCTTGAAATGTTCGTCCAGATAAGTCACCCGTATTTTGGCTGCCCGCTTTACTTTTTCGCGGATACCGGGAAAACTTAAACACCCTTCCTCCAAGGTGATACCCTCTCTACTCTGCTCTACTATTATCGGGTTGATCATCACCCGGCGGAAACCCTCACATTCCGGATGTTCGCTGACCATTTCCGTGGCATCAATTACCAACAATCGCAGGGATAAACCTATTTGCGGCGCCGCCAATCCTACGCCATCGGCTTGCCGCAAGGTCTCGAACATATTTGTGACCAGTGTTTTTAACTCTTCTTCCGACCCGAAAGTCTCTCGGGTTACTTCTGTCCCTTCTTGCCGTAATACAGGCTGGCCGCCCAAATAAATAGGGAGTATCATGTCCGTAATTTTAATGATTCCAGATAATCTTGCAGAATAATGACCGCTGCTGTGCGATCAATAAGCCCCTTTTCACGCCGCTTCTTTTTTTTAATCCCTGCTTCGAAGATTGCCCGTTTTGCCAATAAAGAGGTAAACCGTTCGTCATAATAACAAACCGGAATATTGGGTATGGCGCGCCGTAAACCGACTACAAAGACCTCTATCCCCTGCATACATTCCGAGGGCTGCCCATTCATTTTTTTCGGGAGCCCTACCACGAACAGGTCTACGTTTTCCCGCCCTATATAACCCCGCAGGAAAGGTACCACTTCTCCTCCCGATACCGTTGCCAATTCCGTCGCAATGATCCGTTGGGGATCTGTCACCGCCAATCCCGTCCGCTTTCGTCCATAATCAACTGCAATAATTCTTCCCATGGAAACGTATCTTTTCCCTCCGTTGGAGTGTCGCAAAAGTAAACAATCTTCCGCAAGTTTATCCTTACAATACAAGGGATGGAAGGAAAAGGCGTTTTTGATTGAGTACATTCAATTTGTTTTTGTGTTTTATTTTGAGATTAAAGAATTAGAAAAAAATCTTTTACCTTCGCGTTATGAATATTCAGCTCCAAGGGTTGTCATTATTATTCCGTTTCATAATATTGGGGATACTGATAGGAAACGGATTGTCGGTATGGGGGGCAGATTGGTATGTAACGAAGAATGCTCCGTATCATTCGCCATTAGCTATAGGAAATGCAGGCCATTCATGGGAAGACCCTGTGCGGTTGTGGGAGGCGATTACTTTGGCAAATTCGGGTGACAAAATATTTTTGGAAAATGATACTATCTGTGAGAATGACCCGGATAAACTTCCGGAGAGCTTGCAGGAAGGTTTCCCGTATTATGTGATAAAGGATAAGACGGGCGGCTTGACAATAGAAGGGGGTTTTAAACGCGGGACACGGATAAAAGAAGGATACACTACGATTAAACCGCCTACTGGAGGGCGGATTATGTTTATTCTTAGGAGTACGGTATCCATTACGGACGTATGTTTTACGGAAGGGAATGCGGTAAAGAATCGCAGTCTGAACCTTACTATTGACGATTTTGAGGTCAACCCTTATGCAGGAGGAGCCCTCTATGTGGCGGAATCCAACCTTGCATTGACGAATACCCAATTCATCGGGAATAAAGGGTATACGGCAACACCGCTCGCAATGCCTGAACCTGTCCCTGTACAAGGGGGAGGATTGTTGGTAGAGGGGGGAAAAGTTACTGTTGGTGGGACGACGGTTGTCAGGGATAATGAGGCGAACAGGGGCGATATAGGACTGGGGGGAGGGATGGCCTTTATGTCGGCGGAGGTAGTGTTTGAGGGAACGCTGAGGTTTGAGAATAATGTTGCCACACGGGATTGTTTGACCGATACCCCCATGGGAGGGGCTATCTATTACGAAAGTAGCCAGGGGGTTTGTAAGTTGTCTTTTGAAGGCGTGACGGCCATGACCTTCAAAAACAACATTGCCGGGGTGAATACGGGGAAAGGTTTCGGGGGAGCTCTTGCGGTGATAGCACCGGACTTGACCGCCGTGCCGTGGCTGCTGGCGCTGGGAAATGCGGAATTTAGGGACAACATCGCCCTGGATAATACCGAAGGGATAGGAATGGGGTATGGAGGCGCGGTATACGTGCGGTGTTGCGACGTAATAGCGTGGAAGAAGACGGTGATGGAGGGGAATATAGCTTCGACCGGTAAAGGTGAGGCCAAGGGCGGAGCGATCTACCTGGCGAAGGGAAATCCTGTGGCGGGAAGCAGGGAGCCGAAGTTGGGGTTGCTGGATGAATCGGTAATCCGGTGCAATTACGGTACTAACCATCCTGACGCTTCCGCAGCTCCCTATGCAGGAGGCGGGGTTTATGCCGAAGACTTAGAAGGGCTTATACTACACGGAGACTATACCCCCTCCGGAGGACTGGTTCCCCAGGCGGTGCCGCCTCATGCCGTAGCGCCGCGTATCTATGATAACTTTCCGAGTATTGATCCGGACAAGTGTAGCCCACTGACAATCCGCAACATCTATCCTCATAAAACGCTGACGGCTTACTTGCATGTGGAAGATACGCCGCCATCATCTTCGGGTTATCGTTTCGATTCGGAGTATATAGATGTGACGCCCGGTTCCCTGGTTCGTTTTACTTGTGTGGCGCCGTCGAATGCCTCCGCAAGGACGCAGCCGGAGGTCTTTGTCTTGCCGTTGGAATCCTCCTCCGAAGATCCGTCGCAGCTCCAGGTTATGTTGGTGCCGAAGGAAACGACTCCGGATGGAGTATTGTCCTATGAGTATCAGCTGACAGGTGATGTAGAGATATATCTCAGCGGAACCTATATGTTGCAGTTTGACAACCTGAAAGGATCGCTATCTTACGAGGAACAGGTGTTGCCGGGTCCTCTGCATGCAGGATTTCCCGGTTTGGAGACACCCTTTGCGGCGCCTTATACGGATACGTTGTATTTTACGATGCAGATTAAGAATCCGGCCTACGCCTGGGTAGACAGCCGGATAACCATCATGGAAGGATCGACAGTTCGTGGTGAGTTGCTGCCTTATCATCGTGAGGAAGGGTTGCATTACTACAAATATGAGCCTTTACTCATACAGAATGTCAATTTAAAGCCCCGTTTGGAACACCTTGTTTTCCGCCTGCCGTCTACCGAAGTTCTTAACACTGCCGGTCTGGTCTTACCGACGCAGGAGGAACTGGAAGACTTTACCCAACCTAAGCCCGATACGGATTACTACCTATCTGTGGGTCACAGTTTTACGTTTTACGTGAGAGAGAACGATGACGCTGGTAACGATGACGCCATCCTGCCGACATTAACCTTCTCGGGACTCCAGGGAGAAAAAGTGACGGCGATACCGGTGGGGAATAACCTGTACCGCTTTACGATTCAGGTACCTGACTTTACAGTAGTCGGTTTGCCGTCGGGCTCCCTGCTGTCTTTTCAGTTTATCAGGGCAAAGCGCGTTGAGTTAAATGTGCAGGTGGGGTATGGCACCCTTGCCAAAGATTTTTCAGAAACGCCCACCTATACAGTCATACCCGGATTACCCAAAGACGGCATTCTCGCAGAACAGGGATGGTTCTACTATTCGCCCCCCACATCTCGGCCTCTTAACTTGGGTTTGCGCGTAAAGTGTACTCCCGCGGACTACTCCAATTATACCGAACCTGATTATGCCCTGGTTCCCTATGTGACGTTGAATAACAGGGTACTTAACTTTAAGGATGTGGATGATCCTGCGAATCTTTTCAGAGGCCACAGTGTCAGTATGTTGTGTGGAAGGTATACCTATTACTTCAACTATGAATGTGAGGCCGAAAAGGCTGAAAAGATAGAGGATTATTCCAATTCGGACCCTGTACCGGTGCAGCCTCTGTCCGCTACCTTGTGTATCGGTAAGACGGGTAATTATAATATATACTTCCCGAAGTTATCTAAGTACGTCTTTCCCTTATCGCTACTCTCTTACACGTTTGGACGGCCGGAGAATATTTCCGCCGACCCCTCCACATTTGGAGCGCCCTTAAAGGCAGGTGTGAACCTGTTGAAAAGCGATGGAAACTGGGTGGTCCCTTTTGCGCTCACTTGGGACGGCGCCACGGTGCATAATCTCCGGCCGGTGGTGACGCGCATGTCACTCGTGCAGAGGCACGAGGAAGGGAAAGACACGATTTTTAACAAAAAGGCTCCGGTTGCTCTCACTGAGGCGTTTAACGATAGCCTGTGTTACGAGATTGAGGTTAAGAATGAAAATGGTTTTCGGGATGCGATTATGTCCATTGCACTGGATGTGACGGAGATAGAATACCCGCAGTTGCCATGGGGCATGGAATATGAGGACAAACGTCCGGCAGGGATGCACTATTTCGGAAGCGTCACGAGTACGGACGAAGGGATAGATACGTTTACGATTCTCCTGCCCCACCACATAGAGATAGAACCCGTATTCACCATTGAGCGGAAAGATTTGCCGGAAGCTGCTGGGGCAAAGGTGGAACTGATTGAAAATTTTACGGACAGATACAACAAGAGGTATGGTTACCGTGTGCAATTGTCGGGAAAAAATGCGTCAGCCGTAATCAAAGTCAAATTTGACGCCGACTATGTGATCACCCTCCCTTACCGCAAGGAAATGCCGGAAGGGATACGGTATAAAGAATCTACAGAATTGGGAGGCCCTCATTATTATAAGGATGACGACACCAGGGATTTTATTAGTATTCCTTTGATTATAGACAGTAAGCGGGTAGGGCTCCGGAAGGCGGTGTTCACGCCGGAGGACCCGAAAGAAGAGCCGATAGACATTGAGGTAGACTATGTGGATGGAGAAGGTGAGGTAAAGATACCGAAGGTCTGTATGCAGACAGGGACGCTTTCGTTTGTAACGGAATCGTACAAGGTAGTTTTATTGCCTCTGTCGGCGGGTGTGAATGTGGCGGAAAAGTCAGGCCTCCGGATAGGGGATAATTTCTACTCAATCAACCTTGGCGTTAACGATAGCCTGGTGGTGACCTTAGCGCCGAATTATATTGGCTTTACACCGGAAGTAAAGATATATACTACCTCAGATACCGACGATGGTAACGTCGAGTCTCTGTCTCCTTGTAAGAACGATGGAGATACTACCTTTTATTATAAAATTGAGGGCAACTCCAACCTTTGGATACAAGTATCGCTAAGTGATCATCAGAGTACGGTAACGCTTTCGAAACAGAACGTGCCGGTACAGGTTCGCTACGGCGACCGCTTGGAGGGAGATTATCATCTGCTGAATGGCAAGTCGTTTGTGTTTACTGTGGACGTACCGATAGGGAATTCAGCCATTAATGAGAAAGCTATCCCCTTGCCGCAGGCGCATGAGCTATCCGGAGGAAAAGAGAGAGACTATCAGTATCAGCCGGTGATGAAAGGAATGGTGTCTCCTCCGGTGCAACATGGAACCACTTGGTACTACCGTTACCGCTATGAGGTAGCGCAGGTGAATACGAATATACGAATTACGGTGCCTGAGGTGGTGACGGGAGAGCTGGTGTTGCCGGATTTACCGGAGGAATTGGAGTACGAATTTGCGCCCGGTTCCTTCCTGTCGAAAGGAAGCAATCTTTACGGGTTGACCGAGTCAATAGATAAAACAGTTACCATTAAGGTACGGGATGGGTATGACGTGGATATTCCCTGCTTCGCATGGAAGACAACGCCATCCGGACTGAATATCGAAAACTATTTTAACATTTTTTTCACTCCATCCGATAGATCAATAAAGTATGGTTTACAAGGTTCTTTTTGGGGAGAAGAAGACCAAGGCATTGCCCGCACATGGAAGACGGTGATTACGAAACTGGAATTGGCGGTTGATGAATCATATTACACGGTAACTCTTCCGGGAGAACTCCCGACAGACGGCGACAATGATGTGCTGAAATATAACAATGGTTCACAGGCAGGAACCTATAGCTATAACCAGAGTGAGACGTTTCAGGTGGAAGTCTCCTTGTTACCTAAGTATAAAGAAGCGAGGGTAGTACTGACATCCGGTACCGACACGATAAACGGCGTCCGGGAGGGCGATACGTATCGCTATATCTTGAAGGACAGGAATTACACAAACCTATCGTTTGGAGTAGCATACAGAAAGCTGAAAATAAATGGGTTGCAAGGGAAAGGCTTGGAATACGTAATAGTTCCGCATCCTCAATCTGGAGCTGGGGAACATGATTATTATTTTAAGGAAGAGGATACAGATGAACGGATTCTGGATGTAGATACGACAGGGGTTTGGTTCGGCTTAAAAGCGAATGTCGTAGGTAATACACAGCCGCAAGTGATGCGTGGAGAAAGTGAGGTTTTTATGTCGTCCACAAGTCCGGATCAATCGGGGAATGGCTGGATAGGTTACTACTATATTCTTTTTCCGGATCCTGAGAGAGGAACATATCCTGAGGTGGAGGTTACCATTGATAGGAGGAATAGTTACTGTGTGACCTTGCCGGAGCTTGAGGAGGATAAAGTGGTTTATTATGAAGGCGAAGACGCGAATGTTTTCTCAGCAGGTGAATACCTTGTTCAGACAGACAATACTTGTACTTTTTACCTGCAATTAAAAAACCCCTACCGGAAAGCGACCTTGACAGTATGGGATGAGGATGAAGAGTTGGCTCCAATATCTGGGAAGGGGAATCCGTCCGAATATATTTACTGTTACCGGATTACTGATGAGGAAGATAACGACCGACAAATAGAGGTAGAAGTTGAGTATAGTACGGTGACGCTTCCCGAATCCTTACTGGATGGTTTGACCTATGAACCTGTCGACCTGCCCATAGAGCACTATCTTAAGAAGGATACATGGACACTGCCGTTTACACTCCGGGTGGAAGATACTTACAGGGATGTGGAACCGATTGTACGTTTTCAGGACGGTTCGGACATACCGAGGACGCAGACGGCGAATTTGTTGTATACCTATACGGCGACAGGAACGGGCGACAAGCGGATAGAAATAGGGTGGAATCATGTATCGGTGACGCTTCCGTCGGAAGATGAGACCTTCCGTTACGAGAATGTCAATCCTGCAACGTATCCTGTATATCATACCCAGGGGGCGACGATAATCTTGAAGGTGCGCCCCTATGGTGTGTATTCCGAAGGAACTCCGTATATAGTTATTAAGGACGGAATCCCGCTTAATTATTTCTCCAAAAATGGTAACGTATATGAATTTCGCTTTCGAGCCGATGTAGATTGTTCGCCGCAGATAATAGTGTCGTACAGTATGCTAAGCCTGCCGCAGATCTTGCCGGAAGGTCTCAAATACAAGCCTTTCGAGGGGCAAGGAGAGTTCAGGACAACTCGTTATCATCGTCCGCAGGGAGAATGGGCAGATTCGTTTATGGTGGAGACATTACCGGGTTACGAGAATATCCCCCCTATAGTCAGCTCTTCGTCGGGAGCGAGGTTCATCTATCGGTTGATAGGAGAGAATACGTACCTGTATAAGTTCACAAATCAAGGAGAGTTAACGCTTCTGAACATCACCCTGCCCTATTTTACGGTGACCTTGCCAGAGGAAAATCCCTCTTCTTTTTCCTACATAATGCGTCCATCGAGGACGCGGTATGCCCTGGATTCTTTGTTTTCTTTTTCGATATGTGTGGCAGAGGCTTATCTGGGGAGTGAGCCGGTGGCCATGGGGGCAGGTCTCTCGATGCGGGGTGTATGTATGTCCGTCGGGAAATACCGGTTTGAGTTCCCAGTCAAGGAAAACATACAGGTGGTTTCCATTGACTTGCGAAACAGTGCACTCTTCCTGCCCGAATTGCCTGCCGGACTATTGTATGCACCTGGAGACGCCAATAAATTGACCCGCTACCATTCCGACCAAGGGTGGGAAGATTCTTTTCGTATTGACTTGGAGCCTCTTTACGGTCATATTATCCCTATGTTTAATGTTCAGAGGGGTGAAGGCGCCGGAGATGAGGTACTCCCCCCTGAACGAAGAGATGGAAGCTATTGGGTGTACAAGATTTGCAGTATAGGTGGGGTAAATAATGTAGGGGTGAATCTGCCCTATGAGCCTTACACGATTGACTTTCCTGCTGAAGATCCGGATACCTTCTTTTACGTGGGTGAAAAACCCGAAGAAACGATGTCTTACCACAAGGGTTGGCCGGTGAAGTTTACGGTGAAATCGTCAGGTGAATATGAAGAAAGCGAGCCGGTGGCGGTAGTATACGGTAAAAATATCCGTCGGTTGCGGGGAAAACATACAAATGGCGTTTATACCTTTTCGTTCAACTTGGATATTCCTCATACGGTAATGGATATAGAGCCGTTCTATGTCACTTTCACGTTGCCGGAACTCCCGATAGGGCTTAGCTACGCAGAGGAAGATATGGACGATCCGGTGCGTAGGCATAAACCGGATATCCCGTGGACAGAACGGTTTACACTGAAACTGGCTTCGGAATATCGGGAGATGATGCCTGTGGTAAAGAACAATGGTCTTGAAATACAGCCGAACGAGGTTGGTGATGACTATAGTTATACTGTTAATGCCACGGGGAACAGTAACCTGGAGATCTCATTGCCGTGCGCCACGGTACGCCTGCCGGAGACCTTGCCCGATGAACTGGAATATCTGGAAAAGGATGCCGGAAATTTAGTGCGTATTCATGAAGTCACAGGATGGACAGAGCGGTTTGGTCTTCGTGTGTTGACTGACAAATATAAACACATTGTCCCTGTAGTGCGCACGTCGAAAGGGGATATCCTTACCGGTATGTACGAGGAGAGCGGGCAAGTCTATCGTTATACCGTTGAAGGGCAGGGGGATATGTTTTTCACCGTAGAGTTCCCATATCATACCGTGACATTACCTCCGGAAGACCCTAACCTTTTCACCTATGCAGGAAGTTATCAGGAGGGCCCTTACATCGTGTCGACAGGAGAGGTACTGACAATCCCGGTGCAACCCTGTGGTATTTTTGCCGACTTAGACTTGATGGCGGTGTTGAATTCGCTGGAGGTAGTTCACGGCAAGAAACGATTAGGTAGCAATAGTGTATACGACATCACCTTTCCCGTCCATGAAGACTACATAGTAAAAATTTCACCTTATTATTATACCTTGGTGCTCCCCCAGACTTTACCGAACGGACTGGTTTATGATCCGCGCTATCGTCAAGGGGGATATTATTATTCTTCCACGATGACACTCTTCTCCGATACCGTTGCCCTCGCAGTGACGGACGAGATGTTATGGGAGGTTATACCGCAGATGTTCCTGACTATCGACGGGGTGGTGACGGACAGCCTCCTAAAACCCTACAAGACGGAGGGCCTGGTGCACTTCTATTCTTTGCGTTTTTTAGGGAATGCTTCGGTGAAGATAGAAATGAATTACCAAGCTTGTGCCTTTATACTGCCGGAAACTCTTCCTGCCGGAATCAAATACGTATCCGGTTCGAAAGGAGCAGGGACGTATACTCACTTTATCAGCACATCGTACCGCGATACATTTGCCCTCGAAACAGAAGAGGATTTTGCCAATTTCCGTCCGATAGTGACGGTCGGAGAGAAGGAAATTACGCCTTATCATCGTGACGGTCGTCGTTACTATTATGCCGTTGAGGCTATAAATACGGTGTTGGTAGACATTAGGATGAGTTATTTCCTGCTCTCATTACCATTGCCCTCTGCATTACCTGTCGGGCTTGCTTATACGGAAGAGCCGAATTCCTATTTCCGTTTTTGTACGAAAGGTGAAAGCTTTACCCTAACCCTTGATGTCCTTCCGCCTTACGAGAATTTTATGCCGGTAGTCCGTTTTGGTACGCTGACGTTGACGCCTGTGAAACTCTCGTCAAATCGTTACCGGTATATGATTAGGACGTCGGATGTCGAAGGGTTATCTGCGGAAGTGACAATAAGGATGGATGGGGTACAAGTGACGTTGCCGTCATTACCGGCATACTTGTCCTACGTCCCCTCTATAGGTCTGGGTGAAGGTGTCCATTACCTGAGATCAGGGATAGACAGTTCGTTTGTAATTAGTAAACAAGCGGGTTATGAGGCGGGTGCCATCACGGTAACATTGAATGGGCAGGTTCTTGAAGGCGTTCCGCTTGATGAAGACAAAAGCCAGGTGGAATATTTCTTCAGGACAGGAAATAGAATAGAGATCCAGATTCAGGTGTCTTTTGGTTATTACGCCGTAACCTTCCCCGACAACCTTCCCGATGAGTTGTCCGTTTCATCGTTTTCCACTTTGCAGGCTTCCAAAATATACGCGCCCGAACCGATAGAGAAGATTTTAGTGATAGGTGCTCCTATTTACAAGGTGATTCCCACGGTGAAATTAGAGAGTGAAGTCGGCGGCATGGAAAAATTGGTTCCTTATCATACGGAAATAAACGCCTCTCAACGCTTATTCTACTACAAGATACCGATCGCTTCTTCACTCAATATTCATATCGGTATTGAGTCATGCCTATTAATATTGCCGGAACTGCCGGAAGGATTGGTCTATGTGGACGGTTACCCCGGACCCGGTGAGCATGAATATGCCGAAGGCAGTACGTTCACTTTCCGCGTACAGGTGCTTCCTCCTTACGAAGAAGCGGAACCGGTGGCTACGTACATCAAAAATAATGTACCCATAACGCTTTACCGTGCAAGGGTCAATGGGACGACGTTCGCTTTCTCCGGTACGATGAATATGGAAACCATATCTCCGGAGATAGTTCTTCGTTATATACATTTCACTTTGCCGGAACTTCCCGAAGGGTTGTCTTATCGTTCGGATTCCAAAGGAGCAGGCGATTATTACTATGCGCCGGATGTGGCTTTTGTGGATAGTTTTGTGTTGCTGCTGGATGAGGACAAAATCAATCTCGTTCCGATTGCCACGTCTATAGCAGGAGAGCTGAGCCTTACTTATGAGCCTCCTTTTGTCTATAAATACAAGTTGATGTCCCTCGTAGATACCAAGGTCAGTGTCAGCTTACCGCAGTATACCGTAACGCTTCCTGAGTTGCCGGAGGAACAGTTGTCTTATGCCGGTGATGTGGCGGCCGGTGAATATGTGTTGGGGTATGGTGGGGAGTTACCCCTCACCCTGGAAGTGTCTGATCCCTACGCTTCTGCCGTTCCGTACGTGCGGATATTTGGAGAAACGTATCACGGAATGAAAGAGGATAATTCTTGCGTCTATAAATTTTCTATCCCTGTATACGGCAATGACGCCTCCGAAATAGGGTTGAAATACCTCTCCCTTACGTTGCCGGAAGCCTCCGAAAATGTGGCTTACTTGCAGGGGTTGAAACAACAGGGTGTTTATTTCTATACTCCCGATGAAACTTTCTGTGATTCGTTTGCCCTGCAACCTTTGTGGCCGTATCATGACGCGAGGTTGCAAGTCTTGTGTAACGGACAGCCTCTTGCTCCTTACCGTTCGGATGGAAAGGTCTGTTACTATTGTTTGGAATCCGATGTGGATGTACAGGTGGATATTTCCCTTCTCTACGAGACATTCCTGTTGACATTGCCGGAACTGCCGGAAGGACTTTCGTATGTAGGCATTTTTACCGAAGCGGGAGTACATGAGGTTTACGGGACAACGGCTTTTACCGATACTCTGATTTTACAGACGGATCCAAACTACTCGTTAGTGACGCCGAAGGTATTTAGGGGAGTGGGCCATCCCATTCCGCTTTTCTCCGAAACGGTATTGCCGGATGGGGGTAAACGTTTCCGTTATGTCGTGACAGGGACAGAGAACGTGACGCTTTTAATAGATCTCCCATATTATACCCTTACGTTGCCCGCCCTCTCAGGCGTATCGGGCGCTCTCAAATATACGGATGACCGAAATGCCGGAACGTATCGTGTATCTCCCAATACACCGTTCGGTTTCTCAATACAGGTAACTGATCCTGTCTATGCGAATGTATCGCCCTTTGTTCAGATGATTGACGAAGAAAAAGGATCGGTTAACTTGGCGGCAAAATCAGTTTCCGGTACGACATATAGTTACAGTTGTGTGTATAATACACAGACGACAGTCTTAGTGAAAGTCTCAATGCCTCACGATACGTTATTCCTGCCGCCGCAAAATACGTTACCGGAAGGAGTGTCTTATGCCTCAGGCTCAATAGCGGCCGGTACTCATTTCTATACACGCGGTAAGATAGCCTCCTTTTCGCTCTCCGTAGCGCAAGATGTTTATGTACTGCCCCTCGTAATGATGAACGGTAATAGCTTGCCTTATGGACAGACAGGTAACCGTATTTACCGTTTTGAATTTCCGATAAAGGGATATACCGGACCTCAGTTCGGTACACAGCCTTTTATTGTATTGACATTGCCACCGGACTTACCAACAGGAGTTATGTATGCGGCCAACTCAAAAGCCGGTGGAAAATATTATCATTCGCCGGTCACGAGTTTCCGCGACACGTTTGCTTTGACGGTACAGGAGAGATACAGAGAGGTCGTTCCTTTCGTGTCCGTTGACGGAGAAGTAGAAGTACAACCTTACCTCCATGAAGAGAATACTTACCGCTATATCGTGACAGGTAATCGGGATGTGGAAATATCCGTCGCCTTTGAATATTACACTGTCACCGTTCCTGAACCTCCTTCCGGCGTCTCTTTTGCCGAATCATCCCCAATCAAGGCGGGACTCTATTTCCGTCCGAAAGACCGTAATACGACTGACGAGATCATCCTTCAACTTCGAGATGATCTGGATCCTGATAAACTCGTCCTTACTTTCAATGGACATTTGCCTTGTCCGGTATCGGAATCGACGGAAAACGAGTTCGTTTATCTCGTCTCTTCTTCCGGAGAGCGCTTCTATAATATCTACTATGATTACCGTTGTATTGTCCTTCCCGAGCTTCCTTCCGGTCTCAGTTATGCTTCTGCGGAATTATCTTCCGAGATCATTAAACCAGGTGTTTACTACTTCTCAAACCGGCAGGTCGAACCGTTCACGTTCCGGATAGTTATTGCAGATGCTTTGTTGCAGCAGGGACGGCTCCCTGTTGTCAATATCGGTGTAGAAACAATTCTTCCGGTAGTTGTAACTAATTTGCTTTACGAGTATACGATAAATTCTTCTATAGAAGCTGATCTGTATGTAAAAATCAGCTTATTCGGTGATACTCCTCCCTATGAACCCCCTCCTCCTCCTACCTCTATCGACGAATCTTTTCCGGATGCTGCCCCTCTTTCTGCGATACAGTATGCGGACGGTGAATTCACATTTCGCCACCTTGCCGGTTACCGTCTTTTGTTAACTGCAACGGACGGCCGCCTCCTAAGGATTTTCTTGATAGGATCCGAAGTGGAGCGATATCGTCTCTCTCTTCCTCCGGGTGTTTACATCCTTGTGGGGCAGAAAGGAGCTTCCTTAACATTGAGGTGGAAATTTATAATAAGATAGAAGGAATCCTATTTGTGAGAGATAGATATCTACTCTATGTTTTTCCGGCGAAACTCAGCGCAGAGGATACCTGTCGCTACAGCCACGTTCAGTGATTCGGCGGCAGCTTCGGTAGCGTAGCGAGGAATATAGAGCTGACGATCCAGTAATGAACGAACGGCGGGGCGGATGCCTTGTCCTTCGTTACCTACAACGAGTACGCCCCCTTTCCCAAGCATCGCATCGAAAAGAGGTTCCCCGTTAAGGCTGGCGCCGAAGAGCGGTACGCCTTGTTCTCGAAGTTTCTCCAGCTGTTCCTCCAATCGGCAATAGTGTACTTCCACATTCACCAATGCCCCCATGGTAGCCTGAATGGACTTGGGATTGAATACATCGGTCGTATCTTCGCTGCAAAGTAGATGTGGGATACCAAACCACGAAGCCAGACGGATAATGGTGCCGAGGTTACCGGGGTCTTGTATACCGTCAAGGGCAAGTATAAGTTCTCCTTCTCCGGCTGATGATAATGCCGCTTTTATCTGCCACATCGGAAGGCGGAAAGCGGCGATCACATCTTGCGGATTACGAAGGAAACTTGCGCGGCGTATGTCGGCCTCATCCGCCACAAGTAACTCTTTTGCGGCGATATTCCCCTGTGTTGCTATCCATACCGGCTTGGCAATGACCAGCTCGGCGTAAAAATGGAGACACAAGTCTGTTACAAGTTTATTCCCTTCGGCAAGGAAGACACCTTGTTCGATGCGGTTACGTTTTTTTTCGAGCGACCGTATGTATTTGATCACACGTGAACTTATCATACAATTGTAGATTAACCATACAGGTAACGATGGAAAAGGCGGGGAAAAGGATAGTCGGCAAGATGCTCGACAGCTATGCAGATGAAATCAGACAGCTCTTCGAGAACGGTGTCTGTTTCAATGCGATAAAAAGAGGCAAAAAGCGTCTGGTGGGAGAGGATGTGCTTAAATACAATAGGAAAGGGACTGACACAGAATAAATCAGCATTGCCGAAAAGTCGGCGGAAATCTTCTGTTCGGGTCAGTTCGTTGAAATCTGTTACCGCATAGGATGTCTCAATCAAAGGAAACTCATAGAGGCCACACCATATATCTCCTTCGGTGCGGCGACGTATCCATGTATTGTTTTTGTATAGGATATAAAAATAGTTCAGGTAACGGTTACGGACAGCCGTTCGTCGCTGTTTAACGGGAAAGAGTTCGGCATTACTCCCTCCGGCGGCACAATGATCTCGGAGAATACAGGCGGTGCAGTTCGGTCGGCGCGGTACACAATGAAGCGCTCCAAATTCCATAACCGCCTGGTTATGAATTCCTATTTCTTTTTCGGGCAGTAGTGATGCTGCAAGATTGGCAAATTCCTTCTTTCCGGCGGTCGTATCTATGGGGGTCTCAATGGCGAAAAACCGCGACAAAAGCCGGTAAACGTTACCATCCACTACTGCATAAGGTTGTTCCCATGCAAAAGAGAGGATGGCTGCAGCCGTATAGTCGCCGATACCGGGCAAAGAACGGACATCTTCATACCCTTGCGGGAATTTTCCGCCGAAGCGGCGTACCATCTCCTGTGCCGCGCGATGCAGGTTACGTGCACGGCTATAGTACCCCATACCCTCCCAACATTTTAGCACTTCTTCCTCCGAGGCGCATGACAAAGTATGGATGTCTCTGAAACGTTCAATGAAACGTTGATAACACTCTATACCCTGCGCTACACGTGTCTGTTGAAGAATAATTTCCGACACCCAGATGTGATAAGGGTCAGTCGTGTGCCGCCAAGGGAGATCACGTGCGTTGTCGACAAACCAACGGCGCAGGAGCAGACTGAAGTTTTTCATTTTCCGTAAAAGTATACATTTGCATATTCGGTCTAAGGAAAATTGGTAGAAAAACCGACTGTGACGGTTGAAATAGAGTATGAGGATAGTACAAACGGCGTTTGTGGCAGGTGTATGTGTTGCCTTGTTTGCAGGTGATTTGAAGCCACAGGATATTCAGGAAGGTATCCGAAGGCAGACCATTGACACCATTGTAGTTACAGCCTCAAGGACGCAGACTAACCGGAGCAATGTGCCCGTAACTATTTCGGTGGTTGGTCGCCGGGAGATTGAAGAGAGTGGCGAATCGTCAGTACTCTCAGTCCTGAGCGGACGGGTGCCGGGATTATTTATTACCGAGCGCGGCGTTACCGGTTTTGGAGTGTCGACCGGCGGCACGGGCGGCATCTCTATCCGTGGCGTAGGCGGCTCCCCGACTACGGAAGTCTTGGTGCTCATTGACGGACATCCGCAGTATATGGGTGTCATGGGGCATCCGTTACCCGACGCCTATATTGCCTCCGATGTCGAAAAGATAGAGGTGATACGCGGACCGGCTTCGGTGCTTTACGGCAGCAATGCAATGGGCGGGGTGATCAACCTTATTTCGCGTCGGCAACAGTCCAGGGGTTGGAAAATAAATGCCCGTTTGATGTACGGCTCGTTCAATACGCAAAAATATGCCGTCAATTTAGGCTTGAAAGGAAAGCGGTTCGACAGTTTTGTTTCCGTGAATCACGATCGTACCGACGGCCATCGTGAAAACTCCCCTTTCCGGTTGACTAGTTTTAGTAGAAGTGTGGGGTATCGTCCTTCGGAACATTTTTATGTGCGTGTGAATGCAAATATGGCTTCGTACAAGGCGCAAAATCCGGGTACTACAAATGATCCCGTTCTTGACAATGTGGCAGACATTCTTCGCGGCGAGGTAGCCCTGACGTTGGAAAACCGCCACACTAAAAATGATGGCGCATTGAAGCTATTCTACAATTTCGGAAATCATTCTATCAATGACGGATATCAGAAGAAAGGTGGGACGCCGCTCCCTAATCGTTTCAAATCCAATGACCATCAGTATGGCGCATTGCTGTATCAGAGTGTGTGGTTATTTAAAGGCAATACCATTACTGCCGGCGTAGATTATAAGAATTACGGCGGTTTTGCGCGGCAGCTAAATGCCGAGACGGGGAGTATCGCAACAGTTTTGCTGCCGGATACTTCCCTGTACGAGGCCGCTGTATACCTTACCCTCCAGCAGATCCTGTTTGATAAGTTTACACTGAATGCCGGTGGACGTTA
>JAITRW010000007.1 GCA_031288175.1 Tannerellaceae bacterium
GGCAGGCACCGTCGTTATAGGGATACGGTGGGAGGGGGACGGTTATTGCCGTCGTTGGGCGAGGCGTCACAGATGGGCGTGACGTTTGTGTTGGCGTTGTTCGGGTGGATCCTGTTCCGAGCGGAGAGCCTTACTCATGCGGCGGGATATGTGAAGGGGATGCTGTCGCCGTCGTTGTTCGGTATGGTATACTTTCCGCTTGACTTGCTTCTGTCCCGTTTCACGGCAGTCACGACGTGTTTCTTCATTCTTGTGATGTTTCTGTTTGAATGGATACACAGGGAGCGTCCGCATGCTCTCAGCTTCCGTACACCGTACAAGAGTGTCCGTTAT
This sequence comes from Tannerellaceae bacterium, assembly GCA_031288175.1. GTDB lineage: Bacteria > Bacteroidota > Bacteroidia > Bacteroidales > Tannerellaceae > JAITAD01. The sequence continues at coordinate 334 of JAITRW010000007.1, forward strand.
GCGGTCTATATAGCCTTGCTTTTAAGCATTTACCTGTTTAATGCAGGTAATCCGGTGGGATTCATCTACTTCCAATTCTGATTTTACTATGAGAGATTTCTTTTACAGGCTTTTACATTTTTCCCTCTATTTAGCTCCGGTACTTGTCCTGATGTGTGTGGCGGTCCGCATTTTTCTTGATCATACTTTTAGGAATACGGTGTCACATTTCAAAGATATGCCCATCGTGATTCTTGGTGATTCCCATCCGGAAATGGCATTGATTGCAGACAGCATAGAGGGATCGTTTAATCTTTCCCTTGGATCGGAACGGCACACAGAGAACTATAAAAAACTCCGGGTACTCTCCGATACATACGCTCTCCGACTCGTTATAGTCGGCCTGTCTTATCATTCTTTCCTCTGTCCGAGAAAAAAACTGAACAGCAATGAGATTCAAAGACGCTTAGATTTTTATTACAAATACTGCTTCACCCTCTATCCGTTTATACGGAAGGAAAAAAGACAGGAACATATGGAGATGTTTGACCGCAGTACGATGAGGGAAGTGATGCTGTGTTATGAACTGGGCATTCCTTCGCGGAACAGTGTGGCGCAGATCAAACAGTTCCTGAGAGGATACCCCATCACAGCTCTTCCTTCTACGCTGGTCGCTCCCATTCCCATTGATTGGGAGAACAGAATCATGCGTCATTTCTATGAAAAGGATACGTCCTTGAGAGAGATTGATTACTCTTGTATTGCAGGAGTCGGGGAGATTGATTCCTTTTGCAAGGAAAAAGGTTATACGCTTATCTTGTTCAATGCGCCCCTTCCGCAAAGTTACTATGTGCATATTCCACTGGTATATAAACAATTGACGGATTCTGTTGTCAATGCTTTGGTAGATAACCAGACGACTTTTTATTTAGACTATACGCAATATCCTCTTCCCGATAGCTGTTTCCGTGATGGCGATCACACCAATCTTTATGGCGCCAACATCATCACGCCGCTGGTGCGCGACAGCCTCCGCGCGCTCGGTCTTTTACCTACGCATTAACAGGCATTTTCAGCGTCTATGAAAATTAAAGTGTGGTGGGTGAAAAAGAGAAAGGACGGATTGGGGAAAAGTAATACCTTTGTACCCGAAAAAGTTCTTTTACATAATCAACCGTTAAGGTGTTCCGTTTTAGGCGGAATTAAAAGGGAACCGTGTGAAAATCACGGACTGTCGCGCAACTGTAAACTCTACAAAACAGTCCTGTGCAAGGTGCCACTGAGGTAACAATCTTTGGGAAGGCGTACGGGATAGAGTGAGTCAGGAGACCTGCCTTAAATCGGTTTGACAATGCTTTCGCGAAAAAAAAGCAGAGTCGAGAAAGATTAACATGCCTATTTTTCTCCTGATTAGGAGAAAGTGTGTCGCGTGTTTTTTTACCTTCCTTCTCTGAATTTTTTCGTTAAGTATTAAGTTCAAAAGAACTTTTAACTGATTTATTGTTAATTAAAAAAGTTAAAAGTATGCGAACGCACAATCTGGGCTATCCGCGCATTGGTAGCCGACGTGAATTGAAGAAAGCTTGCGAAAACTATTGGGCAGGCAAGATTTCCCTTGTTGAGTTGCTGCAAGCCGGTAAACGAATCCGGTTGGAAAACTGGAAATCGCAACAGGAGGCGGGAATCAACCTGATTCCAATCCATGATTTTTCCTACTACGACCAAGTGTTGGATACCAATCTGATGCTCGGCAATATTCCTTCCCGCTTTCTACCGCTCGTACAGCAAGAGAAAAAATCGTTTCCCAGCTTGTACTTCGCCATGGCGCGAGGTTACCAGAAAGGTGATTTGGATATTACCGCTCTTGAGATGACGAAATGGTTTGATACCAACTATCATTATCTCGTTCCCGAATTTTACCGAAATCAAACGTTTAGTTTTGTTTGTACAGACGTTATTACTGAATTTCTTGAAGCAAAACAGCTGGGTATTAATGCCAAACCGGTAATATTAGGCCCCGTCAGTTATCTTTTATTAGGAAAAGAAAAAGAACAGGGTTTCCATAGGATTGATTTACTAAAGGGTATTTTGCCCGTGTATAAAGATGTTTTGAATAATATAGAACAGGCAGGAGCATCTTATATACAAATGGACGAGCCTTGCCTGGTGCTTGATTTGGATGAACCGGCAAAACAGGCGTTCAGGGAAGCGTACCATTATTTTGCACAGGGATGTCCCGAAGTAAAAATATTGCTGGCTACCTATTTCGGTGAACTGACGGAAAACCTTCCACTGGCCTGCTCGTTGCCCGTAGACACATTACATATTGATTTGGTGCGGGCGCCGGAACAGTTGGATGATGTATTGAAACAGATACCGGACTACATGTCCCTTTCGCTGGGGATTGTCGATGGCCGTAATATCTGGAAAAACAACTATGACATCTCGCTGACTGTTATCAATAAAGCTGTTCGGGCTTTGGGAGAAGAACGGATATGGATTGCTCCTTCGTGTTCGCTGCTACACAGCCCCTGCGACCTGGATTTGGAGACGGACGAAGCCGTCTTGCCGGAAAAAGTAAAGCATTGGATGTCTTTTGCCCGGCAAAAACTGAATGAGGTATCCGACTTATCCAAGCTGTCTGCCTCTCAGCCGGATAAAGAAACAGAAGACCGGCTTGCCCTAAACCGGAAAGCGCATCAAAGCCGCATATCGTCCTCTTTTATCCACGATCCGGCGGTTCAGGCACGTATTTCTTCTATTCAGGACAAAGATTTTGAAAGAGGGCTGCCTTTCACCGACCGGAAGAAGTTGCAAGATGCCTGTTTGAATTTGCCCATCCTTCCGACTACGACCATCGGTTCATTCCCTCAAATCAAAGAAGTGCGCGAAGTGCGTGCAAAATTCAAAAAAGGAATGATTTCCAAAAAGGATTACACGGAAGCAATCAAAACCTTCACGCAGCAGGCCGTGAAAATACAGGAGGAAATCGGCCTGGATGTGTTGGTACATGGTGAGTTTGAACGCAACGACATGGTGGAATATTTCGGCGAACAGCTGAATGGGTTTGCTTTCACACAAAACGGCTGGGTGCAAAGCTACGGTTCACGTTGCGTGAAACCGCCTGTGATATACGGCGATGTGTCCCGTCCAAAATCAATGACAACGGACTGGATTAGCTTCGCCCAATCGCTTACCGAAAAACCGGTAAAAGGTATGTTGACCGGCCCCGTAACTATCCTTCAATGGTCGTTCGTCCGCAACGACCAGCCCCGTTCGGCGACCGCCATGCAGATCGCATTGGCTATCCGCGACGAAGTATCGGATTTGGAACACGTCGGCGTACGAATTATTCAGGTTGACGAACCTGCCATACGCGAAGGTCTGCCGTTACGCAAATCCGGTTATGCCGCGTACCTGGCGTGGGCGGTAAAGTCGTTCAGGCTTGCCACGTCTTCAGTCCGTCCACAAACGCAAATACACACGCACATGTGTTACTCGGAGTTCAACGATATAATCACTTCCATCGCCGCTATGGACGCCGACGTGATAACCATCGAAACCTCCCGTTCACAAATGGAACTACTGAACGCTTTCATCAATTATCAATACCCGAATGATATAGGCCCGGGCGTTTATGATATTCATTCGCCACGTATTCCTTCGGTAGGAGAAATGGAACTCCTGTTGAATAAGGCGCTGAATGTAATTCCCCTCAACCGGCTGTGGGTAAACCCTGACTGCGGGCTGAAAACCCGGAATTGGGAAGAAGTTCTTCCGGCATTAAAGAATATGGTACAAGCCGCAAGAAATATCCGTTAAAATCCGCCCACTTTATCAATTATGTATCTACAAGATTTGTTCACTATACAGAGTGTTGCCTCCACAGTATTATACCTGTGTGTAACGACTTTTACCGGTGTCGCACTTGGAAAACTCGGAATAAAAGGTGTTAAACCGGGAGTTGCCGGAGTATTATTTAGCGGTATTCTCATCGCTCATTGCGGAGCACCGGTAGACGAGCATATCCTTCATTTTGTCCGCGATTTCGGATTGATTTTATTCGTTTACAGTATCGGGCTTAATATGGGGCCGCGATTTTTTTCTTCATTCAAGAAAGACGGATTATTACTGAATCTTTTTGCCATTGGTATTGTCATGGGTGGATTTGGAATAGCCTGTCTGATATATTATCTCACCGGATTATCTCCTGCCGTTATTGCCGAAATTTTGTGCGGCGCCGTGACTAATACGCCTAGCCTTGGGGCGGCACAACAAACACTTGCAGAACAAGGAATGCCCGTTTCAACGGTTTCCGAAACAGGTATGGCTTACGCCGTAGCCTATCCGCTTGGAATTGTGGGAATCATCATTGCCATGTTGTTAATCCGGTTAATTTTCAGGATAAAAGTCGATTCTGAGGTTAAAGATTATACCGAATCCCTGGGTGGTACCGAAACCAAACTGCAAAGTGTAAAAATAATAGTCACAAATCCGGGACTGTTCAATAAAACCATTAATTACGTCAAGCATATTATGGATAAAGAACTGGCGATTTCCCGGATTATCAGGGACGGCGAATCTATTATTGCTACCAATGATGTAATTGTCCGGCAGGGGGATATTATCTGCGGTGTTTCCGCCCAAAACCAGATAAAAATAGTAGCGTTTAAAACAGGAGGTAAGGTTGAAATAGTGGAAACGCCTGAAGACATCTCTGGGCCTTTGACTATGAAAAATGTTTTATTGACCAATCAGAAACTGGCAGGAAAAACCATTGAACAAATCGGTATTCACCGTCGCTATTCAGCTAATATAACCCGTATTTTCCGGTCGGGTATGAAAATTCTCCCGACTTTGGAAACAACGTTGGAATTGGGCGATACTATCCGGGTAATAGGAAAAAAGGAAATCCTGAACGACATAAAAAAAGAATTGGGCGATTCGGTAAACGAACTTGCCAAGCCTAATATCATTTCGATTTTCTTTGGAATCTTTGTGGGAATCATCTTGGGCAGTATCCCGATTTTCATTCCAGGTCTTCCTGCACCTGCTAAACTCGGACTTGCCGGAGGCCCTCTTTTGATTGCTATCTTATTGGGTTACAAAGGACGCGTCTGTAAACTGAATTTCTATATGACACCCGGAGCCAATCTGTTTATGAGGGAATTGGGTATTATACTGTTTCTTTCTTGTGTGGGTTTGCTGTCAGGCAAAAATTTTGTAGAAACGATTCAAAACGGCGGATGGCAATGGATATTATATGGTGTTGCGATTACCTTCATTCCTATTATTATCGTGGCTGTTATTGCCCGGATGTGGAAAGTAAATTACCTGAAAATATGTGGCTGTATAGCTGGCGCCATGACCGATCCGCCTGCGTTGGAATTTGCAAACAGTATTGCACCGGCTCAGGCGCAAGCCACAGCTTATGCCATGGTGTATCCGTTTACTATGTTTTTACGGGTTCTCTTAGCACAAATGTTTGTCTTGATGTTTATATAAAGAGGATGATGAATGTTATGTTATAAAACATAAGGTATAGAGGTTTCTTGTAAAATATTTACGTGCATTTGCAGTGAGCAAATGCCTATCAAAAGCAATTCGGTCACCATAGTTCATTAGGAACTATGGTAAAGGATGGAGAAACGCTCCAGTCGGTACAAAAGTAAGACATTTTCCGGTTATTAAAACCCTCCTTATTAATTTTTTCACAACCCGTTTTTTGTAATACGTTCATTTACAACAACTTTCATCCTTTACCATAGTTCCTAATGAACTACGGTATGAATAGTGGAACGTCCTCAAGTTTGTGATCAGTACACTTTGTTCAATAAATTAAGGAAGAATGAAACCGATAAAAGGGCTAAAGTTTGTAGATGATGCTATGTTCGGTAGAAAGTACAGGAAGTGGTCGTATCTGGAAACGTTTTTCTTTCTCTTGAAAGAAGGAATTAGTAGGTTTGTGAAGAATAGTTACAATGGTTTTTCTGCTTTGTTATTCATAAGGAAGTGGAGAAAAAAAGGAAAGGATGGTCGGTATTTTGATTTTAACGGAGCTAAACTCCCTGATCTTCCAAGATTTAATAATATTTATGGCTTAATGAGTCTCTTCGAAGACACATTCTTGTCTTTCTGCTTCTTTGATGACAGGTATGACAAACCCTTTGTCGAAACCTTAGACAAACATTTGCACGAAGGTCCTTATGGGTACGTAGATGGAGCATTTGATGTAACGGTAAAACAGGGAGACGTCGTCATTGATGCCGGTGCTTGGATAGGGGATTTCAGTGCCTACTCGGCAGCGAAAGGAGCAACCTGTTACGCTTTCGAACCTATTGAACATACTTTCCAATATCTCTGTAAAACAGCGAAGTTCTATGAAAGATTGATACATCCCATACAAAAAGGCCTCGGAGAAAAAACTCAAGAACTAACTATTAATAGCAGTAAAGAGCTTGTTGGAGTGAGTTCCATCGTCATGAAGAACGAATATCATGTGAGTACAGAAAAAATAGCTGTTACGACCCTCGACCAATTCGTCGCAGAAAATAATCTCTCCAAAATAGACTTCATTAAAGCCGACATCGAAGGCGCCGAACGGGACATGCTACGGGGTGCCTCCCACGTACTGAAAACCTTTGCTCCCAAACTCGCTATATGCACTTACCACCTTTCCGATGACCCGCAAGTCTTGGAACAGATCATCCTCGACACCAACCCGAATTATACCGTAGTCCATCTTCGACACAAGCTGTTTGCGGCTGTTACAAAATAAGTACTTTGGGGGAAAAAGAAAGCCCGGCCAATTTGGTCGGGCTTTTCTTTTGTCGTCTCAATACTCGAATATTCACAAGTCAAGCAAATAAATACTGCAAACGGTAGATCTCATTTTATCACAGCGGCAAATAGCTTATGGCGGAGATGAATCACCTTATAATTCGGGTTGATGTCGAGGATGATCTGTTCCAAGACTTGCGGGTCATCGGAAAGGTGGTAAGTGCATATAGCGAGTTTGGGAGCAAAGGTTTTCAGTACGTGGGAGGCACCCCGCAGCATATCCCGTTCGGCGCCTTCGATGTCGGCCTTAATGAAGTCTATTTTGGAGAGATTATTTTCTGCGACGAATTGGTCAAGGGTCGTGACAACTATTTTTTCTTCCTTCACATGATGTTCGTTCTTCATGACGATGGAACTACCCGAATCAAGCATCTCTTTACTGCTAGTAATAATTAGTTCTTGAGTTTTTGCTCCAAGTCCTTTTTGTATGGGGTGTATAGATCCTGTATAAAATTCTGCTGTTTTACAGAGAGCTTGGAAAGTTTGTTCAAGAGGTTCGAAGGCATAACTCATGGCTCCTTTCGCCGCCGAGTAGGCACTGAAGTCTCCTATCCAGGCACCGGCATCAATGACGACATCTCCCTGTTTTACCGTTACATCAAATGCTCCATCTACGTATCCATAGGGACCTTCCTTCAGATATTTGTCTAAGGTTTCGACAAAGGGTTTATCATATCTATCATCAAAGAAGCAGTAAGACAGGAATGTGTCTTGAAAGATCGTCATCAGTTGGAAAATAACACCACGAGTTGGTACATCGGGGAGTTTTATTCCATTGAAATCAAAATAACGACCATTCTTCCCTTTTTTTCTCCACTTTCTTAGGAATAACCAAGAAGATAGACGCCCGTAGATCTTACTCATTAGCTTGTTCATACCTTCTTTCAAGAGAAAGAAAAACGTTTCCACATACGACCACTTCCTGTACTTTCTACCGAACATGGCTTCATTTACAAACTTTAACTCTTTCATCGGTTTCATTCTTCCTTAATTTATTGAATAAAGTGTACTGTCATAATTTGAGGACGTCCCATTTATTCATACCATAGTTCTGATGGAACTATGGTGAAGGATGAAAGTTGTTGTAAATGAGTATGTTACAAAAAATTGGTTGTGAAAAAATTGACAAGGAATGTTTTAATAGCCGGAAAATATCTTACATTTGTACCGATTGGAGCAGTTTCATACTCTTCACCATAGTTCCATCAGAACTACGGTGTTTTTTTCCCTCCAAAACTTTGTAATTCAGATCTTTTCGATACAAAGAGGTTAACGGGAAGCTTCCAGGTTGAGGAGGAAGCGTTTGATGGGAAGTCCGTAGGCATAACCACCCAAACTGCCGTCGCTCCGGATGATACGGTGGCAGGGGATAAAGATGGGCAGGGGATTGCGTCCGTTGGCCGAACCGGTGGCTCGTTGTGCACGGGGATTTCCGGCCAGCTCTGCAAGAGTTGTATAAGAAAGAGTTGTGCCGTAAGGGACGTTACACAAAGCTTTCCAGACACGCTGCTGAAAGGGTGTACCTTCCGGCAACAAGGGTAAGTCAAAGGTTTGCCGCCGCCTCTCGAAATATTCTTCTAACTGTCGTTGCGCTACAAGCAATAACGACGATACACAAGCAGTACCTGAAGGTAAACCAGTCTGTGCTACCGCCTCTTTCCCTGCAAGTATCTGCAACCGTAATAAACCTTCGTCCGAAGCCTGTAGGAGGATCAATCCGACAGGGCTAGGAACGATAAGGCTTCTTGTCTCACTTTTAAGGCCTGTTGGAAACAAAGACGGTTGTTGTTGTAGGTGTATACAAGCCATACGTAATCGTACTCACCAAACCGTCGATGAAACTCCATTGGTGTTGCACGACATAGTTGTCAACGTCCCCTGAAAGTTCCTTGGCATCGTGTCGGTGACCAACAGATACTAACCCCCATATCAAGTGGTGATTTTTGAAGGAACCGGCTTTTACATAAGGCGGCTTCGGATGTCCGACCACTACTTCGGCTGTGTAGCAGGAAGCCAGTAAACCTATGCAAGCGCAAGTACAAAGAAACATCTTTACCTTTTTCATGTTTATCCTTTTTGTCAAATAGATTTATCGTTGCTCTGTCACGGCAAAGGTAAGGAAACTTTCATAACACCCTCTGTTTACTAAACATCATTACCCCCCCCCTTAAACCTTGGCAGACTAACTACTTTACAAGGAGGCGAGGTATCTTTCTGCTTCCAGGGCGGCTTTACATCCGGCGGCGGCGGCGGTGACGGCTTGGCGGTAAATGGGATCAGCGACGTCACCGGCGGCAAAAACTCCGGGGAGGTGGGTACGGGGGGTACCGTCGAGAGTACGGATATAACCCGTATGATCGGTGTCAAGCCATTGACGGAAGGGTTCCGAATTAGGAGTATGGCCGATGGCAAGGAAGAAACCGTCAATGGGGAGGTCTGTCTTGGTTTCGTTGGATTCTCCCATACGCTTGACAAGGTGGACACCTTCGACGCCATGCTCGCCGTAAAGCCCGACGGCATTGTGTTCAAAGAGCACAGTGATATTCGACGCGGCGAAAATGCGGTCTTGCATGACTTTTCCGGCACGGAGGAAGGGCTTACGGACAATGAGATAGACCTGTTTGGCGAGGGAGGCCAGGTAAAGGGCTTCTTCACAGGCGGTATCCCCTCCCCCAACGACGGCGACGGCTTTTTTTCGGTAAAAAAAACCGTCACAAACGGCACAGGCAGAGACACCCTGTCCGGCATACTTCGTTTCGTCGGGCAATCCCAGATATTTTGCCGTCGCTCCGGTGGCGATGATCAGGCTGTCGGCTTCCAATTCCGTTTGCCCGTCGATCCAAACCTTCAGGGGCTTTGTCGACAGATCAGTAGCAGTCACTACGCCGGAATGGATGTCGGCGCCGAAACGGATAGCCTGTTTGCGCAGGTCTGCCATGAGGGTTGCACCGTCTACTCCGCCTGGAAAACCGGGAAAATTCTCTATCACGGTGGTGGTAGTCAGTTGCCCGCCGGGTTGCAGACCTTCATAAAGCACGGGAGACAGGTTCGCCCGTCCGGCATAGATGGCTGCCGTATAACCGGCGGGGCCTCCTCCTACGATCAGACAGCGTATGTTCTCTTTTCCGTTTACTGTTTCATTATTCATGTGGTTAGCCAATTGGAGATGATCGTTTTCCCCTGAGGGGTAAGGACAGATTCGGGGTGGAACTGTACTCCCCGCACGTCGTAAAGCCGGTGGCGGATGGCCATAACTTGTTTTTCCTCAAAGTCTTCAGCTGTTACTTCGAGGCAGTCGGGGAAAGCTTCGCGGGAGACGACCCATGAGTGGTAACGTCCGGCCCGAAAGCAAGGAGAGAGTCCTTCGAAGAGTTTTTCGTCATGTACCGTCACCCTGATATCGGAACAGATACCGTGGTGTACATGGGACAAGTTCAATAACCGGGCACCAAAGACTTCTCCTATGGCTTGTTCGCCGAGGCAGACGCCAAGTATACTTTTTTCCGGGGCATAACGGCGGATCAGTGGTAAAAGTATCCCCGCTTCCTCCGGAATCCCCGGTCCGGGGGAGAGCAGTATTTTGTCGAAACGTCCAACTTCTTCTATGTGTATCTTGTCATTACGGAAAACCTCAGCATCAGCGCCTAATTCCCGAAGCAGGTGCAAGAGGTTATAGGTAAACGAATCATAGTTGTCTAACAGCAATATTTTCATCTTCCTCCGGTAATAAAGTTAGCGAAAGCAGGGGTGAATCTTCTCAGTACGTAGTACGAACCAAGTCCCATTAGAACTATGGTGATCACTATCGCAAAAAACAAAGCGGTAAAAGCCGCATCAGTATTCGGTTTTAGCCACATGCATACTAACTTACTAATAGGATCCAGCAACCAAGGTTCATGG
>JAITRW010000037.1 GCA_031288175.1 Tannerellaceae bacterium
TCGATAAACTACCCGACAAGTTTGTACTCAAGTCTACCCATGCCAGCGGACACGTGATCATTTGCAGAAGCAAAGACAAATTGAATCGCCGTAAGGCCTGCCGTACGATGTCGCAGTGGCTGACAGTCGACTTTTTTGCCTTGGGGGGAGAGTGGGTATATAAGAATATACCCCGTAGAATTATTTGCGAAGAACTGATTGAAAGAAGACAAATTACCCCCCCCCATTTCAGATTGTTTAACTGATCAATCGTTACTTGATTACAAAGTCTTCTGCTTTGATGGGATCCCTAAGTTATTACTTGTCGTTTCTGACAGAGAAAGTGTCGTAAAAGGAGACTTTTATACCTGCGATTGGAGATGGCTTCCTTTAAAAAGGGAGTGCCGTCCGAATAAAGGAGATATTTTTCCACGTCCCAAAGAACTTGACAAAGTTCTTGATATGGCAAAAACATTGTCGAAACCTTTCCCCCATGTGAGAGTAGATTTTTATCTTGAAAACGATAAGATAATGATAGGTGAATTGACCTTTTTTCCAAGCTGTGGATTGGAGGCTTTCGAACCAAAGAAGTTTGATGAAATTATGGGAGGATACTTAAATTTACCACATAGTAATAAAGGATAAACCTATGTGTATGGAAGAAAACGCCTATTCATTTGAGATTGGAAGCAGTTCATAGGCTAAGATACTGTTTATTAATTAACAAAAGTAATTCGGATATAGCGACAATTTATCTTTTTCTGGGAAACTTCAAAAATGATAGGTTGTCTGTTTTGAAAAACTTTTTGACAGTAATGAAAATACAAGTATCTGATAAAAAGAGTATTAGGTGTTTATTTTAGAAAACTTAATAGTCATATAAATGTAGGAATCAGATAAATAGAGATAACCGTATACAGGTAGCCATTATCTTTGTAGGCGATTTCACAGAAAACACGTAGGTATGATACAAACGGTTGTAAAGAGGGATGGACGTATTGTCGGTTTCAACGAAGAGAAGATTATGGCTGCCGTTCGTCGCGCCATGTTGCAAACACCGACAGGGGAAGACTCGTTATTGATCAGGCAGATTGCCGACCGTATAGGGGTCACCGGAAAAGAGCAGATGACGGTAGAGGAGATACAAGACCTTGTTGAACTGGAACTTATGAGTAGCCCTCGTAAAGAGGTAGCTCAGAAATATATCGCCTATCGAGACCAACGTAGTATCGCACGGAAAGCTAAAACAAGGGATATCTTCCTTGAAATAATCAATGCGAAATCCAACGACATCACCCGCGAGAATGCCAACATGAATGCCGACACTCCGGCAGGGATGATGATGAAATTTGCAAGCGAAACGACGAAACCTTTTGTCGATGACTACTTGCTTGATCCTCGCGTCAAGGAAGCTATACACCGAAACTATCTGCATATCCACGATAAGGATTATTACCCGACCAAGAGCTTAACTTGTGTACAACACCCTTTAGACAAGGTGTTGGGAGACGGTTTCTGTGCCGGACACGGAGAGTCGCGTCCCGCTAAACGTATCGAAACAGCAAGTATGCTGGCTTGTATCTCCCTCGAAACGGCACAAAACGAGATGCATGGCGGGCAAGCTATTCCTGCTTTTGACTTCTATATGGCGCCTTACGTACGTCGCAGTTTCGCAGAGGAACTCCGTACTCTTGCCGGTTTTACAGGTGAAGATTATACGCATCTTGAACAGACGGAACTGAAAGACTTCCTGAGAAAACCCCTGGATGGACTTACGGGGGAGGAACGTGTTATCCAGCAAGCGGTTACCCGTACCGTGGTGCGCGTGCACCAAGCGATGGAGGCTTTTATCCACAACATGAATACTATACATTCACGCGGCGGAAATCAAGTAGTTTTCAGCTCTATCAACTATGGGACTGATACATCGGCCGAAGGACGTTGTGTTATACGGGAACTTTTGTTGAGTACGGACAGAGGTGTCGGGACGGGCGTAACGGCTATCTTCCCCATACAGATATGGAAAAAGAAACGAGGGGTAAGTTATTTGCCTGAAGACAGGAACTATGACCTCTATAAGTTAGCATGTAAAGTGAGTGCCCGTCGCTTTTTTCCGAACTTTCTGAATCTTGACGCTACCTACAACCTGAGTGAAGAGTGGCAACCTGATGATCCTCGCCGCTTCGAGCATGAAGTCGCGACTATGGGATGTCGAACCCGTGTTTTCGAGAATCGTTTCGGTAAGAAAACGTCTATCGGAAGAGGTAATCTTTCCTTTTCAACGATTAACCTTGTTCGTATCGCTATAGAGAGTAGAGAGGTTGCCGAGGGAACGGAAAGAGAAGCCGTTTTCTTCGCCAAACTTGATGAGGTGCTTGATCTCACAGCCTTACAACTACATCGCCGTTTGGAGTTTCAAAAGACCGCCCTTGCGAAACAGTTTCCCTTACTGATGTCCATCCTTTGGGAAGGTAGTGAACGATTAAAACCTGATAATACGATAGGGAGTGTGATTGATCAGGGTACATTAGCCATCGGTTTTATCGGACTGGCGGAAGCATTGGTTGCCTTAACAGGTAACCATCACGGACAAAGTTCCGAAGCGCAAACCTTGGGTTTGAAAATAGTCACGAGGATGCGCGACAAGGTGATAGGGTTTTGTGATCTTTACCAACACAATTACAGTGTATTAGCCACTCCGGCCGAGGGTCTTGCCGGCCGGTTCACCCGTATTGATCAAAAGCACTTCGGCCATATAGAAGGTGTTACCGACCGTGATTACTATACCAATTCCAATCATGTCCCCGTGTATTACAAGTGTAGTGCACACCATAAAGCCCGCGTAGAAGCTCCCTATCATGACCTGACGCGTGGAGGACATATTTTTTATGTGGAAATAGATGGCGATGCCACTCATAATCCCGAAGCTATCATGACCGTCGTCGACTTGATGGACAAATATAATATGGGTTACGCTTCCGTCAATCACAATCGAAATCGTTGTACCGATTGCGGATATGAGAATGCCTCCTCGCAAATGATGGAATGCCCTCGTTGTGGGAGTCAACGTATTGACCGTCTCCAACGCATCACCGGTTATCTTGTTGGTACTACCGACCGTTGGAACAGTGCCAAACTGGCTGAACTTAACGATAGAGTGACCCATGACTGAATTGACGATGCGCCCGGATACACTGATGCTGCTGGATGTCGTGAACGATACGACGGTAGATGGTCCCGGTTTCCGGACGTCCCTTTATGCCTCCGGTTGTCCTCATCGGTGCCAGGGTTGTCACAATCCCCAGTCGTGGAAAAGATCCAACGGGAGGCCGTATACCATTGACGGTGTCTTGGAACGGGTAAAAGCTGCCGAATTTGCAAATGTCACTTTCAGCGGTGGAGATCCTTTGTGTCAAGTTGAAGCCTTTACCGTCCTATCTCGTCGCATAAGGCAGGAGACTCATAAGACAATTTGGTGCTATACAGGTTTTCGCTATGAGCAAGTCGCTACCTCCCCACGTTTGTCACAAATCCTTCCTTTCATTGACGTCCTTGTGGATGGTCTTTATGATGCCGCTCACCGTGACGAAACGTTGCCTTTCGTTGGCTCCGCTAATCAGCGCCTTGTGGATGTTCACGCTACTATCCTTTCCGGTACGGTGACGCTCTACTTTAATCTTTAATTTTCTTAAATATTTTATTATGCTAAGAATTAAAGGGTTAGGGGGAATACAGGCATTTTTGTGCATCGTGTCGTTATTATTATTCCCGTCAGGTTGTGGATTGCGAAAAAAGGATCAGGATAGGGTAGGGGAGGAGGGACTTTCGTTTGTGTATGCCAAGGGATTGTGGATACAAAAGGGTGAAAGTTATGTAACGGTGGAGGTAAAAGACCCTTGGAATGGAGGTGTATTACAGAGGTACGTACTGGTGGAGAGAGGGATGGAGGTTGCACTAAAAAGTTTGCCGAAAGGGACGGTTATACGGATACCGTTACGGAGGGTTGTCGTGTACTCATCGGTACATGTAGGGATGATGGATGTACTCGGAGGGACAGATGTGATTATCGGTGTTTGCGAGGGAGAATATATAGGTGTGGAGACCGTACGGGAAAGGATTAGGGAAGGAAAGATAGCAGATTTGGGGATGTCGTCTTCGCCTAATGTAGAGAAAATGTTGGATCTGGAGATGGAAGTGGTCATCGCTTCACCTTTCCGGAACGGTGGATACGGACAGGTTGAGAAGACCGGAATACCGATCATTGAGTGTGCAGACTATATGGAATCTCATCCTTTAGGTAGAGTAGAATGGTTACGGTTCTTCGGTTTATTATTAGGGAAAGAAGCGGAGGCGGAGACAGTATTCAGGGAAACGGCGGTGCGTTATGAAGCGTTGGTCAAGCGAGTGGAAGGTGTCGAACATCGTCCTCGTGTTTTTGCAGAGCTACCCTACGGCGGCACTTGGTGGGCGTCACCGGCGGGAAGCTATATGGCTTGTCTTTTCAAGGATGCAGGAGCAGAATATGTGTTCGAAAACAGAGAAGGTTCGGAAGCCCTTCCTCTCTCGGCAGAAACCGTATTGGACGAAGCTATTGACGCCGATTTTTGGCTTATTAAGTACAATAGAGAAGAGCCTTTGACTTATGCTTCACTTGCAAGCGAACACTCTTCCTATCAATTGTTTGAAGCTTTCAAAAAACACCAGGTATTTGCTTGCCATACAGGGCAATGTCCTTACTATGAAGAGATTCCGCTACATCCGGATTGGTTGTTGGAGGATTTTGTTGGGATATTTCATCCCGAATTATTGCAGGGACATACCTTACGGTATTACACCCCTCTTCCGTGACAGTTTTTGTATTTTTTGTTGCTTCCACAAGGACAGGGATCATTACGCCCGACTTTTTTTTCGGCGAAGATGGGTTGCGGACGGGTAGGGATAGGAGGATGCGACGGACGACTTCCTGCGGTAACTTGTCCGTACTCAGCTTTTTCCGTACGATAACGGCTGAGGTCGGGGCGGCGTTCGAAAGGAGGAACTGCTTGACGTAAAACCGGCGGCCTTTGAGTTCCTTCAGCAGGATCGCGTTGCTGAATCTGCGCCCGCATGAGGGTATTGATACTTTTCCGGTTCATCGTATCCACCATGTTTTTGAACAAGGTGTAGGACTCCAATTTGTAGATGAGGAGGGGGTCTTTGTTTTCGTAACCGGCATTTTGTACCGAATGGCGGAGGTCATCCATTTCGCGCAGATGTTCACGCCAGGCATCATCAATAGTATGCAGGATTATGGCCTTTTGAAAAGCTTTGGTGATGGCTTTGCCATCGGAATGATAAGTTTCGCTCAGGTTACAGGGTACATTATATGTCCGTTTACCGTCTGTGAGCGGGATGATAATATTTTGGTATGTAACTCCTTGTGTTTCATAGACTTGTTTAATGACCGGCATGGCAACTTCACGAATGCGTTCCATATGCCGCTTGAATTGTGTAAGTACTTCGTTAAACAGTTGGTCTGTTGCTTCCTTGGGGCGGAGACTTTTCAGATCGTCGGCGTTGAGGGGAGATTCTATGGCGAATGTACGGAAGACGTCAAGAGTGAAGTTATCGTAGTCTTGTATATCGGTATAGTTTTGCATGAGAGACTCTGTTGCATCATAGAGCGTATTGACTACGTCAAGACCAATACGTTCTCCCATAAGCGCATGACGGCGGCGGGTATAAATGACACTACGCTGGGAGTTCATAACGTCATCATACTCAAGCAAACGTTTGCGAACGCCGAAATTATTTTCTTCTACTTTTTTTTGTGCTCGTTCAACAGATCTGTTGAGCAGCTTGTGTTCGAGAACCTCTCCTTCTTCGAAGCCCATACGGTCCATTAAGCCGGCAATGCGCTCTGAGGCGAAAAGGCGCATAAGGTCGTCTTCCAAAGAAACGAAGAAGACGGAAGAGCCGGGATCCCCCTGACGTCCGGAACGTCCTCGAAGCTGACGGTCTACGCGCCGACTTTCGTGCCGTTCGGTACCGATAATGGCAAGACCGCCTGCTTCGCGCACTTCGGGAGAGAGCTTAATGTCCGTACCACGTCCCGCCATGTTGGTGGCAATGGTGACAGTGCCCCGTTGTCCGGCTTGGGCAACAATGTCTGCTTCCCGCTGGTGCAACTTGGCATTAAGCACGTTATGAGGAATATTCCGCAAACTGAGCATACGACTGAGCAGCTCGGAGATTTCTACCGATGTAGTACCCACAAGCACGGGACGTCCTGCTTCCACCATTTTACTGATTTCCTCTATAACGGCATTGTATTTTTCCCGTTTCGTCTTGTAGATACGGTCGTTCATATCTTGACGGATAACAGGTCGGTTGGTAGGAATAATGATGACGTCAAGTTTGTAGATGTTCCAAAGTTCACCCGCTTCCGTTTCTGCCGTACCGGTCATACCGGCCAGTTTATGATACATACGAAAGTAGTTCTGCAACGTGATAGTAGCGAATGTCTGGGTGGCAGCTTCTATCTTGACTCGCTCTTTCGCTTCGATGGCTTGATGAAGGCCGTCAGAGTAGCGTCGACCTTCCATAATACGGCCTGTCTGCTCGTCTACGATCATCACTTTGTTGTCAATGACAACGTATTCGTCGTCTCTCTCGAAAAGGGTGTAAGCCCTGAGGAGCTGGTTGATGGTGTGTACCCGTTCACTTTTCACCGAGAAGTTGGCCAGTAGCTCATCCCTATGAAGCTGCCGTTTTTCAATGTCGGTGATGTGGTCAAGCTCAGAGAGCTGGGAGGCGATGTCGGGCAAGACAAAGAACTGCGGGTCATCGGATTTTCCTGTAAGCAGGTCAATACCTTTGTCGGTCAGTTCAATGGTATTATTTTTTTCGTCAATCACAAAGAAGAGCTCGTCGGTAACGATGTGCATCTCCCGCATGTTTTGTTCCATGTACCGAGCTTCGGTCTTGAGCATCTGCGTTTTAATACCCGGTTCACTGAGGAACTTGATGAGGGCTTTGTTACGGGGAAAACCTTTAAACGAACGGTAGAGAAACAATGCGCCTTCTTCCACAATCTTTGGGTCGTTACTACCCATTTTTTGCTTAGCTTCGACGAGTAACTTGGATGTGAGGTTTTTTTGTGCGGAGACGACAATCTCTACATTGGGGCGGAACTGCTCGAAAAGTTGCTCTTCTCCGCGGGCTACAGGGCCGGAGATGATAAGCGGAGTACGAGCGTCGTCAATGAGGACGGAGTCTACCTCATCAACGATGGCATAATTATGAGGACGCTGGACAAGGTCGGACGGATTCCCTGCCATGTTGTCACGCAGATAATCAAATCCAAATTCATTATTTGTTCCGAAAGTTATATCTGCGTGGTAAGCTGCCCGCCGCTGTTCCGAATTAGGTTGATGTTTATCAATACAGTCCACCGAAAGACCGTGAAACATGTATAGAGGCCCCATCCATTCTGAGTCGCGTTTGGAAAGATAATCGTTTACGGTGACTATGTGTACACCGTTTCCGGAGAGAGCATTGAGAAAAACCGGTAGAGTGGCAACGAGGGTCTTACCTTCACCGGTAGCCATTTCAGCAATCTTACCTTTGTGTAAGACGACGCCGCCAAACAATTGGACGTCGTAATGCACCATATCCCATGTTATCTTATTACCTCCCGCTGTCCATTGATTAAAGTAAACGGCTTTATCTCCTTCGATACGGACGAAGTCATGACGTGCGGCAAGATCTTTATCGAAGTCGTTGGCCGTGACCACTGTCTCCTCGTTTTCTTTGAAGCGCCGTGCCGTATCTTTCACGATAGCAAAGACTTCGGGTAACACTTCGTCCAATACTACCTCCAGTTTTTCCGTGATATGTTTTTCGATTTTATCAATTTCCGTCCAGATGGCCTCGCGTTCTTCCAGTTCTTTCTCTTCAATGCTTTCACGCAGACGCTCTATTTCTGCACGTTCTTCGGCTACGTAAGCTGCGATCCGCTGGCGTATCTCATCAGTACGTGTCCGCAATCCATCGTTATCCAATGCTACGATTTCCGGATAAACTACCCTTATCTTGTCGACATAGGGCGTTATCTCCTGTAAATCCCGCTGTGATTTATTTCCAAACAGCTTTGTAATCAACTCGTTGAATCCCATGGTATAATTTTGTCGTTTGAATGCCCGTCAGTCGATGGCTCCGCGGACGATGCCACGCTGGGAGGAGCGCACAAAGTCGAGTATCAGGTCCCGCTCTTCGGAAATGGGACATTCTATCTCAATACATTTGAGAGCTTCCGTATTGTTCAATCCCCGCGTGTACAAGGTACGGTAAATATCTTGTATGAGGAATATCTGTTCGTTTGTGAAACCCCGACGGCGAAGCCCCACGATGTTGATGCCACAATACACGATCGGTTCCCGTCCGACGAGGATGTACGGGGGAATGTCCTTGCTTATCCGCGATCCTCCCTGAATCATCACGTGTTTGGAGATGTGGGTAAATTGATGTACCAACGTACCTCCGCTGACGATAGCATAGTCGTCAATCTCCACTTCGCCGGCTAACTGGGTGGCGTTCCCAATGATAACGTGGTCTTTGAGGAAACAATCATGAGCTACGTGTGAGTAAGCCATGATAAGACAATTGTTCCCCACGACAGTATGCCCTTTCGACTTTGTACCGCGATTGACCGTTGCACATTCGCGGATGGTTGTCCCTTCGCCGATCTCTGCCGTCGTTGCTTCACCGGCAAACTTTAGGTCTTGTGGGGTACCCGACACTACAGCGCCGGGAAATACTTTACAGTTTGCACCTATCCGCGCCCCATCCAATATCACAGCGTGCGCGAAGATACAACTCCCTTCACCTATCTCTACATCACCTTCTACCACTGCGAAAGGGCCTATCGTCACACCGTGTCCTATTTTTGCTTCCGGATGTACGTAGGCCTGAGGAGATATATTCATTTCTACTTATTTTTTACTATCTGCGCCATAAATTCGGCCTCACTCACCAGTTTTTCACCTACGAAGACACGACCTTTCATAGTAGCAATACCACGTCGGATGGGGCTTATCAACGCAATGTGTAACAGCAGTGTATCACCAGGCACCACTTTCCGTCGGAATTTTACTCCGTCTATCTTCATAAAATAAGTGGAGTAACGTTCAGGATCTTCTACAGAGTTAAGCACTAGCAGACCTCCCGTTTGAGCCATCGCTTCTATCTGAAGTACTCCCGGCATAACAGGTTCCTGGGGAAAATGGCCAATAAAGAACGGTTCATTCGTCGTAATATTTTTCACTCCCACAATATAGGAACTCTTCAATTCTATAATCTTGTCCACCAACAGAAACGGATAACGGTGAGGTAAGAGTTCACGAATGCGGTTGATATCCATCACAGGTGTGACGTCCGGCTTGTATATCGGAGACTGTATTTCGTTCAGCCTTATTTCTTTCCGTAGCGTTCGAGCTAACAGGTTGTTTATTTTGTGACCCGGACGTGTGGCGATTACACGACCTACGATAGGTTTGCCTATCAATGCGAGGTCTCCGATTACATCTATCAACTTATGACGTGCAGGCTCGTTATCAAATCGTAACGGTTTATTGCTTACGTACCCCAGACATGTCATATCCCTGTGAGGTACACCTACTGCGTCGGCCAAAGCGTTGAGGTGATCTTGGTGAACTTTCTTGTCATAGATAATGATAGCGTTATCCAGATCACCCCCTTTAATCAGATTATTTTGTAACAAATCTTCTACCTCGCGCACAAATACGAATGTCCGTGAAGTTGCCACTTCTGTCTCGAAGTCTTCCAAATTATCCAACGTAGCAAATTGGTTACCCAAGATCGGCGAGTCAAATGAGATCAACACGTGGATACTGAACTTGTCGTCAGGAAGCAGTACAAGACTGGATCCGCTTGATGTGTCATGTACCTCTACCCGCTGCTTCACTACGTAGATGTCTTGCATTGCCTCCTGTTCCGCTACTCCCACTTTTCGAATTCCTTCAAAAAAGGGTTTCGCGCTCCCATCTAAAATAGGGAATTCCGGACCATCCACTTCAATGAGGCAGTTGTCAATTCCTGCAGCGTACAATGCTGCCATAGCGTGTTCTACCGTACTCACTTGTACGTCTCCTCCCTTTTGCAACACGGTCCCGCGAGGTGTACTCCCTACGTTTTCCGCCAACGCATCAATCACCGGACATTCCGGTAAATCAATTCGGCGTACCTTATACCCATGACCTTCCGGTGCAGGTAGGAACGTGATGTTCATTTCCATCCCCGAATGTAACCCCTTCCCTCGAAGAGAAAAAATGGAGCCTAATGTCCTCTGTTTTCGCATGGGTCCTTTTCTTCCATTTTCTGTTTCAATGTTTCTATTTCCTGGTATAAGTTTTCCAATCGTTGGTGCATTTCCGGAAGACGACGGAAAATAACGCTTGCACGCAAATATTGCTTTGCACATAAAGAAGGCGACCCCATCATTGCCGCGCCCGATTCTCGCACATCTCCCAAGATGCCCGATTGCGCTCCTATCCGTACATTATCTGCCACTCGCAGATGTCCGGATATTCCAACCTGTCCTCCGAACATGCAATGACGGCCTATTTTTACCGACCCTGCTACCCCTGTCTGAGCAGCCATCACCGTATCCTCTCCAATTTCCACGTTATGCCCTATCTGAATCAGGTTATCCAATTTTACTCCCCGCCGAATCACCGTCGATCCCATCACTGCACGGTCTATCGTTGTGTTTGCGCCTACTTCCACATTATCTTCCAATACCACATTCCCTGTCTGGGGAATTTTACTGTACTGATCGCCTTCCGGTGCAAACCCGAAACCATCGGCACCTACCACCGCTCCGGCATGTAACATACAACTTGCACCCACAAAGCAGTTGTCGTATACCGTCACATGAGGGTATACTATCGTCCCTTCTCCTATACGCACGTGATCACCTATGCACGCATACGGATAAATCTTGCAATCTGCCTCTATCGTAGAATGTTCCCCTATGTATGCAAAGGCCCCCACGTATGCATTTTTTTCCACGTATGCCGTTTCTGCGATGAATGCCATTGGTGATATTCCTTGGCGACAAGGACGACATGCTTCCACATGATTCATCAATGTCGCTAATGCCGAGTAGGCATTTTCTACTTCCACCAGCGTTGCCTGTACAGGGCGGCACGGCACAAAGCCTGCATTCACCAATACTACGCTTGCCCCTGTGTTGTATATGTAATGTTCGTACTTCGGATTTGCAAGGAATGAGAGGGAACCTGTACTTGCCTCTTCTATTTTGGCGAAGGTATTCACTCGCGTTTCCGGATCCCCATGCACAACCCCCCGTAATAATCCCGCAATTTGCCGGGCAGTCAATTCCATAATAATATATACTCGTCACAAATAGTCCGGCAAAAGTAACTATCTTTATGAAACTACGGCAGGATTACCTCTCTACCTTTGCACCTCTCTATCCTTCTATAGATTCATAGAATAAGATAAATGAAAACAAAAACTCTTTTCTTTTGTACTCACTGTGGCGCTGATTCTCCTAAATGGATTGGTAAGTGCCCTGCTTGCGGACAGTGGAACACTTATGTCGAAGAGACGATTTCCCGACAACCATCCACTTCTACTGCACGGATGCCTTCCGGGCTTACCGCCTTTGCCGATCCGCCCGCCCGTCTTTGCGATATCACTCCGGACGACGAAACGCGTATTGATCTACGTGACGGCGAATTGAATCGTGTCCTTGGTGGCGGACTTGTCAAAGGTTCGCTTGTCCTCATAGGAGGAGAACCCGGAATAGGTAAGTCTACCCTTGTTTTGCAGGCAGTACTTGCCCTGACTAATATGAAGACATTATATGTCTCCGGCGAGGAGAGTAGCCGACAACTCAAGCTTCGCGCCGAACGCCTCTCCTCATCGAATGTCACCTCCGACTGCTTTATTTTTTGCGAAACCAATCTTGACCAGATCTTTGCTTACGTTCAGCAGTTACACCCTGCTCTCCTTATCATTGATTCTATACAGACTGTCTACGTACCTACCGTTGATTCTTCGCCCGGTAGTCTCTCCCAAATTCGCGAAAGCGCCTCTCTGCTACTTCGCTATGCCAAACAGACTCATACTCCTATCTTGCTCATTGGCCATATTAATAAGGAAGGGAGCATTGCAGGGCCAAAAATCCTGGAACACATCGTAGATACTGTCTTACAGTTCGAAGGCGATCAACAACATCTTTACCGCATACTCCGTAGTATAAAAAACCGTTTTGGAAGTACTTCAGAACTTGGTATCTACGAGATGCAACACAATGGTTTGCGTCCTGTCGCCAACCCTTCCGAACTTCTTCTCACCCAGAACCACGGTGCCCTCTCAGGATGTGCCATTGCCGCTGCTATTGAAGGGATACGACCTTTCCTTATTGAGACACAAGCCCTGGTCGGTTCTGCCGTCTATGGCACTCCGCAACGTAGTTCTACGGGTTTCGACATCCGGCGTCTCAATATGCTGCTCGCTGTCCTTGAAAAACGTGCCGGTTTCAAAATCATGCAAAAAGATGTCTTTCTCAACATCGCCGGCGGCCTTCGTGTCTGCGACCCTGCTATAGACCTCTCAATCCTCGTCGCTATCCTTTCTTCCGCACTTGATATCCCACTTGGACCATCCACTGCTTTTGCCGGAGAAGTGGGGCTTTCCGGTGAAGTACGCCCTGTCACCCGTATTGAACAAAGATTACACGAGGCTGTCAAACTCGGCTTTACTCGTATCCTCATTCCTTCCGGAAACCTTAAAAGTATCGTTCCTCCTTCCGGCTTGCAGATTTATCAGGTTGCCAAGGTAGAGGATGCCTTGCGTATCCTATTTGGCAAGGAACTTTCCATTAAGTAAACACCTACTTTGTCTGGAAATTCTTGTATGCTTTGGCGAATACGAAGACAAAGGCTAACGTGAGGGTGATTCCTGCGCCGGAAGGGATGTTGAGCGTTACCGAAAGCACGAGGCCGAGAATTGAAGCAACCAGTGATACTACTACGCTACCGATGGTGATACGTCGATAGTCCGATGTAAAAAGATTGACCGTAGAAGGAGGGAGCGTTAATAAGGAGAGAAGTAGCATAATACCTACGAGCCGAATCGCCAGCACAATAGTGAGCGCCGTTAACAGAGCAAGTACATACCGGATGCGTGAGACAGGGAGATTTTGCGTGCGTGCAAAGTCGGAATCAAAGGCACTATAAATAATTTGCCGGTGGTAACAGATTGCCGTTACGACGAGAATCCCTGCCGTTGCCCCTGAAAAATATAGATCGGTATCCGTAATGGTAAGGACGCTTCCGAATAAGTAACCGGAGAGGTTAGGTGCGTAACCCGGACTTAGAAAAAGGAAAAGCGCACCCACCGCCATCCCCACAGACCATAGAGCGGCGATAGCCGAATCTTCCCGTAATGTTCCCCGCTGTCCTGCCCATTCTACACCCCATGCTGAGAATAAGGCAAACCCCAAAGCTGTCATCACCGGATTGATCCCTAAATAAAAACCTAACCCCAATCCTCCGAAAGAAGCATGTGTGATGCCTCCACTGATGAACGATAACCGGCGGATAACTATGTAAGTTCCTACTAATCCGCAAGCAATGCTTGTTAATATGCAACCTGCAAGCGCATGCTGAAAAAACGAATAGTGAAGTATCTCCATATTCTTCTACCTTTGCAAAAATACAAATTGCGACGATGCGGAGAAGACTTTTTTTTGTGAGACTGTGGTGGTTGGCCTCCTTGTGTTTTGTGATTACAGGAGGGGCTTCGTCTGCGAAAAAATTAGTCTACGTAATAGCTATCCATAAAGAGATCAGTCATACGACGAAACTCTACCTGAGCAACGGCCTGGCCGAAGCACAAAGGTTGGGCGCTGATGCCGTCTTGCTCCATCTCAATACTTACGGAGGACTCCTTGACGCCGCCGATTCCATGCGTACGGCTGTCATGTACAGCAAAGTGCCTGTCTATGCTTTTGTGGATAACAATGCTGCGTCTGCCGGTGCTCTTATCTCTATCGCCTGTAAAGAGATATACATGCGGAAGGGGGCGACTATCGGCGCCGCTTCCGTTGTAGACGGAAAAGGAGAGTTGTTACCGGATAAATATCAGTCCTACATGCGCGCCATGATGCGCGCTACAGCCGAAACACATGGACGGGATTCTTCCGGCAGGTGGCGGAGAGATCCATTGCTTGCTGAAGCCATGGTAGATGAACGGACGATCGTACCGGGATTGGTAGATTCAGGAAAAGTGCTTTCTTTGACGGCAGAAGAAGCTGTTCGCTGGAATTTCTGTGAAGGTATAGCCGAAACCAAGGAAGAAGTTATTGAACATTTTTTAAATCTTCATGACTATGAGCTGAGAGCCTATTCTCCTTCGTGGTTTGACAATTTCAAAGGCTTTCTCCTCAATCCCGCCCTGCAATCTATCCTTATCCTCATTATCATTGGAGGTATCTACTTTGAGTTACAAACACCTGGTATGGGTTTTCCTTCTATTGCTGCGGTCGCCGCCGCCGTGCTCTACTTTGCCCCTTTGTACTTGGATGGTTTGGCGGCCAACTGGGAAATTCTCCTCTTCATTATAGGGTTGCTGTTGATCGCCGTTGAATTATTTGTTCTTCCGGGATTTGTTTTTTTCGGTATAACAGGCATTGTCTGTGTGATAGCAGGGTTGACAATGAGTTTGTTAGATAATACTTTCTTTGATTTTAGAGGAGTAGCCCCTAACCATATCAGTAACGCCGCATTGACTGTTCTCGTAGGGCTTACGGGAGCTTTTCTACTTATTATTTGGCTATCGCATAAAATTGGAACAGGGAGAGGAATATTCCGTCGGGTATCGTTGCAGACCAATATAGAAACCTCCGTAGCCGAGGTCGTCCCCCAGGAGTTGAAGGGATGTCGGGGTATGGCCGTCACTGTCCTCAAGCCTTCCGGAAAAGTTCTCTTAAACGGACAGTATTACGACGCCATTTCCGAGACCGGCTTTATTGAACAAGGTTGTTCGGTCGAAATAGTCCGCACGGAAAATACTCAGATCTACGTCATACCTGTTTCCACATTCCCTTCTCCCGCTCCCGAAAAATCCCCTACATTTGTATACGATCACTCACTTTCGAAAGTTCACAGGTAATGACCCATGAAAAAAACCTGGCGATGGTTCGGAACCTCTGACCCCGTTACGCTTTCCATGCTCCGACAAATCGGAGTGCAAGCTATCGCCACTTCTCTTCACCATATTCCAATCGGAAAGATTTGGCAGTCCGAAGACATCCTTTCTCTCAAACAACAAATCGAATCTTTCGATCTCACTTGGGAAGTCGTCGAATCGCTTCCTGTGCATGAATCTATTAAATACAACGGTGAACGGGCTCCCAGAATGGTGGATTACTATAAACAGTCCCTCGCTAATCTTGCCAAAGCCGGTATACATATCGTTTGTTACAATTTTATGCCCCTCATAGAGAAGGTACGTACCGATTTTTATTTCCCTCTCTCGCATGGCGGTCACACACTTCGTTTTGACCCTGTACGATTCGCCTATTTCGATATGCATATTCTGCGACGACCGCACGCACAACATAATTACACACAAGAATGCCTCACTGCCGTCGAAGACCTTGCACAAGTTATCACTCCACAAGAAGAACAACAACTTGCCGGTACTATCCTTGTCAAACCCAAAGACTTTGTACCCGGTAACCTTATTAAAGGAGCTCCTACCCCTGTGAATCATTTCCGTAAACTGCTTGAACGTTACGGGGGCATCGGACGTGAACAACTTCGGAGAAACCTCATCAACTTTTTACAACAAATCATCCCCTTCGCCGAACAGCATGGAATTAAACTTGCTATCCATCCTGACGATCCTCCATTTCCTCTTTTCGGATTACCACGTATTGTTTCCTCTGTGGATGATCTTGAGTATATCTTACATGCTGTCGACAACTATTACAATGGCCTCACTTTCTGCGCTGGATCCCTCGCCGCCGGATTGCATAATGATGTTGAAGCTCTTGCATATCGTTTTGCCGACCGAACACATTTTCTGCACCTTCGTTCTGTTGACATCCACTCCGATGGCGCCTTCTCCGAAGCCTCTCCTCTTGACGGATACCCTAACCTTGTCAAACTTACGCGGCTTTTCGAAACCCAACGCCCCCATATCCCCTACCACATTGATTATGGCTACCATATTCTCCAAGATTTGGATCCCACTTTTTATAATCCCGGTTACTCTTTCCTCGGACGTATGCTTGCTTTCGCCCAGATAGACGGAGTAATCACCACTATTAATCAACTTGACTGATATGAATAATCCTATCCTTGACGTTCACAATTTACACGTTGCTATTGACGATCATCAAATCCTCCGCGGCGTTTCTCTACGTATTCTGCCTGGAGAAGTCCACGCGCTCATGGGGCCTAATGGCGCCGGAAAAACTACCCTTGGCGCCACTCTTGCCGGTAGCCCCAACTGTCAGGTCACTGATGGCTTTGTCCGTTTCCGTGGTAAAGACCTCTTTTCCATGACACCCGAACAACGAAGTTGGGAGGGACTTTTTCTCAGTTTTCAATATCCTGTCGAAATACCGGGACTTAGTATGGCTTCCTTTATGCGTGCCGCTATTGATGCCCGCCGTATACAAAAAGGATTAACACCTATTTCCGCCCACGATTTTCTCCAACTCATGCGCCGTAAAGAAGCAGATGTCAGGCTTGACGCTTCTCTTGCTGCACGACCTGTCAATGAAGGCTTCTCAGGAGGTGAAAAAAAACGTAGCGAAACCTTCCAAATGGCTATGTTCGAACCTGAACTTGCTATCCTTGACGAGACCGATAGCGGACTTGATATTGACGCCCTGCGAGCTGTTGCCGATGCCGTCAACCTTCTGCGATCCCCCCAACGTGCGGCTCTTATTATTACCCATTATCAAAGACTTCTTGACTATATTCGACCGGATATCGTTCATATTCTCTATGAAGGACGTATTGTTCGCTCCGGAGGCCCTGAACTTGCACTCGAACTGGAGGACAAAGGTTATGATTGGATTAAGAAAAGTCCCCCACAATCCTGAGTTTATGAAACTGTTACATATCTTCTTTTTCATACTTTTCTTTGGTTATTCTTTTGCTCAATACGATGATATTAGAGATGACTGCCTTTTTCTTGAAGGGAGACTTCTTTTCGAAAAAACACTCTACCCCGCCGCTATTGAGAAACTCGTTACTGCACGACAACTCACTTCCGACCCCGATGAACTGCGGGAACTTGATTATCTTCTCGCTGTCGCTGCTTTCCAGTTGCAAGAACGGGATGTCTTGTATATTCTTGAAGACTATTCAAAAAAATACCCTGATGCCCGGCACATAGACGAACTTGACTACCTCGCCGGGTGCCTCCGTTTTGATAACGCTGCCCTTGACTACGCACTCGGACGTTATCCACAAGCCCTTGTCACTCTCTCTGCGCTTAAACAACGTCCTCTCTTCACTCATCATGCGGCTGAACTGTTAATGTATATCTACTTTATACAAGGGGACTATGCCCAAGCTCTTCAAGAAGCACAGTGCCTTGATCCTCAATTTGACGACCTTGAGACTCACCGCATTATCGGGGAATGCTACTATCGGCTCAACGATAAACACAATGCTCGTCCACATCTCCAGATTTACGTGGACGAAACCGATGAACCCCGCCGTTCTTCGGATTACCTTCTCGCCGTTTGTCTCTTTGATGAAGCAGAACTCCACAAAGCAGTGATTCGTTTCCGTGCCGTTGCCGACAATCAAACCGATACCCTCGCACAAAGCGCACGTCTTTACATCGTGCAGGCATTTCTTGATGCAGGCGACTTATCAAACGCAAGGATGGCCCTCGAAGACTTTCTTCGGGACTTTCCTAACTCTTCCTATTTTCCTTTTGTGGAACAACGTCTGTCCAACCTCCTTTTTTCTTTTGGCAAGGAGGCTTTTCTGGGAGGCGCTACAGATGTCGCACTTGTACACTTTTCTCGCGTCATTGACATTGCCAAGAAATATAAAAGCAATATTCTTCCAAGCGCTTACTTCTGGCGTGCGGAAACCTATTACCGTCTTGGTGATTATTCTCATGCCGAAAAAGATTATCGTCATGCTCCTTTCCCTGCTGCTACCTATGGTCTTGCCTATTGTTCTTTCAAACAGAAAAATTACGATGCTGCCCTCCCTCTTTTCAAGCAGTATATTGCGCTTACGCCGAATGACACCGAAGCTTACGCCGATGCGCTTAACCGTGCTGCCGACTGTCTCTTTCACTATCGCCGATTCAAACAGGCCGCTGATACCTACCAACAGGCTGCCGAGCTTTTTCCTCAAAATGCGGATTATCCCCTTTTTCAAAAAGCTTTCATTGCCGGACTTGAAAAAGACTATAATGCCAAGGCTGCCGGTATGGATAGCCTTCTCCGGCAGTTCCCACAATCTTCCCGTGTGTCTACTGCCCTCTATGAAAAAGGACGGGCGTTCGTTATGCTCAACAAGTTTCAAGACGCCGCTTCTGCCTTTGAAATCCTGATACGTACTCACCCGCATAGTCCGTTGGCTCCCAAAGCGGCTGTCCAGCTGGGTTTGATTTACTTTAATGAAGGTCATTTGGAGAAAGCTATTGAGCACTACAAGCGAGTCCTTAGCGATTATCCCGGTTCCGAAGAAGCACGTATCGCTTTGCATGACTTGAAGGCCGTTTATATAGAAATGAATGATGTAAAAGCTTATACCTCTTATGTCGCCTCCCTTGGCGGCAATGTCCGTCCTGACCCTAACGAAGAAGACTCCCTTACTTACCTCGCCGCCGAACGACTTCTTATGCGGGAAAATGACAAAGCGTCGGCGTTGACGGCCCTCCGGCATTATTTGGACAAATTTCCTACGGGAGCCTTCAAGATACAGGCGCAACTGAATGTATTGCGTGCGGTACACCTTTTGTCAAAAAACGAAGAAGCTGTAAAAGCGGCCGATGATCTTCTTGGTAATCCCGACCTTTCCCCCGACCTTTCTCTTGAAGTTCATTATGTGAGAGTAAAAGCTTTGATCGGCATGGGACGCCAAACGGATGCCCTGACCGATCTTGAAATCCTTTCCCAAGATACCCATACCCCACAAGGCGCCGAAGCAAAATATCTCCTTGCTCAATATTATTATGACGAAGCTGACGATGAACGTACTCTTGCTCTTTTGGAGGACTTTGCAGACAAAGGTACACCTCATGCTTACTGGTTGGCACGTGCATTTATCCTTTGGGCAGACGTCTATATCCGGCAAGGCGATCCCGTTCAAGCCCGCATCTACCTGCAAAATCTCCAAACCAATTACAAAGGAGAAAACGACGGTATCGCCTCCATGATTCTTGACCGCCTTAATCGTCTTGACCTCTAAGCAGATGGAAAATATGTCTACGTTGACGATCGGTTCAACAATAACAATAGGAAAGGAATGAAGAAAAAAGAACTGCTGGTTGCAGCATTGGAAAACGGGACGGCGATAGATCATATTCCTCCTTCCCGATTGTTCAAGGTAGCTTCTTTACTCGGCTTAGAGAGTTTGGAGAATACGATCACTATCGGTAATAATTTCCCCAGTGGAAAGATAGGACGAAAAGGAGTAATCAAAATAGCCGACAAATTTTTCAGGGAAGATGAGATCAACCGCATCGCTCTCGTCGCACCTAACGTGGTGCTGAACGTGATCCGCGATTATGAAGTGGTTGAGAAAAAGATGCTCTCCCTGCCGGACGAGTTGATAGGTGTCATCAAGTGTAACAATCCCCGATGTATCACTAACAACGAGCCGATGTCTACCCATTTTCATGTCATCGACAAGGATGCCGAAAACTGTACGGTTTGTTGCCACTATTGCGAACGTAAAATCAGTAAAGAAGATATTATCTTTTGAAAATCATGTACCTTCTATCTTTCTACACACATAAAGTCAAACGTAATGAAAGTAAATCAGAAACCGGGTACCCTTGTTTATCCCCTGCCTGCCGTGCTGGTCAGCTGCGGCAGGGAAGAGACTGAGTATAATATCCTGACAATCGCCTGGGTGGGGACAATATGTTCCAATCCGCCGATGTGTTATATTTCAGTACGCCCAGAACGTCATTCACATGGCATTATCAGCAGGGAGAAGGAATACGTGATCAACCTTACGACGAAAGAAATGGCCTTTGCCGTAGATTGGTGCGGCGTGACATCGGGAAGGGATGTACGTAAATTTGAGGAAATGAACCTGACACCGGTGAAAAGTACGGTGGTGGCCGCTCCGGCAATCGGCGAAGCCCCTCTTAGTATTGAATGTCGTGTGGTAGAGGTAAAATCCTTAGGTAGTCACGATATGTTCATCTCCGAAGTGGTGAACATCCTTGCCGACGACCGTTTTCTATCTGTCGGTGTTCGAAATCCCAACACTAAATCCTTTGACTTAGAAGCCGCAGGATTGTTGGCCTATGTCCAGGAGAAATATTATGAATTAGGCAATTTTGTAGGTAAGTTCGGTTGGTCGGTGAAGACAAAGAAGTGAAGCGCATTATCGAGGTCTGCGCTAATTCCGTACACAGTTGCGTAGAAGCAGAAGTCGGCGGTGCGGTGCGTGCCGAACTTTGCGCCGGTATTCCCGAAGGTGGTACAACGCCGAGTTATGGTCAGATGGTGACGGCGCGTGCGAAGACTTCTTCGTTACGAATACACGCAATTATTCGTCCCCGTGGCGGCGATTTCCTTTATACGGAAGTTGAGATAGAGGCTATGCTCGCCGATATCCGTCTTTGCCGACGCATAGGTATAGATGGTATCGCTACGGGATGCCTGACAAAAGAAGGTGAAATAGATACCGGCCTCCTGCATCGTTTAAAAGAAGCTGCAGGGCAGCTCTCCTTTACTTTTCACCGGGCTTTCGACGCTTGTCGTGATCCCTTTGACGCCCTTGAAAAACTCATAGACGCCGGTTGCGACCGCGTCCTCACTTCCGGCAGACAGCCTACGGCAGAAGCAGGCGCTCCTCTCATTGCAGAATTGGTCAAACAGGCCGCAGGCCGTATCTGCATCATGCCCGGTAGCGGTATCCGCCCGGATAATATTGCCCGTATCCAAGCCGCCACAGGCACCACCGAATTCCATGCTTCCGCACGCCTCTCTGTTCCTTCGGAGATGGAGTATGATACTTCGCCGATTCCCGTTTCTTACGACCGATCTCAAACCAATCAACACCTTGTCCGGCATCTCGTTGAGACGCCGGTCAATCTACTTTCTTGATTTAGGGGAAGTGATTTGCCCGGGGCTCGAACCCGGGACCCCATCCTTAAAAGGGATGTGCTCTACCTGCTGAGCTAGCAAATCATGTACTTCGGCGTGGTCCCACTTGGGCTTGAACCAAGGACGCCCTGATTATGAGTCAGGTGCTCTAACCGACTGAGCTATGGGACCGGCTTCCGGAAAGCGGGTGCAAGATTACAACTTATTATCAAATCTTGCAACCCGCTCTCAGAATCAATCATCAATGCACAATCACCTTTATCATCGCCTCTCCTATTTTCTGCAAGTATACTCCTACCTTCTCAGGCGTTTGGTTGCCGATGTATTTGCCGGTCAGGGTATAGTATTGGGGAGTATCATCGGAGGATGTGATGGGGACAATGCCGTCATGCACCTCATATAAAGAGCCTTGTCTGGGCACGGCGATGTATCGTGATACCACTGCTGCCCGTTCGCCTATCTTTACGTGGGCATATACTGTGGCGAAGCCAGTCTTGAGTGCCTCCACTTCTCCCCACCTCACGCTCACCACTCCTTCATTTGATGACAGCCATTCTGCCCCTCCGTTGGGATATGGATAGGTTTCGCCGTCCATGATCAACCACAGTCCCAGCTTAAACCTCTCTCCCACCTTCATCACCTTATCCTCCCCGTCATCGTTCCAGCGTATACTCACCGCTCCCGTTACCTCACCGGGTATCTCTTCGTCACCACCGGGTATCTCTTCGTCACCGCCGGGTATCTCTTCGTCACCACCAGGTGTCTCTTCGTTACCCTCCGGCAGCATACTCACTATGCTCACACGACGCTCAAACTCAAAGGTTTCGAAACCGTAAGCGCCTCCTTCCGCATGGAATTTCAATATCGCCTCGCCCTCCGTTTGCGCAAACAACCGCCACCCCGTAGTACTCTTCCATACATCCACCACTTCCGCATTAGACGTCGTCCACACCTCATTCACTAAGGGATACGCCTTTCCCTCATACGTATATTCCACTTTGTAGGGAAAGGCCAGGCTTGCGCCCACCGGAATGTACTCCACTTCCGTCTTATTTACATCCGTTAACGTAGACTTAACCTGCCGCTGTGGAAGCTTGGGAACGTGTACACGCTGGGTCAACGTAAATTCTTTATGCTCGCTATATCCGCTGTATGGCAAGCCATCGGCCTCGAAGGTGATTGTCGCCTCCCCTTCTCCTATTGCCTCTAACCGCGCCTCACTCCGGTTGTTCGCATCCCATCTTACCTGCACCACCCGCTCATCCGACGTTGTCCATCTCATTCCCAGCAATGAATAGGACATCCCCGCATACTGTATCGTCGTCGTCTTAAGTACCGGCTGAGGTAACAGTTTACTCAAGTGCACCGTCATCACCTCTTCCGTCCCTTCTCCTTGTTCCCACTTCAATACCGGCAACTGAGGCACCTTGACGACGAAGTAGGAGGACTGGGGTTCGCATAG
This sequence comes from Tannerellaceae bacterium, assembly GCA_031288175.1. Classification (GTDB taxonomy): domain Bacteria; phylum Bacteroidota; class Bacteroidia; order Bacteroidales; family Tannerellaceae; genus JAITAD01. The sequence goes on from JAITRW010000037.1 coordinate 22,803, forward strand.
CTCTGAGGGGGTCACTTGTGCGGAGACCTTGATAGTGGTTATACCGGGGCTGAGGGCGGTGACAAATCCTGTGGAGCTGACGGAGGCTACTTCGGGGTTGGAGGAAGTCCAGGTGAGGACTACGGTGTAGTCGTTGGGGGTTATCAGGTCTTTGTATTCGGGGAGTATGTCAATGGGGAATAGAGCTTGGAGGGTGGTGGGGAAGACCTGGTTATCATAGTAGAGGGTGTGTAGGGTGACGGCATCGCCTGATTGTGCTTGGACGGTACCTGATTTCCAGGCCAGCTTGAGGGAAGAGGCGACAGCAGGCGGGACGGTGACTTTCTGGGTGATGGTAAAGGGGTCTATGGGGTAGGGATAATCGGTTATGGGTCCTGCGGTAGTGAAGGAGATGGTGGCTTCACCTGTCTTGTGCGCGGTGAGGAGGCCGTCTTGTGTGACGGCCACGACGGAGTTATCGGAGGAAGTCCAGGTGCCTCCCCCGAATTTGCTTAGGGGAATGTCTTCCTCTGCCAAATTGTCGGGGATTTCTTGGTGCGGAGTCCGGAAGAACTTCATGAAGCTCTGAATCGACAATTGGGAGGTTAACTTGTATCGTAAGGAGATGGGTTCTTCGGGCAGCAACCGGGCGGTATATGCGGGGAAATTCACATCGGCGGTTTCCCAGATAATGGTGTGGGTACTTGGTGTAGAAGTAATATGGGCGGGGGGTACGGGGGTGTGGATGTGCCAGGTGTCGGAGACGGTGTCGGAGGAGGGTGTACGTATGGGATCAATGAGCCCTTTTACATTCGCGGAGGCGGTGAGGGTGAAATCACCGGGGTATCTGGACATTAGGGTAGCGGAGTGCCAGCCTTGCTGGAAGAAGAGGTGATGGTCGGGGGAGATTTGGAAGGTTAAGGGTAGTCCTGTCAAAGAAAAAGGTTCGGCGTCATAACTCGCGCCATCGACGGTAAAGGGGGTCATTTGGAGGACGGGGAGGGTGACTGTGTTCAAGTGGGAGGGAGTGGTGTGCAGAGAAGGCGGTGGGATAGATCTACGGAAGTTGTAGTAGTCGATGGGCGTACCGTTAAAGGTGTTGGTACCCTGGAAGCTACGTCGAGGCCAGCCTACGGGGCCGCTGGGTCGGAAGTAGCTCATTTGAAAGTAAAGATCGTCATTGGAGTGCGCACTAAAAGGGCCTTGCCGTTTATAGTGCAGAGAGGTGAGGTTGACTTCATCCCCGCCGTAGTAGGATTCCCAGAGGCCGCCATAGTGATAGGCGTCTTTTGGGGTATCGTTAGTCCAGTAGACACCATTGAGGATGGCATTGAGGGGATCGGAGAGGGTTTTGTGGATACCCCAGGCGACGACATTCTCCCACTCATCGTTGCTACCATTAGACCAAGGCCGGTTACCCAAGTCCTTATAAGCTTGGGCAATAGGTCGGTCAAGGCGAAAGTCGGAGGGCCAGATTCTCAAGTCACCCATATACCAGTCAAAGAAATGGGCACCGGAGCCTATAGTCCACTTAAAGTCCTTGATTTTCTTGTTGCCGGAGCGAATGGCGTTGAGGTCAATGGGTTCGAGGGAGAAGAGGACAAAGACCCACATCTCATTGTCATTATATTCAAAATAGTCAACACCTACCACAAAGACACAGATTCTGGAGGTAAGGTAAGCCCAAGCGTAGGTGTCATTGGTACTGTTTCTACCGATAAC